>DASRRM010000112.1:0-5135 GCA_035695715.1 Tepidisphaeraceae bacterium
GCAATGCGATATTGTCGTTGCGATATTCTGGTCACGCCTCGGAACCGCATTGCCTGCTGAGTTTCAGCCGATGCCGAATGGGGAACCGTATCCCAGCGGCACCGCATACGAAGTGCTCAGCGCGATTCAGGCTCGTGAAAAGCACAAGACCCCGGATGTCTATGTGTTCAAGAAGACCGCGGAACCTTTCATTTCGCTCACCGACTACAAAAAACTTGAGGTCGCACGCGAACAGTGGGAGCGGCTGACCGCGTTTTTTCAAACCTGGTTCGTAAAATCAAGCGGAGAATTTCGCGCCGCGTTCCAGACCTTCGGTACCACGGATGAGTTCGAACATGATTTCGAACGCCTGTTGCGTGGCTGGATCGACGAAAACGTATTTGGCGAACACCGCGCTCTCGCTTGGCCTACCGACCTAAAGGGCTCGCCATTTTGTGGGCTTGCGCCGTTTGAATCGACCCACGCGCCGGTCTTCTTCGGTCGCGGACGGGACGTCACCCGCGCCATCGAGCGAATTGACCGGGCTGCCTCCTCCGGGGTGCCCTTCCTGCTCGTCGTTGGGGCGAGCGGTGTCGGCAAATCATCCTTCGTTCGTGCCGGCGTCGTCCCGCGCTTGACGGGTCCGGGAGTCATTGCGGGCGTTGACCTCTGGCGGATCGGGATCATGCGCCCTGGCCCAAGGCCAATCGAATCCCTGGCGCATGCGATTTTTGGCAACGTAGCTTCGTCCGGCCAGTCCGACCTTCTTGGTTTGCCCGAAATTGCGCAAGGTGACTGCACATCACCCCAAAAACTGGCCGACTTGTTGCGGACCGGCACGCCGGTGGCTGTCGACCCTATTCGCAATGCCCTGCGCCGCGTGGGTGAACAGGAGCGCCAACGTCATGGCTATGACCATGAGGTCAACTGTCATTTGCTGCTCGTTATAGATCAACTCGATGACCTGTTCGGGACCGGCGCGGAAACCGACCGGACGGCCATAGCGAAGCTATTGTTGAGCCTTCTGGCAACGCGTCAAGTCTGGATCATCGGAACACTGCGGGCTGACTTGTACGAGCAATACGTCGCCGATCCTGACTTGCTCGCATTGAAACGCGATGGCGCGAGCTACGACCTTGCACGTCCGGGTTCCGCAGAGCTTGCAGAGATTGTCCGCATGCCCGCCCAAGCTGCAGGCTTGTCCTTTGAGCGGTCATCGCAAACGGGTGAGACGCTCGATGAAAGATTGCTGAACGATGCCGGCAGCGGTGACGTTCTCCCGCTTATCGAGTTTACTTTACAGCAGTTGTTCCAAGCGCGGCAGATGGTCGACGAAAAGCCATGCTTGACGATTGCCGCCTATGATGCTCTCGGCGGTCTTGACGGCGCCATCGATCGCACCGGGGAGGACGCTCTTAAGTCGATAAATGTCATCGGATTTGACGCGTTGGCGATGCTTTTTCGACATCTGGTTGGCACTACGCAAAGCGACGACACGATGGGGACGGCACGCTGGCAGCTTTCCGTTCGTTCTGCCGCCTTGACCGAGTTCACGCCGGGTTCACAAGCCCGCGAAATCGTTGATGCTCTGGTCGCGGCGCGTCTTCTGACGACGTCGGAAGAAGGCGGCGTTCCCGCGGTACGGCTGGCACACCAGCGGGTCCTGCAGGCATGGAGCCGGGCTCGGGCGGCAGTAGCGGCAAACACCGATTATTACCGCGTCGTCAGCGAAATCCGCCAGCAATGTCGTCGCTGGCAGGATAGCAATGGTAAGCCATCGCTCTTCTTGCCAAAGGACATCCTATCGCAGGTCCGAGGTCACGCGCAACGGTTTGGAAATTTTGATCCGCTTTTGACCGACTTCATTGCAGCATCGCGCTGGCGCCAACACATCTTTCGATTCGGCATATGGATCGCGGCGGCACCGATTCTTATTTTGCTAGTTATTTCCTCGGACTTGATAACGACTATGACAGTAACCGGACTCTGGATCAGGGAAAACGTTATTCTCGCGGTATTTGGAACCCTCGTTGTAATGTATTCTTTGTCACCTCTCGGGCTTGCGGCGATTCTGCTACGATACCGTTCACATCAGAAATCGCTTATTCGAAAACTAAAAATGCAGGCAAGTTCGGATGAGCCCCACAATGCAATATTTATGACTGCTGTGCGGCTGAGATTACGAATTCTATTACTGAACGCAATCGCGTTACTGTTGGTAGGAATGGCCATCGGTTTGCAGGATGGCATCGCAGCCTACCTGGAATTTGGCGGGATCATACCCGAGGAGCTGAGCCAGAATCTGAGCGACGGCATCCAATTCGTTGTCGCTTCCGTGATTTCGGTATGGATATTGGGAATTTTGCTTCGATTCACAGTCTACGCTCGTTGGGAGAAGGCGAAGTTAGGCGCCATTGCCTCACAAGACAAAATAATTCGAATTGACTGAGGTCGGCTCTTATTGAGGACGCGTTGTCGGCGCGATGTCCGCTATTGGCCCTTGGCTGCCGCGCCAGTTGGCGACACCCGCGGCTGCTTTCGGGTAAAGCGGACGCCGCATATTTCTGCCGCCGCGGCAGCTCATGACCCAAAGCGGACGTCACGATGGGCCGGGTGACTGGCCGGACTAGCACTCCACTGTCGGCGGATGTATCGTTCGATTCAGCCGGGACTATGGTCGAGGGGTGATGTTGGCGCGGACAGAAGAACGGCGTTGCTCGAACACGCTCTCGCCCAGGAGAATTACGATGCCAAGAAGAATCTGGGTCTGCCTCTCGCTCGCCCTCGGTTTCGCACTCAGTCCGGGGGCCGGCTACGCTTGCAACGACTTTTATGTGTGCGCCCCGGATAATCCTTTCCGGCACACGGTCGAAAACGCCAATTTCACAAACCTCTACCTGTATCCTAATCCAAAAGACATGTCATGGGACCAATCCACCGCGAACACGCTGAAACAATCTGGAGGCCGTCCGTCGATGACGGTTCAGGAGATTGACGAGTTTGTGAAAAATTTGATTGACAGTTCCTATTTCTTTCCAGCAACCCAGTATCACAAGATCAACATTCCGTTTTTCTTAGGAGATCAGAAAACGGTTCAGAGCTGCGTCGATCCTGTGCTCACTTTCGCAAGGTCCCATAACAATGTCCTGACCCGGGAAGTCCTGGCCGATTTTGTCGGATGCGAAAGGGGCGCAGGCGGAAACGTTTCCGACCAGGTCAACGTCATCATGAGCCCGGAATTCAGGGCGACCAACGACGCCCATTTCACAGCCCTCGGCGTGACTGTCAACCTTTCGGATCAGCCCGCGACCTGCCCGCCGCCGGCCGGCGCCCCCGGCGCCTTTCACACATGGCAGTTCGGCACGGCGAATTTCACCGTGATTCCGACGATGTGCAACGCCACGTTGGATGATTTGGCGAAAGTGATGTCGCATGAGATGATCGAACTGATCTCCGACCCGGCGGGATTCGGATATGTCCACCTTGAGGGCGGCGGCGATCAGGTTCGCGCCTTGGCGGGTGGAAACACATCGTTCCTGAACAGCGGCGAGCTCGCCGATATTTGCGAACCTGGAGGTTTGAAGAACCCGGGCGATTTCGGTTTCGAGCTTATGCCGCATTCTCCGCTTCATGTGTCGCGCTATTGGTCAAATATTGATAACAGCTGTCAGCCGATAAACTTGGTTGGCACCCAGGATCTTCTGATTGACGACCTGCGGTCTCAACGGCTTGGAACCGGAGGGGGAATGACTCCCGACTTGTCTTACCGCCAGCCGTTTTTGCACGGACAGCCGGATCAGGCCCTTGGACATCTTGTCCTTTATACGAAGACGGACGACGACAACCTGTGCCATCAAAGCAGTCTTGACCTCCATGTGAACTTGACGGGCGGAAGACACGCATTGGACTTCTTCCACATCAACACTGTTCAGAACGCTGACTCCTGGGACAATCACGAGGATCATGCAGTCAATATTCCGATCCCGCCGGGCCTCAAGCTTGGCGATATCGACAGCATTCATCTGCACGTCCAGTCCGGCCACTGCCACGACTTGTTTACCGACGGCGACGACGGATGGAACGTCAACCGCATCGCTATCTTCGGCTTCTTGGCGCCCCTTGTGCTTCCTCCACCTCCGCGACCCGTTCCGCCGGTCGCGCCGACGGGATGCAAAGTCTTCGGGGGTGGCGGCACCTGCGGGACCGTCGGCTTCAATTGCAATCCCTTCCCGGGGCTGGAAGGGATCGTCATCGCGAGCGGCAAAATCGGTGTGGACGTGATCAACAGCGCTCCGAACATCGGTGTGATCAACGGCAAGTATCTCAACGAGGGAAGCGCCGACGTGGCGGTCTGCGCAACGAGAGGTGGAGTGGTTTCCTGCGGGGAAACGATTCCTGACGTCGTGTTCGGTCCAAGGACCTGTCAGAGTCCTCCATTCCACCCTCCGGTGTGCCCGCACCCATTGAATCTTTGCAGTGACGGCGGTTGCCGGCCCCTCACCGATCCGGAATGCAGGATCCGGTAACGCGCCCACCCGCGTGCCGCCGAGCGGCGACGGCGACGGCCGCGGCAGCACAGGCCACGATCGCCGCTCTATTCATTCGGCCACCCCATCGAGCGACACACGAGAGCCCAACATGACTGATACACCTGCATACACGCCGCCGGAAGTCTGGGTCTGGGAGAAGGACGACAGTCCCAATTGGCGCTATAGCCACACCAACCGTCCCGTCGCGGGCGCGACGCATGAGAAGGAGCTGGCGCGCGGAAAGCATCCGCTTCAGCTCTATTCCTTGGCGACGCCTAACGGCGTCAAGGTTACGATCATGCTGGAGGAATTGCTGGCCGCCGGTCACAGCGGAGCGGAATACGACGCCTGGCTGATCCGGATCGGTGACGGCGACCAGTTTGGCAGCGGATTTGTCGGCGTGAACCCGAATTCCAAAATCCCGGCGCTCATGGACTATAGCGAGCAGCCGCCGCGACGCGTGTTCGAATCCGGCGCGATCCTGCTCTACCTGGCGGACAAATTCGGCGCCTTCCTGCCGAAGGATCGCGGCAAGCGCGCCGAGGCGCTCAATTGGCTGTTCTGGCAGATGGGTTCAACGCCCTATCTCGGCGGCGGCTTCGGGCATTTCTATGCCTATGCTCCGGT
>DASRRM010000113.1:0-14658 GCA_035695715.1 Tepidisphaeraceae bacterium
AAAAACATGCGGGATTTACCGAGAATTTTGCAAGCTCAACGTGACACGGGCGTCCCGCCCGTGCTGGGAATGTAATGAGTTCAGGAACCGCTGACAACGATTATTATTCGCATTTTCCTGTCGCCGGCACGGCCGAGACGGCCGTGTCACGATGAGCGCCTTTAAAAACCGCTCAGTTTGAGTATTTAGAATTCAATGCGCCTTAGGTAAGTCACTACGTAATAGACAGTAACCATGACACGACCCATCTCACCATCCCGCCGCGAATTCCTCTGGCGCATGGGCGGCGGCCTGGGCGGAATCGCGCTGGCCGACCTGCTGAGCGCCGACAGGCTTCTCGGCGCCGGCGCGCCGGGCAATGGCGTTGTCTATCGCGCCGGCGGGCTCCATTTTCCGGCCAAGGCCAAGCGCGTCATCCAGCTTTACATGTCGGGCGCTGCCAGTCAGTGCGATACGTTCGACTACAAGCCGCTGCTGGAAAAACGCAATGGGCGGAAATGGGACCCCGGCGAAAAAGTTGAGCTGTTTCAATCCAATCCCGGCAACGTCCTTGCCTCGCCCTGGCCGTGGAAGCGTTATGGCCGGAGCGGCAAATGGATCAACGACTGCGTTGCGCCGCTGGGCGATTGCGCCGACGACATCGCATTCATTCATAACATGGTTGCCAAATCCAACGTTCACGGCCCGGCAACCTTCATGCAGGCGACGGGCTTCACCTTGCCGGGCTTTCCCGGCGTGGGGGCGTGGGTGAGTTATGGGCTGGGCAGCTTGAGCGAGAATCTGCCGACCTTTGTCGTGCTTCCCGATCCGCGCGGTTTTGCGCCCAACGGCCCGGGAAACTGGGGCGCGGGTTTTCTCCCCGCCGAGCATCAGGGAACCGTCATCCGGCCCGGGGCGGCCAATCCAATCGCTGACCTTTTTCCGCCGGGCGATACTTACATCACGCCGCAAAGCGAGCGTGATGTTTTGAGGGCGCTGGGCGAAATCAATCGCGCTCATGCAACAGATCGGCCGGACGATTCCCGCCTCGACGCCCGGATTCATTCATACGAGCTGGCGGCGAAAATGCAGCTTTCGGCGCCGCAGGTGCTCGACATCACCGGCGAGCCGAAACATATCCTCGACCTTTACGGACTTAACGCCCCCGACGTCAAATATGACGGCCCGATGAACCCCGGCGAAGAAACCCGCAACTTCGGACGCAACTGCCTCATCGCCCGCCGATTGCTCGAACGCGGCGTGCGATTCGTGCAGATCTGGTCGGGCGCAGACAACGGTTTTCCCCGCCGGAATTGGGACAGTCACGAAGACCTCGCCCGCGATCATCTGCCGCTGGGAATCGGCATGGCCACCGGCGCGTCGGCGTTGATCAAAGACTTAAGACAGCGCGGCATGCTGGACGACACGCTGATCCTCTGGACCACCGAATTCGGCCGCATGCCCTGCAGCCAGGGCGCAAAGGGCCGCGATCATAACCCCTTCGTTTTCACCAACTGGCTGGCCGGCGGCGGCATCAAAGGGGGCGTCACCCATGGCCAAAGCGACGACTGGTCCTACAAGCCCGCCGACCCCGACAACCCCACCTGGTGCTACGATGTTCACGCCACCGTCTTGCGCCTGCTGGGAATCGATCACAAAAAACTGACCTATCGCAACAACGGAATCGACCGGCGACTGACGGATGTGCATGGTGAAGTGATCCGGGAAATCATGGCGTGAACGCCGGCGATGAGCGCCCGGAGCGGAGCAGTCAAAAGCGAGGAGAACCGTGATGCTTGCGGCCTTTTACAGTCCCACCAACTATTCCTATTCCTTCATGGTGGAATTTCATTGGTGGGCGTTTTGGCTTTTCGCACTCGCGGTCGGCGTTATCAGCGTGGTGTTGCTCTTCATCTTCTTGAAGCGGAAATCTTGAAGTCGCTATTTCCTTGAACTGAGCGGTCCTGGTGCCCCGCGGTGAAAAAACTGGCGAATATTTACGGGGGGATTTTGATGCTTTGACGTGACACGGGCGTCCCGTCGGCGTCCCGCCCGTGCTGGCTATGGAAATGAGTTAAAGAACCACTGCCAACGATTATTCTTCGCGTTTTCAAGTCGCCACGGACGCCAAGATCGGAAAGAGGAGTGAAATCATCGGTAATTCCGCGTTCTCTTGGCGATCTTCGCTTGGCGTCCCTGGCGTCTTGGCGTTCATTTATAGCTTTTGTCAGGAGATCTAAGATCAATTCATCTCGCCCACCACCAACCCCGACGGCATCTTCGCGGCGTGATAAACCCGCTCGGTCGCCTTTTGGAAATCCTCCGGCCTGGCGTGGTAGATATCGCAGAACGTCTGCGGATTGCGGTCGACCAGCGGAAACCACGAGCTTTGCACCTGCACCATGATCCGATGCCCGCGGCGGAAGGTGTGGCAAACATCAGATAGAACCCATTCGACGCGGGCGGGTTTGCCGGGGTCGAAGGGGGTTGGCGTTTGGAAGCTGTCGCGAAATTTGCCGCGCATGGCCGCGCCGCGAACCAGTTGCTGATAGCCGCCCATTATGATGCCGATTGGATTGGGGTCGGGGTTGGGAAAATCGCCGGAATAAACGTCGATCAGCTTGACCACAAAATCGCTGTCGGTGCCGCTGGTGGAAACCGTCAGCTTGGCGGCGATCGGGCCGGCGAGGGTGATGTCGCGATCGAGCACATCCGTCTGGTAAACCAGCACGTCGGGGCGCGACCCGGCAAAACGCTGGTCGTCAGTCATGTGCTCCCGCGTCATGTTGATGGCGATATTCGGAATGTATGGAACCGGCTTGGCGGGGTCGCTCACATATTCGTCGAAATCCGCCTCGCCGGCGGCGGGGGGATCGAACGACAGGCGGCTGCCGGCGCGGAAATAAAGTTGCCGCTGCCGCGAAGTTTTCGGCGGCCAGGCATCATAGCGACGCCATTGATTGGTCCCGGTTTCAAACACCCAGGCTTTGGGCATGTCGAAATTCGCATCATCCTTGAGATAGTGGTTGAGGAACGGCAGCTCGATTTTCTCGCGGTAAAACTCGCCGGTCTTGGCCGCGAAGTTGACGTTGCCGACGTGCGTGCCATCATCACGCGACCATTGCCCGTGATACCACGGGCCCATCACCAGCATGTTGGCTGCGCCGGGGTTTTGCTGCTCGACGGCGCGGTAGGTGTTCAGCGCGCCGAACAAATCCTCGGCATCGTACCATCCGCCAACGGTCATGACGGCGGCCTTGATATTCTTCAAATGCGGGCGAAGGTTTCGCGCCTGCCAGAAGGCGTCATCGTTGCCGTGGGACATCATCTCGTCCCAGTATTCGATCCGGCCCTTGAAGAACTTCGCGTCGGCGTTGGCCAGTGGGCCGAGGTTCAAATAAAAGTCATACCCGTCCGGCGTTTTGTAATCGAAACGTTTAGGCCCTTCGCGGGTCGGCTCCTCGAGCTTCTGCCCGAAGCTGGAAAGAAAGCCGAAGGCATGGACCAGGGAAAACGTGCCGTTTTCGTGAAAATCGTCGCCGATAAACCAGTCGGCAATGGGTGCCTGCGGCGAGGCACATTTCAGTGCCGGATGCGAATCGATCATCCCCGCGGCGGTGTAAAACCCGGGATAGGAAATGCCCATCATGCCAACTTTTTCGTTGTTGTTCGGCACATTTTTCACCAGCCAATCGATGGTGTCGTAGGCATCGGTGCTTTCGTCAGTGTCTTTCGGCCCGGCATTGGCCGGCCGCTCTGGGCGCATATGCACGAATTGCCCTTGCGAAGCATTTCGCCCGCGAACATCCTGCAGCGCGAAAATGAATTGCTCCCTGGCGTATTGCTTGATGGGAAACGGCGGATCGGGATAGACATCCTCGCCATACGGCTTCACGCCATAAGGCGTGCGCGACAGGAGAATCGGATAGCGCTTGGCCTGATCCTTGGGCGCATAGATGGCGGTATACAATTTCACGCCATCGCGCATCGGGATCATGTATTCATACTTGGTATAAAACTCGCGGAGATAAGCCTGCGAGACTTCCGCCGCGGCGGGACGGGTTGCTTGAGCGATTGCCGGCCCGGCGGTGGCGAGGATTGCGCCGATGGAAAAAAGAAACGCCAGACAGCAGCGAAGGGGTGAGACCGTCCTTCTTGGCACGGTCGTAACACGGCCGTCCCGGTCGTGCCTTGTGCTCTCGGCGTAAAAAGCATCGGGCACGGGCGGGACGCCCGTGTCACGCATGATCGTACCGCACAAGACGGCCACACCCGAGCGAAGAGCGCTTTGAGATTGCATGGAGTCTTCCTTCGTCGTTGACATCAATCGGGATGTGACCCTTCCCTCTTTTACACACGCAAAATGCAAATGTGTAACCATCATCAACGGCGTAAATCTATTTCAGGCTTTCAGATAGCGACCACATTCAGCAATATTTTGACAAATTACCCGTTTTTCTTCAAAAATGGGTAAAAATGGGTAATAACCGCATTGGCGAGCCAAAATCCGGGGTGCTGATTACACACCTTACATCCGCCCCCGACACGGATTGGGCAACACCTCTCCGCCCCATCGGTAGCCGTCTTCGGGGGCGAGGAACTCCATGAATTCTTGCAAATTGTTTCTGGCACTCGGTTGGGTTTTGTTAATGCCGTTGGCTTTGCGCGCGGCGGACCAAAGCGTTGCCGGCATCAAGCCGATCGCGCTGAATGTGCCGGCGCGCGGGCATCTGAGCTTTGGCATTTATGATGGCTCGGGAACGCTGATCCGGTCGCTGGCTTATGCGAAGGAAGTGGACGGCGGGCCGCTGACGTTGACTTGGGATGGGACCACGGATTTGGGCCTGCCGGTGGCTGCTGGAAACTATCGCGCCAAGGGCGTGTTCTTCAGTGATGGGCCCAAGGCAAAATACGTCATGAAGGTGGGGATCAGCGGCGATCCGCCTTGGGTGCAGGCCGATGGATCGGGCGGGTGGGGCGGGAATCTCGGCTCGCCGATGGATGTCTGTTCCAACGGCACCGACATCGTCGCGGCTTTTCAATGCGTCGAAGACAACCTCAACACCGGCGTGCAGCGCATGGACCCGGCCGGGAAAATCACCGGGCGATATCACACCTTTTTCGGATGGGATATAAGGCTGGCCGTCGCCATGGACCGCGAGCATTTGTTTCTCGCGCTAACCACGCTGGGGGCGAAGCGGCTGATCATCGCGAAATATGACATCAACAATCCACGCGGGAAGATACTGGCCGACATTCCCGCGGGGGAACACGTCGAAGCCGGGGGACGCTGGAAGGGGCGGTGGACCACCGATGTGCGCGGAATCGCCCTGTTGGGCGATCGGCTTTTTGTGCCTGTGCTTCTGGATGACAAGCTGTTTATTGTCGACGCCAACTCGGGGAAGATGCTGAAGAGCGCGGCGATCGCTTCGCCGCGTGGCGTCTCCAGTCGGGGGGAAAATGTCTTCGCCTTAAGCGGGAAAAAGCTGTTGCGGCTCGACCAGGATGGAAACACTGCCGCCATCGTGATCGACTCTGGCCTGGACGATCCCAGCGGCGTGGCGATCGATGCCGAGGGCAACTTTTACATTACCGACCGCGGGCTGGCTCAGCAGGTGAAGGTATTTTCCCCCGATGGCCGGCTCCTCCGCACCATCGGCAAATCGGGCGGCCGGCCGCGCAATGGCGTTTACGATGCAGCCGGCCTGCTCGATCCCCGCGGGATTTGTGTTGCGGCGGATGGCAACGTTTGGGTTACATCTTCGGCCGAGGATTTCCAACGCATCAGCGTGTGGGATGCAAAAAACGGTGCGCTCAAGCGCGAATTCTTCAGCACGCGTATCTCCGCCGAGCAGGGAAAACTCAGCCCCGATCGCAAGGAAATGATTTTCACCAACGATGTCTATGCGGATGTGCCTGGCGTCAGCGCTTACAGCGTCGACTTCGAGCATGGCACGTGGAAGCCGGCCTGGCATCAGGATATGCCGATCGATGTCATGCATCACGATGAAGTCCTCCTCGGCAACACCCACATTTACGACCAGCTTGCCACCAGCTTCGCGGGGCGTGCGCCTTATCTTTCCTTTGCCGGCGGCATGATGAAAGCCGACAACGGCAAGACTTATCTCACCGGCGGCGATTTTTCCATCTGGCTTTTCGACCCAGAGACAAAGCAGCCCAAGCTTGCCTCGCTGATTTATACGCATCGCGTGCACAAACTTCCCGACGGCCATTTTGAAGGCGATTACGACCAGGGACCGAATAGCTGGCTGACCTGGTCGGATGTGAAAGGCGATGGCCGGATGTCCCTTGCCGGCGCGCGTTTCACGGAGAATCCGCCGGCACTGGAAAAAACCCATCGCCTCTTTGGCTGGGAACTTCAGCCGGACCTGAGCATCCTGATGCTCTGCCCGATCGATCGCCCCAAGCAGCCCACGGCTTGGACGGTGTTTCGCCTTCCGCCGCGGCAGGTGCTGAGCGATGGCGTGCCGATCTACGATTGGTCGGATTTGAAGGAGCAGACGGCACTGGCCGTCCCCAGTTTTTCCGGCGGCGATGGCTGGAAAGGGGGACAGGATGTCACGTTGATGGACTTCAATAGCTCCTGCGGGGCATATGATATTTTCGCCGAGCCGCACCTGGCCAACCGCGTGAATTTGCGACTGCCGGGCATTGACGGCGATGGCTGGTGGGCAAGCCGCAACTGGCGGAACTCGCCGATGCGGTTTGACACCGCCGGGCGTCCGGCCTGGCTGAAGTTGGGCCGCCGCGCGCCGGGAAAGGCGCAGCCCGGTGAGATGTATTATCCGCGGAATATCTCGACCGACATCGACGGATTCTGCTTCATCGACGACACCTTCGCCCAGACCTGGGTTTGGACCGATACCGGGCTGTATGTCGGCCGGCTCTATCACGAGCAATGGGAGCAAATCCGCGATTCCAGCGGCGTGTTCATCGAATCAACCGCCTCCTACGCCTACAAAATCAACGGCAAAGTGTACGCCTGCATCGGCGATCATGGCGTGTGGGTTCACGAGCTGACGCTCCCACAACTGACCCCCATTGATGGCGGCGCAATCACCCTGACGCCGGCGCAAGCATCATCGGCCAAACCCTGGGACCCCGATGGCCCCGCGCCCGGCAAACGACCGTTCTACGTGGCGCATACGATCTGGGATTTCGCCGCCGAGCAGGAATCCCGGCGCAAGCCAGGCAATTCGCCCGGTGATTTTCATTTGCGCCACATCACCATCGACGGAAAGCTGGATGACGGCGAGTGGGGCGGAATCGAGCCGATGGAGATCAAGGCCGACGGAAAAACCGTCGCCCGCGTCAAAGTTCTGTTCGATAAGACGACGCTCTATCTCGCTTATGATGTCGACGACCCGAGCGCCCTGAAAAACGCCGGCACCGAGCTTCCCTATTCCCCCTTCACCAGCGGCAGCTACGTCGATTTTTGCATCGGCCG
This sequence comes from Tepidisphaeraceae bacterium, assembly GCA_035695715.1. Taxonomy (GTDB): domain Bacteria; phylum Planctomycetota; class Phycisphaerae; order Tepidisphaerales; family Tepidisphaeraceae; genus RYN-428. The sequence goes on from DASRRM010000113.1 coordinate 7,448, forward strand.
CGATTGGACCAACCCCGATCGCCAGGAAAATCTCGAAGGCGATGTCCGCGTGATTCTCGCCCGCATCACCGGCGCTGGCGGCAAAACATCCGATTACCAGATGGGCTTTTATCCGGTGAGAAAACGTTTCGCGAAAAATCCGCAGACCATCACCTCGCCCGCCGCCACCCGGCATTTCGACGACATCTCGCCTTTGCCGGGCTTGAAGTGGGCATATCAGCTAAACGATCACGGCTATACCCTGGAGGCCAGCGTGCCAATGGAGCCGGGCCAGACGCTGGATCTTCACCCCGCGCAGAACATCGGATTTGACGTCTCCATCGGCTTCGCCAACCTCGCCGGCACAGTGCGCCAGCGAGCGGCGCATTGGGCCGGGGAATCCGAGGCGATGGTGGTCGACCGGCCGGGTGCAGCCGCCCTGCGCCCGGCAACGTGGGGAACGCTGGTGTTCGACCGGAGCGTGCGGCCGGCGAAGTAGAAATCAATCACGAATGAAGACCAGAGGACACCAGCGCGGCCCATTAGAACAATTCCCGTGGGCCGCAAATCCGAAATCCGAATGACGAAAACCGAATCAAATCCGAATGACGAATGATCAAATTGTGAAACATTGACCTTGGAAGACGCTGAAGGTGTGATGACCGTTGGCCTCCGATGCCCCATGCCCCATGCCCCATCCGAACCTTGTTTTAGATGGGGCATTTCGGGGCATTTGGGGGCACCGAGCTCAGCCATAAGACGCTCATTCCCGGCCTCGGAATGAAAGAATCAACTCGCGCAGCCGCAACTCGAATTCCCCCCATCGCTCCGGCGAAATCGACTCTAGTAGCGGGCTCCCGTTCGGCTGGCTTGTTTCCAGCGAGAGCGGATTCAGTAGTCCCCGGCTCTTGAGCAGGATCGCCGCAGCGCGGAAATCGGTCGTGGCCGCCGCGCCCAGTGTCATCGCCGCCGCCTCGGCGGCCTGGGTGAGGCGATCCTGCGCCGCGCATAGCGCCTGCCGCCGCCACGCTTTTAGCGCGGCCCCAAACGCCGGATCATGATGCACCCACCGAAACAAGGTCTTTCGATCGACCCCGGCTGTCCGTGCGGCGTCGGCGTAGGTCTTGCCGGCGATCAATTCCTGCAGCGCATATTGTTGTTGCGTGCGCAGCATTTCCACGTCCGGCGCGACCCCGGCATCAACCTCCAGGGCATCGTCGTCGGGAACAACCCGCCGGCTGGCCGTGGTGGCGAGCGTTTCCGCCGCCCCTGCGAGGTCTGTCCGCAAGCCGTCCATCTCCGCCGCTGTCATGTCCAAATCGCTCATTGGCGACTCCTCAAAAAAGAGAAAGGAAGAAGGAAACTCAACGCGGCGGGAATATATGAAATCGAAGCGCGGCAAAACCAGTTTTACTATCTGCTGGGAGGGATTTGTTTGATGAATGTTCAACAGTCGCGGCAGTCATGCACGAGGGTACTCCCGGAGCGGGCCTTTCGAACTTTAATCGCAAGTGCCGCAGCCATGTTGGAAGTCCAGCGTAAATGATTTGGTGCTCGACAGGCCTCTAACAATGTCGTCCGCCGCAATCATCGTTTGCACGATCCCCTTGGCAAAACGTTGGGTGGCGGTTATGGGCTGGCGGAGCGGAGTTCCTGGCTGGAGACGTTGCGGTATTTGCCGCCGGTGGCGTCGGCGGTCATTTTCAGGAAGTGGTTTTCTGACGCCGTGCCTACGGTGAAGCTGTAGAACTTCACCTTCCCGCCGCTGGAATCCTTCGCCGAATCGACGGCGGGTTCATCGTCATCGTCGAGGTGGTCCTTGGCGGTGACAATGACGATGGCCGCCGGAGAGCGGCTAAGGGCGGCGGTGAGGGCGCTGCGGATGTGGGTGGCGCCGGTGGCCTGGGTGTCCTGCAGCTTATTGCGAAGGATGTCAAGCTGGTCGGCGGTGGCGGGGGCAAGGCCATCGGTGGGAAAAGCGAAGTCGCTGCCATTGTTCCAGAGCACGACGGCAAACTTGTGGTCGGGGCCCAGCGAAGCGATCGAGGCGTACGTGGCGGCCTTGAGGGCGTCGAAGTTGGCCTCGATGCTGTTGGCGTCGTCGAGAACGTAGACGACGCTGGAGCCGACGATTGGTTCGCCGCAGAAGGTGGGGGTGGTGCCCGGGCCTGATCCGGGACCGGTGCTTGAGCCGCCTGATGAGGGTCCGCCGTGGTGAAGCAGGAGAAACACGATGACGCCGACAAGCGCCAGGATCAGAGCGCCAGCGCCGATGGCGATGGGCAAAACGGGCGACTTTTTGCGCTGGGGCTGCTCGGTTTCGGATGGAGCGGCAACCGCCGCGCGTGCCGGCTGCGCGACGGGTTTTCGCGTGGTGACAGCAGCGGCAGCCTTCAGGCCCGAGCCTTGCAATCCGCTGCCACTTAAGCCGCTGCTGGTGGCGACGGCATTGGCCAGATCATCCAATCCGCTGGGGGTTTGAGCCGCGGGGGTGAGGTTGGCGCGGGCGGCTTCATTTTGGTAAAGCGATTTGGACTTGCCGGAGGAGGGACTGGCGTAGGGCTGGGGCGTTGCCGTCGCCTTGGGGCGCGACGGAACCGTCTGGATAGTCCCGCAATGCTGACACCTGCACGCGCCGCCGGCGAACGCATCGTCGATGGTCAGGAGCGTCTGGCATTGTGTGCAGGTGATTGAGATCATGGGGGAAAGTTGTCAGTTGGTCAGTTGTACCCGCTCTGAAAATGTAGGGCGGGCACTGCCCGCCAACACAGTGCTCGGCGGGCAGTGCCCGCCCTACGTGAATTTCATGCGCGGCGCAGCCGCATGAGGACTCAGGATGGCGACGGTCCTAAATCTGTCGTTCACGAGTTTTCGTTCATCATTTCGATTCTTTATTCTTCATTTCCGTCAAATTCCCGGCTTCCAAAGATAATAGAATCCTGCCGGCACAAAGCTCGATGCGCCCGGCACGTCAATCGTCGTCGTACCGGCCTTTGGCGCTGGAACCGAGCCGGAGGCGTAAATCGAACCCGAATAGGCATACGGCCTGCGGTAGATGATAACCTCGGCACCCTCCGCTTTGCCAAGGTTTTTTGCCAGATCGATGGCATCCGGCAATAAGCCGGTTTCATCGATCAGGCCGCGTTTTTTGGCTTCCTCGCCGCTGAATACCCGGCCGCTGAAATCGCCGGCATAGTCGAGCCTGCGATAATCGCCCAGATTGGCCACCGGCTTTTCGGTCAGCGGGCGGCGGCTGGCGACAATGCCGACGAACCGGGCGAAGTATTCATCCACCATCTCGGTCATCACCGCCCGCTCGCGCGGTTCCAGCGGCTTAAACGGGGAGCCCATCTCTTTCAGCGGGCCGCTGGTGATGGCCCACGATTTTGCCCCGATTTTGTCGAGCGTGCCGGAAAACTCCATGCTCTCGAAGATCACGCCGATGCTGCCTACGATGCTGGTTGGCTGAGCCACGATCTTGTCCGATGCGCACGATAGATAATACGCGCCGCTGGCGCCGACTTCCTGAATGGAAGCCACGATCGGCTTGCCGGAGCGTTTGCGGAAGCGGAGCAGTAGCTGATACATCGCGTCGGAGGCGCTGACGGTGCCGCCGGGCGAGTTAACCCGCAGGACGATGGCTCTGACGCTCGAGTCTTTTTCGGCGCGGTCGAGTTGCTGAGTGAACAGGCTGAGCGTGTTTTCGGTGGGCTGAAGCAAGCCGCCGGTCTTGGCGTTGGCCAGCAGGCCTTCGACTTCGATGATGGCGATCTTGGGCGGGAAGAAGTCTCTGCCGGGCTGGACGACCTCTTCATCGAGTTCGCTGGAGTTGGCAACGGGGGTGATGAGGAAGCTGGGTGTTCCACACCCGCCGAGCATCGGGACGAGAAAAGCGAGGAGGACGAGTGGTACGAATTGGCACAAACGCATTCAGGCTCCTTCCAGAGCGGATGGGATTTGCCGCGCGACGATGATCGCGCGCCGTTTTGTGAAAAATCGGTTGGGAGGATTCTAGCGATGCCGCATCATGTGAGCAAACCGCATTTTTACCAGTTGGTGGAGCGGGCGTTGGAGGGGCTGCCGGAGGAGTTCGCCGAGTTTTTGGAGGAGGTGCCGGTCGAGGTGATGGATCGCGCCACGCCGGCGTTCCGCAAGAGCCGCGGGCTGGAAGGAAACGGGATGTTGCTTGGACTGTATCGAGGCCGCCCGCGGACCGAGCGCAGCGTTGAAGACTCCGGGTTGATGCCGGATGTGATCTACATTTTTCAACGCGAGCTGGAATTGATCAGCCGGAGCGAGGAACAGTTGGTGGAGGAGGTGCGCAAGACGGTCTTGCATGAGATTGGGCATCATTTTGGCTTGAATGAGGACGATCTGGAGAAGCTGGGGTATCGGTAGAGGTCAAGGAATGACCAATGACGAATTGCCACTGCTTTCGTCGGTGGGGCAGACATTCTCAGAACGTCTGCTCCACCAATTTGAGTGGTCGTCGCAATTGGGTGCGATTTGAATTTCGGAATTCTCACTCGATTGCGAACCGTCCGGTTTAGCCTGCGTATCTTTGCAACTGGGGCCTCGGCGGGAAATGCATTTGCTCGCAGCCGGTTTGTGAGCAAGAATTAATCTTACTTGGCGGTCCGATAACCATTGCAAGATCAATAATCCATCGCGTATTCAGTTCATGGGTAAAGCATTGAAGCGCTTTGGTTCGATTCTGTAATAGTTTGGGTGTAATAATCTTCTTCGTCTTTTTCGAAAACAAAGGACAGCCTATGTGGAATGAAACGTTTAAACGGCGGGGGGCGGTTTTGGCGGTTGCGGCGATGGTGGGACTGTCGTCGGGGTGCCTCCTCGGCGCTGCGGACAATACCTTTAAGAATCCCGGAATTACCAATCCCTCCGAACAGCGCGGGTTGAATTTCAATGTGCCGGGCGTGGTCAGCAAAGTAATGGTCAAAGAGGGAGACATCGTCAAAAAGGGCGATATCATCGCTCAGCAGGACGATTCGGTGGATCTGGCCGATTTGAAGGTCAAACAGGCGGACGTCACCTCGTCGGCATTGCAGATTGAAGCTGCCGCGGTCGACCTCGCCCAGAAGAAAGTCGAGCTCGACCGGGACACCGAGATGTTTAAGAAGAAAGTCATCAGCTCAAGCGACTACGACAAGGCCAAGCTGGATGTGGACATCGGCGAAATCCGGGTAAAGCTGGCGCAACAGGAAACCCAGCAGAAACAGGAAGAGGTCGAGGCGGAAAAAGCGAAAATCGCCCAGAAGAAACTGGTCTCCACCATCGACGGTATCGTACAGAAGATTAACGTTCATGAAGGCGAATTGGCCACCAACGACCCGAAAACGCCTTGCATACAGATCGTGTTGAATGAGCCGCTGTATGTCGAAGTGGATATTCCGGTTGCGACGGCTGCGGGATTGGCGCTGAAGCAGAAGATGGATGTTCGTTATGCCGGCGATGATAAATGGCATGTGGCCGACATCATCTTCTTCAACCCGGTTGCCAGTGCGGCGGCGGGCACACAGCGGATTCGTCTGCAGATGGAAAACCCGAGTCATATGCGTTCGGGAATGCAGGTGGAGGTAGGGCCGTTTGATCCCAAACACGCGCACGATGCGAAAGATGTAGCCGTTGCCGTTCCCGCGCGGTAAGATGGGTGGTTCGATCGATTTTCGAGTTAAGACCCTAGCGAAAGAGACGGTGACGCCGTGGCATCTGGTATTGTCGAAGAACAATCGCAAGAGCAAAAGACACAGCAGCAGCAGCAACCCGGCGCATCAGGCGCACGGTCGCAACTGGTGCAGGCTCTGATTGAGGCGGCCAATCTGCCGACGTTCATGAATTCCCTGCTGACCGCCCAGGCGATTACCGTCGCCGGGACCGAGGCGGCGGGATTTCTTCTGGAGCGCGGGACCGATAATGCGATGGGCCTGCGACCCGTCGCCCACGTTCGCCCCGATGCCAGCACGCCCGAAGCGCGCACTGCCGCTCTCAATGCTTTCCAGGACTTGGTGCGCCCGTGCATTCAGCAGGGGAAGGACGGGGCGATCGAAGTTGGCGGGCCGAACGATGCCGCCGAAAGCCAATTCTGCCTGGTCACGCTTTTACGGGCGGATAACACGGTCGTCGCCGTCAGCGCGGTCATCACACGCTGTATTAATCTCGAGCGTGCCCGCCAGCGGCTGATGTCGATGCAGTTGGTGGCCGGCTATTTCGAGCTGTTCACCCTCCGCCGCGCCGCCGAGCAAAACCGCGCGATTGCCGAAACTCATCAGCATGCGATGCAGCTCAGCACATCGGTTGCCACCGCCGAGGGCTTCGAAGCGGCGGCCATGAACCTGTGCAACGAGCTGGCCACGCGTTCGGGCGCAACTCGCGTTTCCCTGGGCTGGCTTAAGGGCGAGAACATCAAGGTCAAGGCATTGTCGCACACCGAAGAGTTCGACAAGAAGCAGGAGTTGATCGTCCAGCTCGAAAAGACCATGGAGGAATGCGTCGACCAGGAACAGGTCGTTCAATACGACCCCTCCGGCCAGGACAGCAGCGACAACGTCACCCGCGACGCCGCCGTGCTGTCGCGAAACCAGGGCGGCCATTCCGTACTGTCGATTCCACTGCGGCAACGGGCGGAGATTGTGGGCGTGGTCACGCTGGAATTCTTGCCCGGCCATCAGCCCAATAGCAGCGTCACCAAAGGGATCGCCGTCGCCATCGATTTGCTCTCGCCGCAACTCTACGACCGCCATCAAAACGATCGATGGCTGATCACGAAGGTTGGCGTCAGTGCCAAAGCGGGTGCCGAGCTCGTCGTCGGTCCCAAGCACATGCTGGTGAAGCTGTGCGTCTTTTTGGGGCTGATCGCGATCGCCATCGTGGTGCAGCCCTGGTGGCAGCCGATGTATCACGTCAGCGCGCCCTACGAATTCGAGCCGATCGAGCCACAGGCGGTTGCCTATCCCTATGACGGTTACATTGAAGAGATCGGCACGATTGAAGACACCAACGCCGAAGAGTCGGCTCTGAAAAGCGCGAAAACTCCGGAAGAAAAGGAAAAGGCAAAGCAAGGCCGGATTTTCCGGAAGATCAAGCCGGGCGACCGGGTCCACAAGGGCGATATGCTGCTGGCCCTTCGCACAACGGATCTGAAAATAAAGCTCAGCAAAGCACAATCGGAAATGGCCAAGAGCATGGACGAGGCCGAGAAGGATCGCGCCGAAGAC
>DASRRM010000114.1:0-4598 GCA_035695715.1 Tepidisphaeraceae bacterium
TTGACGAAGTGGGGTCATGTGAAACTCCTTGGTAAAGGACAAGGAGTCAATGATCCCATCAGCCCATCAGTTGCGAGAACCCCTTAGCAACCAAAACCCATCCACCGCGCAGCGGTTTAGTTCAATGTCCCATTTTTTGCGATTTTTCCTCAAAAATGGGACATCCACTTCGTTTCAAAAACCCCAACCCCTTGCCGCTCAAATCCTTACGCCGGTTTGCCCAAAAACCTCCCGCCAAACCGATGAGACATTTGAGACATTGGTGGGACAAAAAATGTCCCATCGGCGTCCCATCCCCGCCGCGAGGTTCGCTTTGGGCTCATTCGCCGGTGATCGGGTTCACGTCCAGCCAGCCGTCGTTTCCTTCGCCAATCCCGCGCCGGTCGCCTTCGCTGATGGTAATCAGCCGCATCACTTCCTCTGGAAAATTGACCAAAATCCCACGCGCCTGCGCGATCAAGTCGCCCAGCAGCAGATCATCCTGCCGTCAAGGCATATGGCGGGCTGGAAAACGCGTTGATCGCCAGTGTCACGTCGCTGTCGCCGGTGAGTTGGGTGATCGACGTGCAGTAGAAGGAATTACGGACGCCGGTGTCCTGCAAAATATTGTTCACCAGCAATTCGCCGATGATATTGGTGTGGCCGTTGATGGTTGCGGTCCAGGTTGCCGAGGCGGGCGGCCCGGCGATGCCGATGAATCCGCCGGGCCCGCCGATGGAGGAGCAGTTGGCGATATTGCCGCTGTCCATGTTGATGTCGCCGCCGCCGGTGCCGGCGCCGGTGTTCATGTCGATGCCGTTGCCGAGGTTTTGCAGTCCGCCGGTCCCTTTGATCCTGGCCAGTTCGGTGAAGGTGCCGAAGAAGTCGCTGCGGAAGCTGATGTTGTAGCTGGAGCTGTAGGGCGCGAGATACAAACCGTCGGCCGACGATCCGTTGCCCACGCGATTGCTGAGGAACTGATAGGCGACGGCGGTGGTGACATTGAGCAGATTTCCCCCGTCAGCGTTGATATTCCCGCCGCCGCTGCCGGCGCCGGTGTTCAAGTTCAGATTATTCCCTGCCATCTCGATCGTCCCGCTCATCGTCCCGCCCCCCAGGGCGAGATACGCCGCCGAGGCAATGGCTTTCCACATCGCCGCGCCCGGCGTCGCATCGGTGCAAACCCACTCGGCGGTGGTGCCGCTGTCATACCAGCGCGAGCCTTCGCTGTAGCCGCTGTCGCTGTCGTCGGTGGGGCCGGGGATGGTCGTGGCGATCTTGGTCGACAGGGCGATGAAGTTGTCATTGATAGCCGCCCCGCCCGCCCCGGCCAATGGAGAGGGAGTGACGACTTCGAGGCCGTTGTAGCTGGTGAGGGTTGACATGGGGGTGATCCTTTCGCAGGGGAGTTGTTGGAGTCAAATGCCGTGTTTCATGGGACGGGACCGGCCTTTCGCTCGGCCGCATGCTACCATTTTTAGCGGCGAAATCCCGGAAACCGGACCCGTCCTGGACCCGTCCTGCTTTGCGTCTCCCTTGGCCAAGCGCGGGAGCGCGTTTCGATTATTTCGCTCTCAGGAACTCAACAGCCCTTTTTGCATCTTCGCCAAACCATAGGTCAAATCTGCCGCCCTCGGTTAATGCGTTGATGCAAAACATTTGGTCCGGGTTTTCGCCAATCGGCTCTTCAAAAACGATGCACAAGTCCGGATGGCCGTCTGCGATAAATGGGGTGTAGACATACTGAAATCCTGTGCGAGGGCAATGCAAATCCTCGGGGGGCAGTTGGTGCAATAAAACTAACTCTTCCAGCGACTTTGGCCCTATGCCCATGTGATGGGCCTTGAATACGTCGATCGCATTGGAGATTCTGATGAGCCGCTCGCGCGATGCGGTGAATTCGCTATGTTCCCGAATTGCGCCCGCGATCCAGCGCGCTGTTGCCGGCCGCGCCGGTGCTGTTTCTGGCGTATAAAGCCAACGGTGAGCGGCCCACCCGAGGACGATTCCACTCCCAATCGCCACCGCGGCCATCGAGAGGCCCAAATGTGTGGAGCGCCTGTTTCTCACCGGTGCGAGGACTGAAGTTCCACATTCGGGGCAGATATTCGTCGACATGCGCAAGTCATAGCCGCACACTCTGCACACGCCCCGGCGAATTCTCCGCCTGATGAGGGCGACTCGGGTGGCAACAACGGCGGCCCACAACAGCGCGGGAGCAAAAACCCAGATTGTCCCAATCAGATAACTGACGCTGGCCGTCGGCTGATCCAGGCGTTTTCTCCACCGCAGGCGTAGCTCGCCGCGTTGGGCGGGATCGATATATGTTTGCTGTTGTTCGATTCTTTCAAGTTCGTAGGACTTTGCGTGGAACGCATCGCCGGCCGCCTGCTCCATCCCCCACTCGACGCGGTGAAGGACCGTCATTCCGTCGAATTCCATCTGGGCAACCGCGGGGCAGCCGTTGAGGGCTAAATAATATCCGTTCTTCCCATATGTCCATTGGGTTCTGTTAAGACGCCCGGGGGAGAAGTGCTCAAGCAGGAAATGTGCCGCGACGAATTTTTGCGGGTCGTCGAGGTCTTCTAGGAGAATTCCGACCACCGCGGACGGATTTGCATAGTAACGATCATAAACGCGCACGCACGGGCAGTGATCGATGAAGTTGAAGTCCGGCTCCGGCAGCGCGTCAATCTTTCCCTTGCTCCCGTGGACTCGCCACTCGACCTGATCATTTGAAATCGCTTCCACGTCAGCATCCTGAATCGCACCGGCCAACCGTTTTGGGGGTCTCAAGATTGTAATGCCTCCTCGCTCGAAGGAGCAAGAAATCGATTCGTCGAAAACTCGGATTACTCGATACGACGATTGCTCTCCCAAAACACTGAAGCAGTAGAGGGTGAGTAAGCCGGCTGCGGCCGTAAAAAAAAAAGATACGATCGTCGCGCGATGCCCATTACGCGCCGTGTGTATCTCGACGGTGAATACTTCGGTGTCTGTTTATTTGCCATTCGAGCTTCCATAAAATTTTCCCCACCCGCCTCTCAATAACTCGTCAAGAGTCTTGCAGTCCAGGGGCTTATAAATGGGTTTGTCATAATCCGCGACCGGGTTCGCCTTGACGACTTGAGGTTTGGAGTTTGGGCCCGGGCCGAACACGAAGTCGTCGTAGTTGCTCCGGCCACCGGCCTTTGCACCGCCGGTCAATTCCGAGAAGACTTGATTCTGAGCCCTGACAGCATTGCTCTCGGTCGTCCAGCGCTCGTCCGACAGGCTTTCCGTGGGACTTTTCAGCTTCGACGCCGTTGCAAACCCGTTGTCGTAATCCCATGCGTGCGACATTTCATGCGCAAGATTCGCGATTGCGTTATTTCCGAGAAATACCTCGTCTGCCGGGTCATTGCTCGTGCTATCGGCCCCCAGTCCGGCCAGCCCGTCCCCAGGATCCCAAGCAATTATCTTATGATTTTCAGTGTCTTTGCCTGGCCCGGGCTGCTGGCCATAGTGCTCGTGATACTGATGCGCGTACTGGATTTTGAATTCAGTACTGGACTGCAAGAGGTCATGAAGAAGGCGACAACCCGCAGCATGCTTTTGGACGCACTGGCAAAAACTAAGCCGACTTAACGGCGTGGCGTACACCTGCTTTCTAGATCTCCGATTCTTTTCCACGTTTCCGGCGCCTTCGGCCGCGCTTTCGTAAACAAGTTCGTTGTGGACGATGACGCACGGACACATCAGTTGAAGAGCCGTCAGGACATCGTTCTCAAACGAAGAAAAGGTGCCAGCCACCGTTTCCATAAATTACCACCATTCAATCACTTGCGAATTCTGGATTTGATTATACCATCTGGCCATGGGAAGGCCAAGACGCATCTGTGCCGGTGGCGTTGTCTATCATGTCCTCAACCGCGCCAATCGCCGTGCCCAAATCTTCCACAAGCCCGGCGACTACCTCGCGTTTCTGAAGATTCTCGAAGAAGGCCTCGATCGCATCCCCTGCCGAATTCTCGGCCTCTGCCTGATGCCTAATCATTGGCATCTGATTCTTTGGCCGCATGGCGATGGGGATCTCTCCCGCCTCATGGCTTGGATCACCAACACCCACGTCAAGCGCTATCGGGAACATTATCACGACAAAGTAGGCGGGCATCTGTATCAAGGCCGGTTCAAGAGTTTCCCGGTGCAGCAGAATGTTTATCTTTTGGGGGAGAAAAAGGGGGTCAAAAGGTCTTCCTCTTCGGCCGGCCGATCGGCCGCAATGAGCCCTCCACGCCGAGTTTGGCGGCGGTTTTCGCCGACCATTCCTTCCCGCCGTAGGGGCGGCCTCGGTTCTTTGCCGCGTGCAACGCCGCCAGTTCTGTTTCGTTCTGCGGCGTGTTGAGCAGTTCGATCCAGTCCGCCGGCCTCTGCACCGGCCACGGCGACAACAACTTGTGCATCGCATCGTCGGCGTGATCCCGCGCCCAGGCCGAACCCCACCGCCATTGCTCGGCACGCGAGCACAAGAGCGCCCTGACCGCATTGCGTTCCACATACCGGCCTACGCTGAGAAAGTGCCCGTCCCGCTGAATCGCAAAACTCTTGAATCTCGCCTGATAAAGATGTCCGCGGCCGAC
>DASRRM010000115.1:0-10042 GCA_035695715.1 Tepidisphaeraceae bacterium
CCTAGTGGACGCCTGAGCAATGCCTCCAAAATCCAAACACTCATCGCTGCGGCGCAGCCGCTTCATTATCAACTCCTTGCTCAACCCATGGTGACATTTTTACTGCGTTCAACAGGTGACATTTTCACTGCGTTACAACACGCCGTCGGCGGGTTTGATGAGATCTCCTGGCAAGATGCTATAAATGAACGCCAAGACGCCAGGGACGCCAAGCGAAGAGCGTTAAGAGAATGCGGATTTACCGATGGTTTCATCTCCTCTTTCCGATCATGGCGTCCTTCGTCTTGAAAACAAATTCTATTGCCGCGCCGCCCCGGATTTGCGCCGCGCTCCGTAAATCCGGGCCGGCGCGGCGATAGCTTAACTCCTGCTAACCACGTCTTGTGCGCGCCGCTTGACCCGGCGTGAAGGATTTCCGCAAAGCCAATCAGTTTCTCAGTTTGAGTAATTAATCCGTTGATTGCATCGCTCCCTGCGCCTGGTTTTCCATTTTCGGCAACATCTCAAAATCGCCCGCGTCACCATCGCCTGGGCTAATGCCGATCGCCTTCCACTTCCCCCGACGGTAACGAATCAGCATGAAGAGGCCCAGAATCACGCCGTATCCTGTGGCAACCGTCCACGGCCCGGCAGGTCCCCAACTGGTGTGCAGCCGCGCGACGGCGTAACCGCCGAATACCGTTATTCCCCAGCACAGGCCGGCGGTGGTAATGGCGGGAATAAATGTATCCCCCGCGCCGCGCAGCGCGCCGTTGTAGTTGATGTACATCGCGTCGAAAAATTGATAGACGGCGGCGAAAATCAGCAGCATCCCGCCGGTGCGGAGGATTTCCGGGTCGCTCGTAAAGAGGCCCATGAGCCGATTACGGCCGGTGAAGAAAATGAGCCCGCACGACAGCATGTAGATGGCGCAAACCACAAAGCCGAGGTCCGCGCGCTGGCGGGCGATGTCGGGCCGGCCGCGGCCGAGATATCGGCCAACCAGCGCCGTCACGGCGGTTCCAATGCCAAACGCCGGCATGAAGCTCACCGACATGAAGCGGAAGATAAACGTGTTGGCGGCCATGATTTTGGTGCCAAAGACGCCCATCACCCACATCGTGTACATCGACCAGGCGAGCACGTCGGCGACGATCTGCACGCCGGAGGGAATGCCGATCTTCAGCAATGTGGCCAGCATGATCGGCCGGATGCGAAAATCGCGAATGTTGTAGATTCGGCGAATGGTGGGCAACGTCGCGAAGAAAATCAGCGCTGACATCTCGACAAAGACGCCCACGTTCTGCCCCCACGCCGACCCGAGGACGCCGAGGCGTGAAAAGCCCAGGTGGCCAAAGATCATCGACCATGCCGCCAGCACATTGGCCAAAACTCCGGCCAGCGTGGCGAGTAAAACCAGACCGGGGCGATTGACGGCCACGAGAAATTGCGAGCAGGCGGTGCCGACCAGCTTTAATGCCGACCCGCAAAGGACGATTTTCAGGTAAAGCGATTCCAGCCGAACCAAATCCGGCTCATGCCCAAACCCCTGAAACACGCGCGACAAAAACGGCAACCCCGCCAGCAGCAAAACGGAAAACCCCAGCGAAAACCAGATTCCCTGCCACAAGTATTGCCCGCAGGCGGCGTAATCCTTCCGCCCATACGCCTGGCTGACCAGCGTATTGACGACAAAGAGCGTTCCCATGCCAATGCTGATGACCGAGAACGCGATCATGCCCCCATTGCTGGCGGCGGTTGGCTCATTCACGCCGGTGCCGACGTGCGCCAGCATCCAGGTATCGAAGAACTGCATGAGCGTATAGGACGCCATCTGCGCGACGGTCGGCCCGGCGAGTAAAAGCAACTCGCCCAGCGGCGACCGCGCCCGATCGCCCGGCTCAGAAGAGTATTGCAGCACATCCGCCATCGAACCAGTTCCAACAAAAAACCCTGAAGCAGCGTGCCTCAGGGTTTGCGTGATCTATCAAAACGACGTCTCACCTCACCCACGGCCCATGCGCGTGAACTTGCGAATAATGATGTTGCCGGGAATGGGTTTCATGGGTTTCGTTTCGCTCTGGTGGGAATGGTAGGGAGGGGATGGGGTAAGTCAACTGACCCGCCGCGCACTTCGTGTTGGAGATTCTTGTCCACGAATTGACACGAATGAACACGAATAAGAAGGAGAAAAAAGAGAATAAGCTGATAGATCCACAGCGCGCGAGCAGCGCAAGGCTCGGGCATTCCTCCCCGAACGCTGGAAGTGAGCGCCAAGACTCCAAGGACGCCAAGGAAAACCGCCAAAAGTTTATGAACCTGTCTCTTCTTTCCGAACTTGGCGTTCTCGGCGTCTTGGCGTTCAAATCCGTTTTGTCGCCGACCACTCTATTCGTGCTCATTCGTGTCAATTCGTGGACCATCCGCATTCGAAGCCAGCGGATACAGGAACGGCTCAAAATCCATTTTCCTCAACTGCACCGGCGCCGTGCTGCCGGGGTTGAGGATCAACAACTCATCGCCATGCAGCATGGGGATGACCAACCGGCAATCGATTTCCAATCCCTTGTCGAAAAATGGCGATGCGCCAAGCTGGCCCCAGAATTGATTCTTGTCGGAGAAGAAGGGAATGAACGATTCGCCTTGCAGTTTGAAATCCTGGATTCGCAGGTGCGTTCCCTCGGCATCCGCCCATGAGCCGATGATGATGATCGGCTGCTCCAGCAGCATCCGGCAAAGCTCCGGCACCGCGCCGCGGTCGGCGTGCGCTTTTTCGATCTGAATGTCCAACACAAGCCCACTCCTGGCAGCGGTGCATATTGCGCCGGCCCCGTGCCCGCGGGGCTTATCGGTCGAAGCTGTTGCTGCTTTGGGGGATATTACCAGAGTCGCGGGGCGATTGGATAGACGCGCAGTTTTACTTCAAGCCGGGTCAAGCGCAGCGCCGGCCCGGATGCATTCGTGCGTGAACCGCGGGATTGCAAAAGGGGGAGCATCCGAATGAACACTTGTCGGTGATGCACGAATTCGCGCGACCCGGATTCATACGCGAAGGGAACACACGATCGCGAACGACAAGTAACCGAATGAGGACTGCCTTTTATGCGCGATTCGCGCGACCGGATCCGGGCCGGCGCTGCGCTTGACCCGGCTTGAAGGAAAACCCAGCTCAACCTGGAAAACTTGGACAAGCGCTCTATTTCAATAGCCCATCGCACGACCAGATTTCCCAAACCGCACGCTCATCGTCCGTCGCGCCATTCGGGCCCAGCGCCGGGCGGGAACAAACGCCGATCGCTGCGCCGTCGGCACTTTGAACCAGGCCCACAATCGCGCCGCCGTCGGGTGGGGAGGCCAGTTCGCGCACCTGGCCGGTCTGCAGGCTCAATTCGCACAATTGCCCGGCATATCCGCCGAAAAACAGAGCGCCGCGGCGGGCTGATTCCGTCGCGGCATAGATCATCGCCGGAATCTGCCCGCCGGCGTTGATCGACAGCGGAGCGTGAGAAATCGCCGGCGGCGGCATCGCGCAATTGGGCGGAGATGCGGCCACGGCTTGCCAGTCGTAGACGTGCAATCCGCGATCGGTGCCGCACCAGAGGCGACAGCCGTCCCGGGTGAAACCGGCGCAGAGAACGTTTTCGATTCCTTCTCTGGGGGCGGGTAATTGACCGGCTTTCAGCTTCGCCAGGTTCGCCCGCATCAGCTCGAGCTGCTTGTCCATCTGCTGATGCATTTTTTCCACAAGCGTCGCGGTCGCTTCGCTTTTTTGACCGGCGGCCGCCATTTTTTGCACGGACGCCTCGATGGCGGTGCGCCATTTATGTTCCATCGCGTCCAGATCGACCCGGCTCATTTCCTTTTTCACCGCTTCGGAAAGCTCGGCCCGAAGCGGCGCCTGCCCGCCGGGATAAAGCTCGCGCCATGGCTCGGTGTCGGCAATGCGCGCGATCCAAATCGCCGAAGAGCCCATCATGAGCCATTGCCCGGACGGGTGAAACGCCAGTGTCGTGGCCTCGTGCGCCGACAGGGCGGTAAGGCGTTTTCCAGTCTCGATTTCGTGGACAAAAACGCCGTTCCGCGAGGCGTAGGCCAGCAGTTTCCCATCACTGCTGATCGCCGCCAGCGTCGCCCAGTCGCTTTCGACCAGTTCCAATACCGGCTGCCAGTCATCGGCATCCCACACGACCACGCGATTGCCCAAAGCCATGGCAACGCGCCGGCCGGCGGGGTCGGCGGCGAGGGAATTCACCACGCCGCCCGTTTCAATTTCGCCCGGCTCGGCCTCGCCCCACGGCGCGCGGTAAAACTCGATGCGCGCCTCATCGCGGCCGAAACCTTCCCAGGCCACGAGCATTCCCCCGTTGGCCGCGCAGGCGCGCGGCAGCAGCCGCTGTTCCACCACATCGCTCAGCAACAGCCCGTTGTCGCGAAGTTGCTCCTTGCGCAGGGCAATCTGCTGGCGTTTGGCGCGGAGGGCGGCCTGCTCGGCGGCAACCGCCTCGGCGGGCACTTCACTGAATAACTCCCATTGCTCAATCCCAGCGCGCTCCCCGGCCTTGAGATACTCATAGCTTGTGACGCCGTTATGAATCCCCAGGAGCGACGCAAATTCCTGCAATCGCGCCGATTCGAATGTTATATCAATCCGCCGGCGGCTGACGAGGTCGAGCATGGTTTTTTCGCGGCCTTCGAGAAGATCGCCAAAAGCCTGCGGGTCGCCGGTCATCTGCAATTGCTCGGCGCGGTCGTCCTCGTTGAAAAAACCGGGCCGCGACCAATACGCATCGCCAAGCTCCCCCTCGTGCCAAAGCCAGTAAGCCAGGACAGCATCATCATGAACCGCCAGTTGCAACACATCGCCGCCGAACGCGCGCGCGATGGTTTGTCCGATAAGATGGTCCTGCCCCGCGCCTTCGGGATAAACGCCGACCCACCCATTTAAAGACGGCCCAATGAGGCAGCGAATGCCGGCCCGGGTGGCGGCGGTTTCCGCCGCGCGCAACACCGCCGCCCGATTCTCCGTCCGCACCTGCACCGACCCGTAAAAGCCGCCCATCGCCGATCTCCTGTTGCACTATCATGGCATCCGCGGATTGGGATTCAACTGCGTGAGGAAATTGCCAGAATGGAAAAGAAGCCCAGTCGCGTCGAATTTCCCGCGCGGTAGCTTGTCAGGATGCAGAATCGACCTTCACGCCGGGGCAAGTTTGTGAATGAAACGAACAAACGCCGCCCCGGATTTTCGCGATGCTCCTTTGATTCCGCGATGCCGGTAAGAGCGCCCCGCAAATCCGGGGCGGCGGTTCGCTCGTTTCACTCGCGAACCTTGCCCCGGCGTGGAGGCATTCTGCGCGGTTTTGGATTCTTCCGTCTCGTGCATTACCCACGTGTCGGCAACATGCTCTCCCTCAACATTTACGTCCGCCCCTCTGTATGCAATACTTGAACACGCACCCCCGGCACGCGCCGGGCCTTATCTAAACACTGACACCCTTTACGGATCGATACCCTCATGAAAAAGTCACGCATTTCCGCCGCGGCAATTCTTCTGGCCTGCTCGCTTTATCAAGGCGTTTGCTACGCGGCGGATTGGTCGGAATATCGCGGGCCGAATCATGATGGCATCACTTCCGAATCCATCAACACCGCCTGGCCGCAAGGCGGGCTTAAGCCGCTCTGGACTGCGCCAACGCCCAACGGATTCAGTTCCTTTGCCGTTGGCGGGGGAGAGGCGTTTACCATCGTGGGCCGTGATGGGAAGGAAGAATGCATCGCCCTGGACGGCAAGACCGGCAAGGAACTCTGGAGCATTCCCACCGATGCCATGAAATATCAGGGCGGCGGCGACTCCGGCACGCCGGATAACAAAGGCGGCGATGGGCCGCGGTCCACGCCCGCCTACGCCGACGGAAAAGTTTATGGCTATACCTCCGACCTGGTGCTTTATTGCCTCGACGCCAAGACCGGCAGGAAGGACTGGATCATCGACATGGAGAAGGAGCATGGCGGGAAGAATATTTCCTGGAGCAATGCCTCTTCGCCGGTCATTGACGGCGAATTGCTCTTCGTCGCCGCCGGCGGGCCGGGCCAATCGTTCCTCGGCATTGACCGCAAGAGCGGCAAGGTGGTTTGGAAGAGCGGCACCGAATCCATCACCCACGCCACTCCCGTCGTGGCCGACATCCTTGGCACGCGCCAGGTAATTTTCTTCGTGCAGAGCGGGCTGGTTTCGCTTTCGCCGACCACCGGGAAACAGCTTTGGAAATTCCCGTTCAAATACAGCACGTCAACCGCCGCTTCTCCCGTGGTATGCGGCGATATTGTCTACTGCTCGGCTGGATATGGTGTCGGCGGTGGGGCGGCGAAAATCACCAAGTCGGGCAGCGAATTTGCCGCCACCGAGATGTGGAAGATTTCCGGCAACGGCGAAGTCGCCAACCACTGGAGCACGCCGGTCTATAAAGATGGATATCTGTATGGCATGTTCAGTTTTAAGCGTTTTGGCGTCGGCCCGCTGAAATGCGTCGAGGTTGCCACCGGAAAAGTCGTATGGACCAAGGACGGCTTCGGGGCCGGGCAGGTGATCATGGCCAAGGACAAGCTGATCGCCCTTGCCGACAATGGCGAAGTCGTGATCGTCGACCCTACGCCGGACAGCTACAAGGAAGTCGCCCGCATGAAAGCCGTCAGCGGAAAATGCTGGTCAACCCCCGCACTGAGCGACGGCCATCTCTATGTCCGCAGCACCAAGGAAGCGGCGTGTTTTGACGTGTCGGCGAAATAGTGTCCCCGCGATTAGGAACGCACGCCTCGTAGACGATCAAACGGGTGCGTTGCGCAGAGAACTCAGAGACACAGAGACACCGAGGAATTGTTCCGAGAACTTTACGTCTTAAAAAGTGCGCAAAAAAGGTGCAAAGTTCTCGAAGTGCAATATTGACCCTCTGTGTCTCTGTGTCTCAGTGATCTCTGCGCAAGGTGCACTCGTGTCTTCGCGGCTGTCTTCGCATCATCGCGCCTTCGCGATCTCTGCATTTTTTTCGATGATGGCGACCGGGCTTCCCGCAGAATCCTGCGAGTCTACTTCAACGGCTCCGTCCAGATATTCCTGAACTGCACGGGATGCCCGTGGTCCTGGAGTTTTAACGGGCCGGGTTTGCAGATGTCGCCGCCGTTACCCGATGTGGTGGAATCCTTGGTGAGCTTTGTGTTGTCGTGAACTTTCACGCCGTTCCAGATGACGGTGGCGGTGGGGCGTTCAACGACCTTGCCATTCTCGCATTTGGCGGGATGAAACTCGATGTCGTAGCTTTGCCAGATCGTCGGCGCTTTGGCGGCGTTTTCCTTGGGCGGCTCGATGGTGTAAATCGCCCCGCAAGCACCGTCGGCATACGTCGGGTTGTGATAGCTGTCCAAAACCTGCACTTCCCAATGGCTGTTCATATAAACGCCGCTGTTGCCCCGCCCCTGGCCTTCATTTTTCGGCTCATAAGGCACGCGGAATTCGATGTGCAGCTTATACGCCCCTTCGAACTGATGTTTGGAAAGAATATCGCCGCTGCCCGGCTTGCACTGCAAGACGCCATCCACGACCTGCCATGGGCATTCCTTCCCGCCGTTGTTGCTGACCCAGTCGGCAACATCCTTGCCGTTGAAAAGCACAATCGCCCCTTCAGGGGCCGGGACCGGCTTCACATCCACCTTATCCTCGGGCTTGTCGATCTTCAGATCGCCCGTCCCGGCATAGGGGCCTGGCGTTTCGTCTTTGGCGAATGAGACAAATCCGGTCATCAATACAGCAGCAAAGGATGCGAGAAGAGGCAAGGGGCGCATGAGGGTTCTCCTGTTCCTGTTGAATGGGGAAAGCAATAATCCTGTTCACAGCAATACCGGCCGCTATGCGAAAAGTTGAGTTTTGCCCGATGGTGATTCACCAGAGCCAAAGGGTGAATCCAAGAAGAATAGAATTCATTTCACGGGTTCCGCGATCGGCGTCGTGGGCTCATCGCCGACAGGGGATTGTTCTGCACCGGCATCGGCGGGATTTGTCGTCGGAAGGGTCGTGGGACCGGGTAACGCTGCCGCTGGCATTCCTGTCGATGGGCGGCAGGTGACACCGCCGCGAACCTTTGTGACCGATCCCGCGAATCCCCAGCCCAGCATGGCGGCAAAAGCGCCGATGATCGTCCATATCCAGATCGAATAGTTTCGCGGCGGAGGTGCCTCGCGGGAATAATCGAGAGTGCGGACGCCGCCGGCCGGCGTCTGCTGAAATTGCACGCATAACCTGCCGGCGCTATGGCAGAGAAGTTTTTGGACTTCGTCATCATGCATGGCCGAGAGATTATGAACCTGTCTTTTGCAATGCTGGCAAAAGTACGAGCGCTGGCGTTCTGATTTCGCGCTGATCGGCAACGGACAGGGATCGTCGATCGCAATCACTGTCAACGGGGATCGATCGCTCATCGCGGCCTCCACATCAAAGTCCATATCTTACCCGTGCGGCGGCGCGTTGAGCAACCGGACCCTGAAGAGGTTTGACCACGGATTTCACGGATTGCACGGATGAGAAGGATCATATCGATCGACACCAGATGACCGGCAACGATCATCAAATGGCTGCCTGCTTCCTCTATCTGCCGACGATGTTTCATCGTTGTTACCCCATAACCCCTCGGATAGCCGTGATTTAATTAAATTCGTCCCGTTCGGCATATCCCCTGCTAATGCGATCGGCAGGGAACGTCACTTCATCGGAAGGAACATCCATGTGCAACCGGTTTTCGGGGATGATCGAATCGCGAATTGTGCGGCTGGCGCTTGCCGGCGGGGCGCTGGCGCTTGGCGGCTGTCAACCGCAGGGGACGGTCGCCGGGCAGGGAGGGCAATACACGCAATATGTCATGTCGCTGTACAACGACCCCGCCGCTCCGCATGGGATGCGGACGGTGGAGTTTCCCATCAACATTGCCGCGGCGCAGATCGGGGAGGCTGCGCCGCGGCCGGAAATTCTGGACACGCTGCGCCGCTCGCGCGATGTCTTCGGCCGGGTCGAATCGCTCCCGGCCCAGGAGGAAATGGGCGCGCTGAACGGCGGCGAGCGAAATCCCATCCGCCGATTGCAAAGCATGGCCCGCGACCAGGGGGCCGACTATCTGCTGATCTTCGGCGCGACGGTCGAAACGCGCACGCGGGTGAACGATGCCGCAATCATGGACCTGACGATCGTCGGCGCATACGTGCCGCTGAGCCGCGATGTTAATGCCACCGCGCGCGGGTCGGCGGCGCTGATCGACGTGCGCACCGGCAATGTCGTGCTCAGCGCCGGGGCCGAGGCGAAGCAGGATAAATACGCCAGCGCCGCCACCGCCGAGGCGGTGGCGGACGAGGTTTCGCAGGCGGTTCACGATGAATCGCTGAGCAAGCTGGCCGACCAGATCATCGCCACCGCCAAGAGGCGGGCCATTGAAGAATCGGCGATGGATGATGTTCCAATTCGACAAGTAACGCCGACGGTTGCACGGGAGAAATAATCATGGAATGGAAGAATATTGAACAGGGGGGTGTTGTGCGAGGGAAGGATGGCGTCATGCCGGGAATGAGCGGTCGCGATTCGCTGTCGCACGGGCGGGAGTCTTGGCGCGCGGGGCCGCCCGGAGGTGTTGGGGCGAAGGAATTTCGGTTGAATGGAGGTTTAGAAAGGCGGCCGGGCGGTTTAATTCGTGGGCATCGTTTCCTGGGGCCGCGCGCGAGGGCGGGAAAACGCGGGGTGGTTCGGAGGGAATTAAGCGGGGAGTTGAAGGGGGATGCCTTGGGGAGGCTAGTGGGCGGCGGTCCTGGATTCGCGAAGCCGCAAGCGGCTAAAAGTCAACGGAATCCAAAACATGACGCGCTGCTTGCGATGCTTCCGTTCATCATCGTCAGCGCCATCCTGATCATTGCGCTATGGGCAGCGCCGGCGCGCGGGGCCGGGTTGCTGATCAGCGATACCGGGGGGCTGCTGGACATCGAGGAGCATACGGTGCACGTCACCATCAACAATGGAATTGCCGTTACGCAG
>DASRRM010000116.1:0-3734 GCA_035695715.1 Tepidisphaeraceae bacterium
TCCGGCTCGACATATTTTCCATCGCGAGCATCCTTCACCCGCGCCACGTCTGCCGGGGCAATGTCGCCAAGCTGCACGGAAATCTTGCGCGTCTGCCCCGGCCCAATGTCAGCCTGCACGACATTGGTGTTCTGCATGTACGGTCCCCAGATCGCCGTCGCGCCGGTGATGTGCGCCTGCTTGTCGCCGGCGTACCAGGTGGTATCGCCCCACTGTTGTTTCGCCGGCATCTTTAACAGTTGGCCCGAATCATTTCCCACCACGTTAAACGCCGGGTCAAGCACAAAGATAAATTGAACCGGCGCGGCGGTTGTGTTGGCCACACTGATGTTGATTGCATTTGCTTCAAAGGCGTAGGTTACGCTCGGTTTGCCATCCGCTTTGGCGACGATCGTCGTCCCATCCGGCTGCTCGATTTTGTTCAGCGCCACAAATCCATGCGAAAAACAATACGCCCCGCGCGAAATGCCGACGCCGGGCTTGAGTAGCTCCTGTCCCTTGTAGTTGATGCTGGTGAGCGCGCCATCGGCGGCGACATCGGCCGTATAGGAATCGGACTGAATGTGGCGCGCATCACCGGCGGGTTTGATTTCAACAGCGGCATGAATTGGAGTGACGAACAAGGCGAGAAGACAGAAAAGTGCAAGACAATATCGCGTCACGATTTCCTCCGTATGGGTGCATCAGGATATAGTCGCGACAGTGCCCGCCGTTCGTACGTTTCCGGTGAAACGCGAGCGCGCCCACCCTACGATTGCCCGCACGCATCGCGGACCCGCTCCAATAATTTCGCCGCTGGCGTCCGGTCTGGCGCGGACTTCGACGCCGCCAGTCGGCGCAAGATTGGAATTGCCCGCGGAACAGCGGGGTTGAGGTAAAAGTAAATCATTCCCTGAAGGCGGTGTCGTTCGTCGCGATTTGTCATGAGTTTGAGCATTGCCGGAATCGCGGCGGGATCGTTTCGCGACGGCCGGGTTTCACGAATCGATGCCAGGGCGTGATAGATCACAAGAAAGTTGGACGCGCGGCAGGTAACGCGATAGAGCACATTCCGAGCTGCGCGACGCCCGCCCACTTTTACAATCGCGTAGCAAAGCGGCTCAGCCATGCCCGCGGCGCCATATTCGCGCCAACGATGGAACTTTCGTCGATCGGCTGCATGCGGCGAAGCCACATCCATCAGCAGCCGTTCAATTCGTGGAAATGCCCAAGCCGCACGTTGTCCCAGTTCCCGCGCCGCCGATGCGCCGGCGCGAATGTCGCCACAATCGTTGCTCCAAAGGAGCGATTTCACATGCGGTGAAACCCGCGCCGAAATCGGTCGTCTACTCGCCGCCTCGATGATGGCCGAGCGGCGAAGGTCCGAATCGATGTCAGATTGGTCGGCCAGCTCCAGTAAGTGTCCGAGCCGGTGCTTCGGCAGTGCGGCGTGCGCGGCAAGATATGCTTGCGAATTCCATTTTGACGTCATGTCGTTGCATCTTCTGAATCCACGACCTCCTCCGGCCCCACGCGCATTTCCGGCACCGCCGGTTTCAAAATCGGCAAACTCACATGCGTCGAATGCGGCGCAGCCGGCCCTGCCGATTTCATCAAATCCTGCTCCAACTGCGACACCGGCTTTTTCTTCGCCCGCGGCGGCCGGCGGCCTTTTTTCACGTCCTCCTCAAGCTGCGCCTTGCGCCTCAGGATGTGATGGTAATGCTGCGCAAACCGATGCGCCTCATCCCGGATGTATTGCAATAATTTTAATCCCAGATGATTCCGCGGCAGCCGGATCGGCTCGTTGCTCGACTGCACGTATACCAGCTCTTCCTTCTTCGCCAGCGAAATCACCATCGGCGGCTTCACGTCCATCGTTTTGAAGACTTCAAGGGCCGCGTGAAGCTGGCCGATGCCGCCGTCGATGAGAATCACATCGGGATATAATTCGTTGCTCTGCCCCGCCTCGCGATAACGGCGGCTGACCACTTCCTGGATGCTCAAAAAATCGTTGTTCCCCTGCTCGTGCTTGATCTTATACCGGCGATAGCAGTCCTTGAACGGCACGCCGTCGATGAAGCAAACCTTGCTGCCGACCATTTCCCCGCCTTGCAGGTGGGCGATGTCTATTCCTTCGATGATCCTGGGCGATTCGGGGAGTCCCAGCGCCTGTTGCAGATCAGTCAGTCCTTGCTTGGGATCGTGAATGAACGCCTCGGGCTGCCAGAATTCTTCATCGCCTTTGCGGGCTCTCGCGCCAAGGGCGTTGAGCGCCTTGATTTCATCGCGAAGCCGGGCGGCACGCTCGAAATTGAGGTCTTTGGAGGCTTCGATCATCTCCTTGTCGAGATCGCGGAGAATGGTTTTCTTGCCGCCGTCGAGGAATTTGATCAGCCGGGCGATGTCATCGTTATAAATCTGCTTCGAGACCTTGGCGGCACACGGCGCGGTGCATTGCTTGATCGGATACAGCAGGCAGGGCCGGAAAAATCGCCGCTTGTCATCCGCCTCGGAAATCTCCAGATGACAGGTGCGGAATTTAAATGCCTTCTGCAGCAGCGTCACCGCTTCTTTCAACGCATAAACGCTGGTGAACGGCCCATACAGTTTCGCCCCCTTCACCTGCGGCACCCGCGTCACGTAAATGCCGGGAAATTCATCGCCGACGGTGATCATCAAATAGGGAAACGTCTTGTCGTCCAGCAGGCGGGCGTTATAGCGCGGCTGAATATCCTTGATGAGCCGATTCTCGACGAGCAACGCCTCCACTTCGCTTTCGGTCTGAATGACTTCGAAGTCGACGATCAGATCAATCATTCCCACTTTTTTATGTTCGAGCCGGGTGGACGGCTGAAAATAACTGCTCACTCGATCGCGCAGGCTCGACGCCTTGCCGATGTAGATGACACGCCCCTCGGCGTCTTTCATGAGATAAACGCCGGGCGCTTTGGGAAGGCCTTTGGCTTTGTCGGCGAGATTGGTGAGGCGATCGTCCATGATGCGCGGCGGAACTTAAGCCAGGCGTATTAAATCCGTCTTGCGCGAAACAGTGCGCCATAATTATAGGCTCTCATCGCGCAGATTGGGCGTTCGATATCGAGGCGGCGGATGCTCGTTCGTAACAGTGAGAGATCGTCGCAAGTTGACCAATGGCCGACGGTTGAGGCCGAGCCGATCGATTGTCGCCCGTCCAATTGGAGTCAAGCCAACCATGACGGTAAACTCCGCACTCCATGAAAAATGATCGGTCCAGCGATGTTTCCGGGGATGAAAGAGTTCGACCATTGCGTTTCCCGTCGCATCGCGTGCGCGGGTGAAATCTGACTTCCGCGCGTTGCAGCCCGGGCAGCAGTACGCAAGATTTTGCGGCTCATGACCTCCGCCCTGAGACCTGGGACTGATGTGATCGATGCAAAAGTCGGCTGGAGATAAGTGGCCGGAGCATGTGCAATACTCACAACAGCCAGCCGCGCGCCGCGCGACCTGCCCGCGAATTTTTTGCGACGGACGCCACTCGCTCATAAGGCGGAGGCCGTTCGGGTAGTTTTAAGCAGCGCTTCAACTGTCGTTCCCTGACGTTTCGCCACTTCGATAAGAAGCTGAATTCTGCGGGAGTTTTCGATTTCGACCCGGTCGATTAATTCGATTAGTTCTTTGTGTTCGCGTGGCGTGATTTTTTCCGAGCGCATCCGGGATGTCAGCAATTTATATCGCGGAGCGGCGACAAGGGCCGACACGAATGCATCTTGATG
>DASRRM010000117.1:0-3815 GCA_035695715.1 Tepidisphaeraceae bacterium
AGCCACGACGCTCTGCCAGTCCCAACCTGCTCCTGGGAGCCGTTCAGAAAAATGCTTCGGCGAGGAGAGATTTTTGTTGACCGACAAAAGCCTTTCATGGATAGGGTGGGCGTACTCGCCCACCATTTGCCACCCGCGAAAAATGGTGGGCGAGTACGCCCACCCTACGGGTTGGCAAGAAAGGCGGCAAAACCCGGCGAAATACGGAGTAATGTTTCGAGGCGGACGGCATCAGTTCACACCCGGGCCACAAAGCTGGGGGATCTCGCAATCCGATAGTTTCGCGATGATCTGCCCGATCAATGCTGCATTGGCGGGGAGGAAAGGGAAATCGACCAGCCGTTCGGCCTGCACCCACTGCATGCGCTGACCATCCATCGGGTGCGGATGGCCGCTCACCACCGTGCACAGCCAGGGGTATATTCGCACCGACAATTCCGTATATTGATAAGCGATTTCCGGGAAGTCGGCGGTTGGCTTAACGTGAATGCCAAGCTCCTCCGCCACCTCGCGCACCACGCAATCTTGCGGCGTTTCGCCATGCTCGATCTTCCCGCCGGGGAATTCCCAGAGGTCGGCGAAGGCATCGTCCTTTTTGCGCTGGCAGATCAGCACCCATCCTGCCTGGTGGACAATCCCAATGGCAACTTCAACGTGCTTCATTGCATGAGCCGATCCTGAAGAATCTCAGCGGCAACGGCGCAAGTCTAGCAAACAGCGGAAGGGAAGGAAAATTCAACGCCGCTGCACAACAGCCTGGATTGAAAATTCGCCTGCGGCGGCGCTGGGGTATTTTGTCTTAAGATATGGTGAATATTGCGTTTATGTGCATTCGGCGTTTTTTCCGGGGCGGATGGATCGTCGATTGACATCGCCATGGGAACCGGGTTATAGTCCTTCGCGTTAGCCCCTTATCTCTGACAGGATTTTTGCAACTGAGCATGTCAAACGACTATACGGCTTCCAAGCCGTGGCGCACTTCCGGAGGTGGATAGGAGCCACCCCTCCGGAAGTCTTTTTTTGGTCGGTCAGTTTCATTCTCCCAATCGCGCATCGTCGAAGTGAATCTTCAGCCAGGCCGGATCCTTGATCGCGCTGTCGCCACTCCACGTCCACACATTCCCGTCCCAGATGAATCCGTTCTTCGGATAAACCTTGCGGCATGGTTCGTTGTGCGGCGTTTCCTTGAACGGAGCGACCACACCAACCCCATGCCGACGCGCCAGCCGCTTCACGGCGTTTACCACGACGTTCTCGATCCCATACCCAAACACCCGGCAGCTTAAAACAAACACCGGGATCTCAACGCGATCAGCCTGCTCATGCGCGACGGCGATGCAAATGGTTCCCATGGTTCCAAACTTGTCGCCGCTGTCGACGACCAGAATGCGCCGATCTCCCGCCGCCAGCCAGGCGGTCACTTCATTGAGGCTGGTCCGGCTGGCGCAGGTGTTGAACTGATTGGTGCGATTGATGAGTTCCGCCACGCGCTTGAGGTCGGCTTTTTTCGCATCGCGGACGGTGACGGTGATGCCGAGCTTTTCAAACAGCGCGCCCTGGTCCTCCACAACGGCCGTCTGGGTCTGCAGGAAGCTGTCGCGCTTTTCTTTTTCCTTGTAGAACTGTGTCCGATCCGATTCGCCTTGCGACGAGAGGTATTGCGACCAGAGATCCAGCAGCCGCCAGGCGCGATCGGACGTGGCGTCGAGGGTGAAAACCTCCGGCATGGCCATGTTCACCATTTCGCGCTCGTCGGCACGGTCGTCGATGAAGACAAAATCCTTGCTCTTGAGGTTTAAGGCCTGAGCGATGCGCTTGATGTTGCCGACTTTGTTCTCCCAGTTGATCTGGGCGCAGACAAAGTCGTCGGCCGTCAATACCGCGCCATCCCATTTGATATTCTTCGGATCGTTCTTGGAGTTGATCGCCAATACCACGCCACGCGCCTGAAGCTTCTTCAAAATGCGCTGTTTGTCGGCGTAATGCTCGACGGCCCCTTCGCCAATCACCCCTTTCCACAGCGTATTGTCCAGGTCGCACACCACCAGCTTCTTCTTCAGCAACAGGCTATGCACCGCCAGCACATCGCGATATACCCCGGCCACCCATTTGCCCATGGCGGCGGGATGCTGCAAGTCCGAATCGTAAAACATCCGGCCCAGCTCATACGCGCCATGCCGATCGAGCAGGGCGGATTCATCGATCAGAAACAGATGCTCAAACGTGGCGGCGTTTCGCTTCTGCACATGGTCGGCCAGGCGCGCATTGACCGATTGCCGGGCCAAATTCCGCGCCCGGCGGGTGATGAGGTTCTTCGCCCGCTCCATCGCCCGGCCATCATGCCGTCGCACGTTGGCGGAGTTATGAACGAAGACGTTGCATTCGAACAAATCGCTCAACAGATCGAGCGTGGGAACAATGCCTTCAAGGGCCGCTTCGACCAGCGCCTGGATTTTCGATCGGCTGCTGGCTGCCTGCCGCCATTCCATCAGCCGGGCATATTCCGGAGAGAATTCATAGGTCAGCGGGCTGTAAAAAATCAGATCAAACTTGCGGCTGCCGAGCTTGCGAAGGGCATTGCGCAGCTCGGCGGAGTTTTTGGTGGTCAGGAACGTCGGATTGACCGAAATGCCATCCTCCAGCGCCGGCCCCACGAGAAACGCCATCACATCCAGGAACAGGCAGTCGCCAATGAATAGAACTTCCGGCGTATGACGGGCCTTGGCCGTGACAATCGCCTCAATCCTGTCCAATTCCCCCTTCACCGCGGCCAGATTTGCCGGTGAAAGTTTTCCGTCGAGATGTTTTAAGATTCCCGCCGAGTCGCGCTCGAGGATTTGCGACCGGCGGGCTTGTTGCTGCTCGGCCCGGGATTCGATTTCCCAATACGCCTGCTTCACCTTCTCGCCCACGTAAAGCTGGCGATATGTTGCGTCGCCGGTCTTAAAGAGCAGGGCGAGATAATCGGCCAGGACATAAAACTCGCGGCGAAGATAGTCGCCCAGGTTGCCATGACATGCTGCGATATCCGGGGCATACTTCTCCCAATCCGCCACCGATTCCATGTAGCGCATCGCCAGTTCATGGCGATTGGCCGACAGAACATCGGCGATTTGCCGCAGCTCCGCCGGCCCCGCGGGCGAGGGGATGGCGGTCTTGGGCGCTGAATCTTCCATTGCACGGCTGCTGGGTTTCACTGGCGATTGTAAGCCTGTGGTCATACGAATTACGTCCCTGCAAAGCTGCCGCCGAACGGCCTGGCGAATCGCTGTTGACGTTCGGTTGCGTCGGAGATTGTACGCAACCGCGAGAATTTGGGCACAGCGCGCGATCCGCCGCGAAAAACGCGTGGATCGCAAGGTCCTTGTGAAACTATTATCGTCCGATCTCACCCTCTGCATCAGCCTGGAACTGGCCCTGGCCGACTCCGTCGCCTGGGCCCAGCGCCTGGCCGAAAAGATCGGCAACCCCCGCAAGACCGCCATGAGCCCTGTCTGAATGACATTGCGCGATTAGGCGCTTCGAATCTTCGTAGGGTCCGCACCGTGGACCGCGTTTTTCCACCGCAAACATGGTCCGCGGTGCGGACCCTACACGAATCGCGCAAGGTCATTTACTGAAACTGAGCGGTTTTAATGTGCGGCAGTGAAACCGGCGAGCATTTCGTGCTTTGACGTGACACGGGCGTCCCGCCCAATGCCGTCAACTTAAGGACGATCATATTTTTGCCTCATAGGCCGGTCTACAAGCCTCTGCTCGGGATTGAGTTAACTGAGGGTATCGATGCCTGGCGTTCTTCGTTCTTCGCGGCTGCG
>DASRRM010000118.1:0-11338 GCA_035695715.1 Tepidisphaeraceae bacterium
GGTTGAATTTGGGGTTCAAATCCCCATGGCTCCAATTAGCATATTGAAAAGCCCCCCACGCACGACGTATGGAATAAGACACCTCGGTGTAGCGGTTTATGATGGTCCACGGCATTTCAATCGCTAGGCAATCGTCGCACAAAAAGTAGCGACTTGCAATGGGATTTGAACTCCGCTCATCAATGAATCGAGTTGCTACTGGCGCGGATGTCTTCCAGAATACCTCTCCGGACCCCATTCTTGTCGCAACTCTGATCGATAGGCTCGCGGGCCGGTTCAATCATGTTTCTGCCCGGGAATTTCCCACCGCTTCTTCGACGCGATACTGGGCTCGTCCACCCGGAGGATACGGCTCTGCTGAGGAGCAACCGGAACGTCGGCGTTTACTTCTCATCGTCAAGTCGAACGACTGGGCTTCCGGGATCCCCGAGCAGAGTGAATTCCCGTTCAGTCGGTGCAGTATCGGAAAGCTTGACGAGCTGCGCGATTGAGAGAGGTTTGGAAGAGAGTATTGTTCGATAGACCGCCATTCGATTTGCCCTAGGGCTTAGGCCGATCCACACACCACAGAGGGCCTCATCGAGAACGTGGCTGAAGATCGCGTGGAACGAAACGCCGGGGTTTGTGGTGCTATTCGCCACCAGTCCGAAGTAATAGTTGCTCGTTCTGGAAGCGATGAAGGTAAAGATCTTCTGGCGATGGTTTTCCCAGCTTCGAATGGTACCTCGGAAACGCATCGTGAGCGGGATCAGGCCGCCGATTGTGGAGCTGACGTATCTGAATTTGATTTCCTCTTCGCGCCATAACACGGTGGCGTCCGCGTCCTCACTTGGGCTCAGATAATAGCTCCGCGTGAGGCTTTCAAAAAAATCTGTGGAAGTGGGGAGGGCGATTCGATCGTCGTGAAGAATCCACTCGGAGACGGCCGTATTCGTGCGGCGGGCGATCGTCCGCAACGTAGAATAAAAGACAAAGTCGCTATTGCGAACGCTGGCAAGGGTTCTGGAGTTCATCGGCTTGCCGTCGTGCAGGCAGATGTGCCGAATTTCCTTGACCGATTTGCCCTTGAACGTGCGACGATACATCTCACCGTCAGCCCGTTCCAGCCGATTATCTGCCATCTGGCGACTCCACTCGGCGCGCATTTTGATTTGGGCAAAATGCGACACTTATTCGTTTTATCCCGCTTAAACGCGGATATGATGGCCGAATGACGAACCAATTGTCCATTAAATTGCGAGGGTTATATGTTTTTCGGCATCGTTTTCAATCGGTTTCGAGGCCCGAGCCGTGAGCGGGACCACACCGTAGCGGGGGTCGCGAAAGGCCGTCAAGTTTTGACGTGCGTCGAGTCTTTGGAGAAGCGGGAACTCCTTTCAGCGACCATCACTATGGATGTCGCGAATCCGGGCGTCACGGATATCAACGGTATTCCGACGACCCTGGTCGGGTATTCCAACTACACGTTCACACACCTGCCCAAGACCAGCGAAGATGCCTACTCGAGATTGCACAAATTGCCGATTCCATCGAGCGGGCCGGACCAGAACATCGAGCACAAATTTCTGGACAAACTCGCTGCCAACGGGGTGAATTTCACCCGCATCTGGGTCGGCTATCAGTGGACGCAGGCGGGGTACCCATTCGGGGTGAATCAGTCCGGACAGTTCGTTCTCACCAAAGTCGACCCGGACTACCTGGCGCGCCTGGTAGACTTCGTTAACTATGCGAATCAGAAGAACATCGTCGTGCAGGTCAGCCTCTCTGACGCCGTGCAGTTTAGCAACCGCTGGAATCTCAGCCCCTATAACTCCAGCCATAGCGGGACGGTCGCGACGGACACTCAGCGTCTCAACTTTCTCACAAGCGTCACGAATAATGATCGGGTGGTTGATCAGGTCGTCGGAACGCTTGCGAGCGATCCCGATGTGATCTTTGAGATCATGAATGAGCCGACCGCACACAATTTTCAAAACGATACCGGTGCCGTGATCACATTTCATCAGCAGATCGCGACCGAGATCCATGACGTGAACCCGCGTGCGGTGATCTCAGCTGATTGCAATTTCAGCGGTCCGCTCTACTCCTGGGCGATGGCCGACGCTGATGTGTCGATCGTTTCGTACCACACGACAGAATCGACCTCTTCGTCAGATCCTTTGCCCGCCGTACCCACATCATTTTCTAAAGGCGTAATTTTTAGTTCTGACGGCGACAATGTGGACAGCAACTCGAAGCGCTTGGGAAGCTTTCTGACCAACGCTTTCATCGGCGTGAAAACCGGCGCGGTGCCAGTTGGTGGGCGCGGGGTTGAGATTCTTGATAACGTGATCTTGGGGAATACCCACATCACCCGCTCGACCGATCCAAACTACACCAATCCACATTATCTTCCTGACTTGAGTCAGCTGAATCTGCAAAACCTCACGACTGCCTCCGGGGCCGCCCCCCGGGCTGTGGAGACACCCCTGATCGGGGCTCACTCAAACATATTGTTGTCATCGGCTGCATCCGGTCTGGTGCTGGATGCTGACACCACGCAGGGCCTCGTGAATGGAAACCGTATCCAGCTTTGGACCAGTGTTAGCGCCTCAAATCAGCGCTGGAATTTGAACCCAAATGCCGACGGGAGCTACACCATCGTGAATGTCGCATCCGGGCGTGTGCTTGATGCTGACGCGTCAGCCCCGTTGAAAAATGGCTCGCGGGTTCAGCTCTGGGACAGCAATGGCTCGCTGCAGCAGCATTGGTGGATTAACAAGTTGCAGAATGGCTCATACGTCATCATGAACGTGCTGAGAGGCGTGGTGTTGGATGCCAACGTTTTCAATGTGAATTCAAACGGTGACTTCGTGCAATTGTGGCAGTTTGGCGACGGCACGAATCAGGAATGGGTGATTCGGTAGAATCGTAGGCAAAGCTCGGCAATCTTCCACCTCGCCTCTGACGAGTGCAGCTTGTCCGCCGGCATCAACTTTAGCCTCCGACGGCGGGCGGCCAACGTCCTGATGGATGCCGCTACCTTCCCACCGGTGGCTCGCGAGCGGCAGATCAAGCGCTGGACCCACGAGATAAAAGCCGCCCTCGTCGCCGGTGATTCAAAGAAAGTGAAATCTCTCGCAAAACGACGCGTGCTGTAAGCAAACTGCCATGCTGGCATTACGAGTTCTATTTAGCGTCCCCGTAGCTTCCCTTTCCCAGCACATAAAGTATTCTAACCCCCGGTTGCCGGGGTGTTCCCTGCGGCGATGCCCCGAGTCCCCTTGGGCTCATATCAATTGGATGCACTCAAAACATGCCATTCCCACGCCGAAGCGCAATTGGTTAACCACATGCGTCCCCTTTCCAGGAATCTCATCGCATGGCTGATTGCGGTTATCGGCGCATGCGCCTCCGGGGGATGCGTCTTCATCCCCGCCTTCGGCGTCACCCAGGGGCAAGACGTCTCCAAATCAGTCGGCACTGCCGACTCCAAAGCGCCGTTGCGGGTCGGACTTTCCACGAGGAATGATGTGATCAAGTTGCTCGGAGAACCAAAGCCCGCGGCTGACGACTGGATTTTAAAGGGCGGCGAACCGAAAGACTCGCACAAGTTAATTTACTATTGGCAGACGCTTCAATGGTACGGAGGCATGTTACTCGGCCCATGCAGCGGCCTTGGCTGGCTTAAGGATTACCATTCCCTGGCGTTCCACTTCGACAACGGCTGGGTAATCGATCAAGTTAAACAGCAGTGACGCTGGGTCGGTCGAGTAAATCGGCGTCGTGGAGGGATCAGCGGCTGGCTGCCAATGAAGTTCGCCATGATCGGGGCGAATGATGACGGACATAACAGTGAAGGCCATTAGCGCCCATCAGAGTCCTTTTTCGCCGGGATCGGCTGCGGTCACATTTAAATCGAGTCACTCAAAAAACGGCTCGGGTCAATATGAAGTTTTGCCATGAACTCATTGACGGCATGCTGCGTCTTGCTCACCAGGAGCATTTGTGACGAGTTGTCGTTTCTTGTGAGAGTGCCCATTACGCCATCCCCGGCGAAGATCGCGGCGTCGTCTTCGTCTTTAATTTCCGAACGGTAAGCCTGGATTGCCCGGCACGACTTGCTTCCCATCGCCAGAAGAGGAAGTGGCGCGATGATTTCCTTGAGATGCTGGTATTCGTCGGGTTTCAGTCCCACCTCGTAATTTATGGGGCCGCCGTAGTAGTTGAATGCGATGTAATATGCCCAGAGAAATTTGGACAAGCCAATTCCCGTTGCGTGGTACCCGGCGCCGTCGTGTGTGTCGCCACACTCGTCGGCGAAGACTTCGGGATCGGCTTCCTCAAGCGCATCCTCGCGAAGGTAGTAATTTCCACACCACTGGCATTCGACGCAGAACGCCATGTAGCCATCCTCATTGACGGACAGCGCTTCGGGTTTGCGAATCGACATGTAGCGGGCGCTCGCCAATGGCAAAGAGCCCGAGCAATCGATTGGAGGAAACAAACCATCCTTCGGCCTCGGTCGGTTGTGGATTGCCAAAGTCAGCGAAAATCTGCTCGCTTGTATAAGACTGGTAGAGTTGCAGGTTCATCATGCAGGCCTTTATCATTCCGCGAATGATTGGAAATTCCATTCCAGCCACAGCGGCGGGCATGACTGTAAGTGGAGGCGTTTTGTGTGGCAATCGACGGAGTACCCTTCGTGCGCGGCTCATTTTTCTCCGCGCACGGCGACTTGCGGTACCGGCAGTTGCAAAACCACGCCTGCACGTTGAGAATCAAAGCCGACGTTGAATTGAAACATTAAAGGAGTTGCCGATCATGGCCGACGAATTACCCTCCCTGCACATTGATACGGATTGGAAGAAGCAGGCCCAGGAGGAAAAGCGCAAGCTGGCCGAGGCTCAGGAAAAGCAAAAGGCGGAGGAAGCCAAGGCCAAAGCCGCCGTCCCGGCCGCTGGTTCGGCCACTACTCCCGGTGGGCGCGGACGCCGCGGCGCCCGCGAGATTCCGCAGGCCAGTTTCGGGTCCATCGTCAATTCCATCCTCACGCAGGCGATGATGTACCTCGGCGAATTGGCCCCGCAGGGTTCTGAGCCGATGCTGAATCTGGACATGGCGAAGTATCAGGTGGACATGCTGGGAATCCTGGAAGACAAAACCCGCAACAACCTCGCCCCCGAAGAACAACACCTCCTCGATTCCGCCCTCTACGACCTGCGGACGCGGTTTATCAATGTGGCGTCGCAGTATATTTGAGTCTCCGACCACGCGCACCCCGAATAACTTGACGCGAAGGCGCGAAGAGGACGAAGGAGACAAAGTAATTGCTCGACGTTGAAATCTTTTCGCGACCTTCGTCTTCTTCGTCCCTTCGCGTCAAGGTTTAACCGTAGTCTGGGTTGCACCATCCTGCGCCCCGACCGCGCAATTATTACCGACTTTTAAAGTTCTGCCTTGCGTTTGACCGAATGCTCTTTATTATCGGACCGGTTGTTTCCCATCGGCAACGGATTGCCGGGGTGGAATTTGTGAGGTGCATGGCACTTCGCCGGCGGTGAAAGGCATGGAAGCCATGGCGGCGCGACGCGCCCAATCTCGATTTGCCCGGGTCTGGCAAATCCCACTCCTGGCGGCCTCTTTAGGCCTCTTCGGGTATGCAACCTACCTGTTTATCGATCCAAAACCCGCCCCGACCTTCGCCCAACGCATTGAAGCCGTCGAAGCCATCTATAAAGCCGGCGATTACGAGCCGGCGTTGGCGCAAAGCAACAAACTCATCGCCGCCAACCGAATCAAGCCTGCCGATGAAGCCCGGCTGCATCTGCTGATTGCCGCCATTATCGACGCCGTTCAGAAAGAACAGCACCTTAGCGTGGCGAGAAATTACCAGCAGATCATCGAGCAGTCGCGCGACGGCCTGGCCCTGGGCGCAAAACCCACGGCGGAGATTTATCAGCGGGTCGGCCAGAGCCTCGAGAAGCTGGAAAAGCCGCTCGAGGCCATTGCCGCTTATCGGCGGGCGATCGATCTCGATCGCCCCGGCACGCTCCCGCTGCTTCGCAAGGTGATCGAGCTGCAATTGGCGCAGGACGACCCGGCTCCGGCGGATGCATCGATTGCCGAGTATCTCAAAGCGCCGAAGTTATCGAAGGTTGACCGTGCCTGGGCGCTGGGCAAGCAGGCTCAGTCGCTGGCCGGGCACGGCAAATACGCCGACGCCGCCAAGGTGCTGAATGAGGCGGTGAAGCTCGACCCACAGTCCAATTCGCAGGGCGTGTTGCATTACTGGCTGGGATATTCCCACTGGAAGCTGGGCGAGACAGCCGAAGCCGAGCGCCTGCTGCGCGTGGCGCGCGACCAGTTGACGGTGGAGCATCCGCTGGATGCCGAGGCGGCGTTTTTGCTCGGGGAAATTCGCCGGGTGGATAACGATCCCAAAGGGGCGATATCGTTTTACGAGACCGTGATCGTCAGCCATCCCGAATCGCGTCCCGCGCCGCTGGCGCGGCTGGAACGCGGCGTGTGCCGAATCCAACTCGACAATGCCCCGGCGGGCCTGAGCGATCTGCACGAGGTGGTGAAGTTCATGGCCACGCACAAAGTGCGCCAGGCCGAGAAAACCGAGGCGGTGGCGGGGCTCAAGGATGCGTCAAAAGCCTTAAGAGCCAAGGGCGATTTCCAGGGCGCGATGGAGGCGATGGAAGACGAGCAGGAAATGGTTCCGGATCCGCCGGCGGAGTTTTATTCGCGGCTGGGCAAGGTTTTGGAAAGCTGTGCCGACCAGATCGAGCAAGCGCCCGCCGCCGACGCGTCGGCGGCGGACAAATCGCATGCCCAGGAGCAGGTTCGCAAAGTGCGGGCCGAGGCTGGGGATGCCTATATTGCACTCTCCCGCGCGCTGACGCTGGCGGACGATCGCGGGCAGGGCGATGCGCTCTGGAAAGGCGTCGATCTGTATGACCGCGCCGGCGCCACGCAGCAAGCCATCACCGCCATGGAAACATTCGTTGCCGAGCGGCCCAGTGACGGAAAAACGCCCGATGTCTTGCTGCGGCTAGGCCGGGCGTATCAGGCAACCGGACAGTTCGATCTGGCGATCAAGCAATTCCTTCATAATCAGTTCCGCTATCCGCAAAGCCTGGCGGCAACCCGGTCGGGCGTGCCGCTGGCACAGGCCTATATCGCCAAGGGGCCAACGTTTTATCCCAAGGCGGAGAAGGTTTTGCTCGCAGTGCTGGAGAACAATCCGATTCTGACGCCTGAGTCGGAGGAGTTTCGCCACGCGCTGTTCGAGCTGGCGCAGCTTTACTATCGCACCAACCGATACGAGGAGGCGATCAGCCGGCTGGAAGAGACCACCGCGCGATATCCCAACGATCCGCGGATGGGCCAGTTGCTGTTTTTGATGGCCGACAGCTATCGCAAGAGCGCGTGGCTGCTGAACGCGGAAATTAAGACGCCGGTAGCGCCGGCGGTCGGCGCGGACGGCAAGCCCCTTACGCCTGTCGAGCAAATCGCCGCCACCTCGGCCCGCGCCGAGGCCGCCGCCGCCCGGCACGATCGGCTGCTCAAAGCCAAGGCATTGTTTGACCGGGTGGTCGATCTCTCGCGCACGGCGCCGCCGAAGGACGACCTGGAACGGCTTTACCTGAAGCTGAGCCATTTTTATCGCGCCGATTGCCTCTACGACCTGGGCCAATACGAAGAGGCCATCCGCCTGTACGACACGGCCACCCTGCGATATCAGGACGATCCGACGTCGGTGTCGGCGTATGTGCAGATTGTGAACGCGTGGTGCGCGCTGGGCCGTCTGGACGAGGCGCGTACCGCCGCCGAGCGTGCCAAATGGCTTTTGCGCCGGATGCCCGCCGCGACATTCGAGGCCGGGAAGTCGTCGATGCCAAAGGAATATTGGGAAAACTGGCTGCGCTGGACGAGCGAGTCGGGAATGTATGCGAAGGATTTGAATAAGCCGGCGGATAACAACGTGAGGTGAGGCGTCGGATGCTGCTTTGCGCTGTTCACGCCGTGGACGAGCGATAGCGAGGACGCGGATTTTGCCCTCCGCGCAGTAATCCGCGTCCGTGTTAAAGCTCGTCCTCCGCGTGGAAATGAAAGGTGATTGTTATGCAAACTGATGCAATAGTCGAAGCGCTCGTCGAGCAGGTCGCCTGCTATCGCCGGCTGGCGAAGCTGGCGGCGGTGCAGCACGACCACATCCAGAACGGGCGGACCGAGGATCTGCTGGCCGTGCTGCAAAGCCGCCAGCAGGTGCTCGATCAACTCGAGCGCGTGGCCCGGGAAATTGCCCCGGCCAAGCAGCAATGGGCGCAATACGTGGCCGGCTTGAATGCCGCGACCCGGCAGAAGGCCGAAACGCTGATGGCGGAGAGCAAAACGCTGCTGGAGCAAATCACCAACGCCGACCGCAACGACGTGCTGGTCCTGCAGCAGCAGAAGCTGAATATCGGAAAGAAGATTTCGCAGCGCGCCGCCGCCCGGCAGATCAACCGCAACTACGCGGCGGCGGCGTATACGTCGAGCCGGCCGCGGATGGATGTGCAGATGTGACGTGGCATCGTGGCATGGGCGGCCGGCCCATGTTCGTGCCCGGCGACGCTCCTGTCCTGACAGGGCGAGTTGGGCCGCCGAATAAACGCAGGGTGGGCGTACTCGCCCACCGTTCGATTTGCCCAACGAGAAAGGGTGGGCGAATCGCAGAGCTGGAACAACTTGCCCGATGTTCCATTCGCCGCGCACGAATTGGTCAGCTCTTGGGCCGAGGTTTCATTCGCCACGAGCGAAATGGTGGGCGAGTTCGCCCACCCTACGGATATCTCAACGGCGCGGACGCGCCTGTTGAATTGCGATTTGATTTGAACAGCCAGATGACGGCCGATTCCACCATCCTCGAACAACCGGCCGCCCCCGCGGCATTGTCGCGGCAGGACTATGCCCGGCGGGTGGATGAACTGGGCGCGATCATCATCAAATACAGCGAGATCGCCGAGCGGCTGCAGCAATCGCACGAGCAACTGACCGCCACCGTGTTGCGGCTGCGGGCCGAGCTAAGCGAAAAGAATAAGATGCTCGAGCGGAAGAACCGTCTGGCCGCCTTAGGCGAGATGGCGGCGGGCATGGCGCACGAAATCCGCAATCCGCTCGGCGGGATCCAGCTTTACGCGTCGCTTCTTGCCAAGGATGTCGCCGATCGGCCTGCCTCGCACGATCTGGTGCGAAAAATCAGCGGCGGGGTGAAACGGATGGAAGGCATCGTCGGGCAGGTGCTGCAATTCACGCGCGAGTTGCATGTGCAGCCGGCCGCCGTTGATCTGGCGGAAGTGGTGGCCCAGGCCGTGGAGTATGCGGCGCATGCGATGGCCGAGCGCGGCGTGAGCTGCGCCGTTGATGGCCCGGCAGCATTGCCGGTGAAGGTCGACCCGATGCTTTTCGGGCAGGCGGTGCTGAATCTGTTGCTCAACGCCGCCGAGGCGATTGAGAAGCCGGGTGGGCGTGTTCGCATCAGCTATGGCGCGCCGCCGGTCGGCTCAGAGGCGAAACAGTTTCACCTGACGGTGGTGGACAATGGCCCGGGCATTTCGCCGGGCGCGATCGACAAGATTTTCAATCCCTTTTTCACGACCAAAGACACGGGAACGGGCCTTGGACTGGCCATCGTTCACCGAGTGATCGAAGCGCACGATGGCGCAATCGTCGCCCGTAACGATGCGGACGGCGGAGCGAGGTTTGAAGTTCGTATTTGACCAGTAGCACGGGCTTCGGAGCCCGTGCCTATGTCTGGTCCAAAAGGACACGGGCAAGATGCCCGTGCTACTGTAATGGCACGAATCCTAATCGCCGACGATCAGGAAATGATGCGCGATTCACTGGCGGCGACGCTGGCGCGCGACGGGCACGAAGTGATCGCCGCCGGCGATGGGCAGGCGGCGGTGTCGCGGCTGGCGGGGCCGGGCAGATTTGACCTGCTCATTACCGACCTGAAAATGCCGCGCATGACTGGCATTGAGCTGCTTCAGGAAGCCAAGCGCCTCCGGCCGGATATGCCCGTCGTCCTGATGACGGCCTTCGCCACCGTGACCACCGCCGTCGAGGCGATGAAGCTGGGTGCATACGACTACATTCAAAAGCCCTTCGACGGCGACGAGATCAAAATGCTCGTCGACCGCACCCTCGAGCATAGCCGGCTCATTCGCGAGAACATGGCCCTGCGCACCATGACCGAGCAAAACGTCCCCCGGCCGATGATTGGTTCGGGCGAGGCGATGGGCGAAGTGCGCAAGAAAATCGAACAGGTCGCCAAGAGCAGCGCCACGGTGCTCATTCACGGCGAAAGCGGCACGGGAAAGGAAGTCGTCGCCCGGGCGATTCACATGGCATCGGCCCGCCGCGAGCGGCCGTTTTTGGCGGTCAATTGTGCGGCGTTGTCGGAAAATCTGCTGGAATCCGAATTGTTCGGCCACGAAAAAGGCGCGTTCACCGGCGCGGACAAAATGCGCCGCGGACGATTCGAATTAGCCGACGGCGGCACGCTCCTGCTCGACGAAATCAGCGAAATCGCGCCTTCCCTCCAGGCAAAACTGCTGCGCGTTCTTCAGGAAAGCACCTTCGAGCGGGTCGGCAGCGGCGTCAGCCAGCAAGTTGACGTGCGCGTCGTCGCCACGACCAACCGCGATCTGGAATTGGCCGTTGCCGACGGCAAATTCCGCGAGGATTTGTTCTATCGGCTGAACGTGGTGCCCATCGAACTGCCCCCGCTTCGCCAGCGCGGCGAGGATGTGCCGGAGCTTTGCCGGCATTTCCTCCATCAAATCGCCAAGCGCGAAAATATGCCCTTCCGGCATATCGAATCAGAAGCCGTCCGCCTGCTGCAACGTTATCCCTGGCCCGGCAATGTTCGCGAATTGCAGAACATCATCGAGCGCGCCGGCGTTCTGGAAGCTGAGCCGGGCGTGATTCGCGCTGTCACAATTGAGCCGTGGCTCCGGACCAAGCAGTCGCTGAGCGGTTCGGTGGAAGACCTGGCGGGTAAGCCGCTGGCCGATATCGAAAAGCAGGTGATCCTCTCGACCCTGCAACAATTCAAGGGACATCGCATCAAGACTGCCAGCGCATTGGGCATCGGGGTGCGAACACTGGGAATGAAGATCAAGCGATGGAAGGAAGATGGGGAATTGGTGGAAGCGGATCATATGCATGAATGATTCGGGGGAATGGTCAGGGAATAGTCAGGGCGTGGTCACTTTAGTGACCATGGTTTGGTATGAGATTATTGGGATGAAGCAGATGATTTGGTCAGGGTCCAAGATTTGGGTATGTGTGCAAAATCATGAAC
>DASRRM010000119.1:0-12251 GCA_035695715.1 Tepidisphaeraceae bacterium
GCCGTCGTGATTCCCATGGCTTGAGTCGGACTTCCAAATGTCGCATGCCGGATCCTCCGGCCGGGCGTCATGCCCGAACCAGAGGATTTATAGGCGCGCGTGTCTTCAGCATTCGGAAAAACTTAGTCGTACTTACTTAGAACGCCTCGTTGGGGTCGGACTCTACGAGGCCATCAAAGGCCGCGGCGGACTTCGGGCGGATGTGCTGGAAGAGGGGACACTTGCCGTCGGCGATGAGATTCACTTGATTCCCACCGAAACGTGAACCACGTTGTTCGGCGATTTGGTCTCCTCGAAATAAAGATACATCTCGCGCGATTCGCCGGTCTTTGCGTCGGGGGCGGCCATTGCGGCGGGCATCAGCTTTTCGTAGGCACTGGAGAATTGATCGAACGAGCCGGTGAACAATACGCTCATGCATTTGTAGTCCGGCACGTCGCGGACCTTGAAGTTGCCGTTGGCCGGCACTTTTTCCTCGATCGGGAATCCGATCTCCATGTCGAATTCCGCGTTGGCGTCGTCGGTTGCGCCGTGATAGATGAATGTGAGCGAGCCGGCCACGCGGGCGTGGCTGTCGGCAACTCCCTTTTGCAATTCGGGAATCATCGTCTCCACCTTTTGTTTCAGGTCGGCGAATTTCGTGCGCGTGGAGAGATAAAAGAAGGTGAACCCCTTGAGCGTCTGCGTGCGAACCTCGCCGACCGACGCTGGCTGTGCTTTGGGCGCGGGCTTGGCATCATCGGCACGGGCAACGGGAACCAGCAATATAGCGGCGACGAGTGCGCAGAGGAGTTTCGAGAAGATACTTCGCATGGGGGATTCTCCTTTGAACGCGCAATTCATGACAAG
The DNA here is from genome assembly GCA_035695715.1 of Tepidisphaeraceae bacterium. Classification (GTDB taxonomy): domain Bacteria; phylum Planctomycetota; class Phycisphaerae; order Tepidisphaerales; family Tepidisphaeraceae; genus RYN-428. The sequence goes on from DASRRM010000119.1 coordinate 850, forward strand.
CGTGGCGCGAGGTGATACAGCATCCAATATACCACCACCCCCGTCACCGACACATACAGCCACAAGGGAAATGTCACGCTGCTTACCTTGTGATGAAGCAACCATCGGCGTTTCCAGGCGAGGTAAAATGAGGCGAAAATCAGCGGCAAAATCACCACGGCAAGGAATGAGTGAGAGAGCAGGATTGCCATATAAGTCGAGTGATACCGGCCCGGCGGAAAGGGGGTGACGCCTTGGTGGTGATAAAGCTTGATGCCGTGATAAAGGAGATAGCAGGCGAGGAAAACCGTCGACGTGATGAACGCCGATATCATGAGCGTTGCATGGATGGTGAATTTCCGCTGCTTGATCGCGAAAAACGCCAGCAGCAACAATGCGGCGGATGTGCCGTTCAGCGAAGCGTTGACCAGCGGAAGGTGATGCCACCACTCGATGGTGGAAATGCCGAACGATGAATGCTGGGCGATGAATTCGGGGAAACTCATTAGGAATCCTATTTTGGCGTCGAATTCCTTGAATTCAGACGTAGGGTGGGCGTACTCGCCCACCGTTTTGTGCGCCGTCGCGCGAGGCGGTGGGCGAGTACGCCCAGCCTACTTCGTTTCAGCATTCCGCATTCAGCATTTCCCCTCATTTCCCCCGCGCCCCACGGCTTGTGGCCATCCACGATGCATCGGCCACCAGCGCCTTCATCGCATCGGGGTCTTCGCTGTTGTAGATGCCGCGGACGTTCCCGTCGCCGTCGACTAGGAAGAATTTTTCGCTGTGATTGACCGCCGGGTGCGGCTCATTGGGCTTCTGGATTTTCATCTGCTCGGCCACCTGTGACATCTGCGCGGGCGTGCCGGTCAGGAAATGCCAGCGCGTCAAATCGGCGGATTTGGCCCGGGCATAGGTTTTTAAGACGGCCGGCGTGTCGAACTCCGGGTTGACGCTGAATGAAACAAAGTTCAATTCAGCGGGCGTTTCCTTCTGCAGATTGCTTAACTTGCTCGTCATGATCGGGCAGGCCGACCCGCATGTGGTGAAGATGAAATCGCAGATATAGGCCTTGCCGCGAAGGTCTGCGGTTGAAAGGGCATTGCCGTCCTGATCGGTCAGGGAAAAGCGCGGGCCTTCATACAGCACCGGCATTGATGCGTGGCCCGGCGGAAGCAGCTTTGCGACAACGCTGCTCGGGAGCAGTTTCGCCGCCAGCACCGCCAGCACGACCAAAAACAGCACGGCCCAGAGGGCAATGGTAATGATCTTCTGCTTGTGGCCCATGCCGGCCGGCCGCGTCGCGAGGGCGTCGACTGGAACATTTGAGAGTATTGGAGATTCAGCCATTGGAAGACTCACGCGCGAAAAAGAAGACTAACCACGGAGGCACGGAAGCACGGAGGTCGGGTTCAACTTTGTGCGCCCCCTCGCAGGCGAAACCGGTCTTGTTTCTGTTATACAACCGCCGCTTAAAAATGTCCGATCTGAGGCAACCAATGAGCCGCGCACGGAGGGTGCCGCCGCAGTAAGCGGTCCCGAAACCGCTCACTCCGGGAGTACCCTCCGTGCGCTGCTCTTTCCGCCCTACGTACGAAACGGACGAGATCATGCAGCGGGCGTATTAGATAAATTGCGCACATGCGTTGAACGTCGATTGCGCCTCAGTGCTTGAAAATCTTTTCGTTAAACAAGAATTCCCCTTCGCGTTCTTCGTCCCTTCGCGCCTTCGCGTCAAGAATCGTAGTGATCCCACCCGGCGTCATGCCTGCAAATCTGCCGTTGTGCGGGCGGAGGCGATTTTGCTGGCCAGGAAAAACATCGCCAGGGCCGATACGACGCTGATAAGCAGCAATCCCCAGCACCCGGCCAGTTGCGACCAGGTCGAGCCGGGCTCAAAGTAGATGGCCCGGCGAATTCCTTCCAGGCCATAGCTCAGCGGATTGAGCCGCATCACCCATCGAACCGGTCCCATCGCATTTTCGGCGGGGAATAACGCCCCCGACAAAAACCAGAGCGGCATCAGGAACAAATTCATGATCGCATGAAACCCCTGCGTCGAGGTCATCCGCCATGCGATGCAAAAGCCGAGGGCCGTCAGCGAAAACGCGATGATAAACATCATCAGGCAGGCGAACAAAGCCCCGGTGAGGGTGATATGAATTCCCGCCAGCGGCGCGAGCAAAAGAAAAAGCAGTCCCTGCCCAAAGGCCAGCACGGTGCCGCCGAGGATTTTTCCCAGCACGATGGCCATTCGCGGAATCGGCGCGACGAGCACCGATTGCAGAAATCCCTCGCGCCGATCTTCGATGATCGAGATCGTGGAGAAGATGGCGGTGAACAGCAGGATCATCAGCACGGTGCCGGGAAAGAAATATTGAATGAAGCTCGTGCTGGAGCCGCCGGGCATTCCCTCGGCATGAAAGCTGCGACCCATCCCCGCGCCAATAGCGGCCCAAAACAGGATGGGCGTGCCGAGCGACCCGATGATGCGATGCTTTTGGCGGAGAAAACGGACCAGTTCGCGCTTGCAGAGCGAAAGGGCCGGCCGCCAAAGGCCCGGCGCGGGCGCAACGACATCGGCCATTGCAGGGGCTGTGATATCAGGGTGTGTAAGAGTGCCGGCGGTTGCCATGGAGAAGATTCTACGATCAAACCCCCCGACAGTTCCATGGGATGCGACGATGTGCCGCAGAGCAAGAGCGGTCTCAAGTTAGCGCGGCACATCTACGAAAAGCTCGGCCATGAGAAAACGCAAGCCGGGAAGGACTGGATCGCCGTCAAGGAAGCCGTGCTCGTCAACGAGCAAGGCAGCGCGTCGCGCGTCGTGATAGACGGCAGCCGTTCGCGATTTCGGATCGATAATCCAAGCTATTCGTGTTCCAGATTTGAAATAGTCGTCAAGTTTTTGCTGGATTTCCCTTTCGGTGTTGGTTTTGCTTAGAACTTCAACGACCAAGTCCGGGGAAAAATTGAAAATCCGATCCCAGGTTTTTGGAAGCCGGGCTAACGATATGAACGATGCGTCCGGCATGCGGATGCGTTTTGTCTTCATCCGCATCGGGCCATTCGCGCCACATACCGCACCGAGGCCACGCGCATCGACGGAGCTTCCCAACTGAGTCGCCACTCGTGCCGCGATGATACTTTCCCATGCTCCCGCCGGCTTCTCTACCAGGGTCCCGTCCACCAGTTCGCATAATCGCTTATCGCGCTCGGCAAAGTGAAGCAGATCGGCCTCGGTAGCCGTTCCTGGCGCGGGGTTCATCACGATTCGCTCCAGCGGAACATCGCCCAATGCATGTAGCCACTCGGCCGCGTTGGAAAATCGCGATTTGGAATGCGTTGAAGTTGGCGGCTTGGCGATTGCCATCGAACGGTATTTTATCGATCTCGCAGCTTGCAGTCGATTGAGACGTCAGTTATTGATCACCCGGTTCACATCCTCTTTCATATCCTTCACCGCCTGTTCCACGCACTTTTGCCAATCCGTCCCGAATCGGTCGGCATATCTCTTCTCCCGATGCGCATACAGGATGCTTCGACTGGCCGACACCAGCGCGCCCTGGCCGTTGATGAAGGCTGCACGAGTCATGTCAGCCGTCGCGCCTTGCGCGCCATAGCCGGGTAGCAGAAAGAATGACTTGGGCAACCGGCTGCGCAGGCTGGTCATGGTTTGTGGCTGAGTTGCACCAACAACTGCGCCGATGGAGCTGAAGCCGTGCGAGCCTACCATCGCGTCGGACCCGGCCAGCGGGGCGAGCTTGTCGGCCAGCATTTCCGACCAGCTTCGGCCATCGGCCAGTTTCACATCCTGTAACTCGGCTGACCCGGGGTTGCTCGTGCGGATCAGCACAAACAGCCCCTTGCCAAACGCGCGGGCGGTTTGAATGAACGGATCAAGCGTATCCAGCCCCAACATCGGGTTCACTGTGATGGCATCCGGCATAATGATATCGTTCTCATCCGAATCCACCGGATCGGCCAAATGTCCGGCGGCATAGGCCCCGGCAGTCGAGCCAATATCCCCCCGTTTAACATCGCCAATCACCAGCAGGCCCAGCTCCTTGGCCTCGGCAATCAGGCTGTAATACGCTTCGACCCCTTCCCAGAGAAACTGCTCAAAGTAGGCGGACTGGAATTTAACCATTGGCACCAGCGGCGCAATGGTTCGCAGAACCTGGGTGGTAAACGCAAAGGTGGCGTCAATGGCCGCCTCGCGGTCGTTGGCGTTGCGCCTGGCCGGATCGCCGGCGATGGCGTCGGGGAGCATCTCGAAGATGGGGTCGATTCCCACGCAGATGGGAGCGCCTTTTTGCCTAATGGCATCGATGAGTAGGTCGGAAAACATGTATTTCAGTGGCACGGGCATCCTGCCCGTGCTCCCTATCCTGCGAGTTTGTGCAACGGGTAAGTAACCAGTCCTGGAACGCTATCGTCGCAGAAAATCCAGGCAGCTCGCGAAGGCGCGAAGTCGCGAAGACAGACGCGAAGAAGGCACAGGAAACACGAATTGTAGTCGCATTTCAAGACCACTCGAGCGCGGCGACGCCAGGTTGTCGAGGTGTTCTTCGCGTCTTCCTTCGCGGCTTCGCGCCTTCGCGAGCTCTGCCTTTTCGCCCCAATCTCCTTCGGAAGTAACGCTTGGGTTGCCACTTATGTGCGCGCAAAACCCCGCCCGATTCCGCGGATGCCGATCAAATCGGCAATCGCGGATCGATGCGAAACTGTGTGAAACAGCGGGGGGTTGCGAATTTTTAAAATGAAAAAAACAGCGAGAGCCACGGCGCGGACGCCCTTGGCGTCCGCGCCGGCGGCCGGCGTTACCGCTTGCGGCGGTCGCGGCGGGCCTTGCGCTTCTTGCTGCCGATTTTGCGGCGGCGGCGGGGCTTGGACATCCGGGAACTCCTTTCCTGCTAGCTCAAAAACTTCTCTATCGGCGTTTATTCGAGCCGGGTAAGTTATCGTGACCTGTGCCTCCCGTCCAGTTTCCCGGATTTTACTTTTATTCCGAGTAGTCCCACGCCTACACTACGCAAGTCAGTTGGGCACGTCTCTTGCTATTTGACAACTCGAACCGACTCGCCGATTTTTGGAGCTTGGGCCATGATTAAGCTCGACGCGGGTAACGTACTTTTGAAGCCTTCCCACAAACGCCAGCTTATGGCGTCACTACGCCGGGCTCTACGCCTCGGCAGCCGACTGGGAGACTTCGTCCTCCACATCACCCTTCACCGCACCGGCAACGCCTATGAGGTCCGCGCCACAGTGCACGATCGCGCCGGCGATTCCCATTTCCGCACCCGCCAAACCGACTGGCGCGGAGCGCTACGAGAACTGATCCGATCCGTCAGCCATTACATTCACGATCGCTACGTGCATCCGGCGATGTAGAAGGAGGTCAGAGATCAGAGGTCAGAGGTCAGAGGTCAGAGGTCACAAAATAGCGGCGTTTCAGCCCAACCTCTGGCTTCTGACTTCTGACCTCTGACCTCTGACTTCTGACTTCTGTCCTCTCGCCCCCTTATCGGACTGTCGCGAAAAACAAAAAGAGTTTGGGACTTGTGCGGCGATGCGTAGTCTCCCTGTTGCTGTACGACAGGTTCTTAGTCATAGAAGGAAGGTCATCATGACACGCAAAGTTGTTCGCCGCACGATCAAGGTTCGTCACTCGGCCCGCCCGCGGAATTCGGCTCCCTCCGGCGGCTTCTTCGGCATGCTGGCGCGCCTCAACGACGCCAGCTCACGCCTGGACGGTGCACGCCGCCGCCGCAGGTGAAAAAGTCAATGCCCGGCGGTCAATCTGCGAATTAACCTCAACGCAGGGTTGACGCGCAGTCGCGAAAAAAATGAAGGGAATGAAGCGATTTTTGACACAGGGAATCCTTCGATTCCTTCGTCCTTTTCGCACCTTCGCGTCAAGTTCTGCCGCTTGAAGTCCAAACCAGTCGATCCGGCATCCAGTGCGCCGTGCGTGCGCAGTTGGCAGGCGCTCAACTCGCCGGGCCTCAACGCCGATCATATCCGGAGAGAACAGTGTCACTCCGTGATGCAGGCTGGAGGTCTCATGCTGGCGAGCGGCGATCCGATGTTTTTGATGTTGCCTGATCCGGCAAATGAGAAGGTTCTCCATCCCGGCGAAGTGTTGACCAGCACCCCCGAAGCATTTGAAGCGGCCATCGAAGCGCCCATCGCGCCGCGGGTTGGCGAGGAACTCAATGTCTATGCGGAGGTGTCGGGCAGGTTTTTCCAGCAGAGTGCCCGGCTGACAGCGATTCGACAGGATGGCGAGAAAAAAACCTTCGCCTTCGCACGTGTTGGACAGGCTGTGTCGGCCGATCAGCGCCGGAATTACCGGATCTCCTCTGTCACCACCGGCATCGTCGCCCGCATCGGAGCCGAGGAGCGCTGTCCGGTGCTGGACATCAGCTCCGAAGGTTTTGGCGCGATCGTCCAGCGTCGATATGAAGTTGGGTCGCTGGTGAAAGTATTACTGCGGTTCTGGAACGAAGACCTGTTGGCCGACATCTGCGTGCAGACGGTGCAGGCGCGTCCGGATGGCAAATTTCGTTGCGGGTTTCTGGCCGTGGAAAAAAACAGCCCCGCGCGGGTGGCGCTTCAGAAGCTCAGCTCATCCCTGCATCGCTCGCAGCTTTATCATTTCGCCGGAGCCGCGTGAAGTTCGCTTTCACCCGTCAACAACTCACCCGTCGCAATAGCTCCCGGCAATAAGTCTCCAATTCCGCGGCGATCGCGTTATTTCCCTCCGCCTTGCGCGCGGTAATCCGCCGAACCATGGCCGTTCCAACGATCGCGCCGTCGGCAACGCCAGCCAGTTGGGCCACATGCCTCGGCTGGGAAATTCCAAAACCCACGCAGACGGGAAGGTCGCTGAGTCCTTTGATTTCCCGCACGTTGGCGGCCAGGTCGGCGGGAAGCTGGTCGCGCTCGCCGGTGATTCCTGATACCGAAAGGTAATAGACAAATCCGCTGCAGAGCCGGACGATTTCGCGGCGGCGCTCGGCGGCTGTCGTGGGGGCAATCAAAAGGATCGTGTCCAGCCCGCCGTCGCGGATGATGTTGCAGATGCGCTGTGCCTCGGGCGGTGGCAGGTCGGGAATAATCAGTCCGTCAAACCCCGCCCGTTTGGCGTCTTTGACGAAGCGCGAGACGCCGTATCTGAAAATAATGCTGTAGCTGAGCATCGCCACGATGGGAATGGCAACGCCGTCGCGCGCCTGGGCCACGGTTGCCAGCACGTCGGCGACTTTCACCTTCCGGGCGAGGGTTTCGACGAAAGCCTCCTGGATGACCGGGCCGTCGGCGATCGGATCGGAGAAGGGAAACCCGACTTCGATGACCGTCGCGCCGCCACGTTCAAGAGCCGGCAAAATCGCGGCGGTGGCGGACAAGTCCGGATAGCCGGCGGGAATAAACGGGACAAGCCCGATTTCGCCCCGGGATTTCACCCCGGCAAAGGCCTGCGATAAAGAGCGCCGCTGAGCGCGGGTTGCATTCATGAAAAGTCCTGTTGCCAATCGAGAAAACGATAGAGGCGGGATGATACGAAAGTTGGCGGCGGAAGGAAACCGGGCCGTTACTCCGCCTCGTGCTGATTTTCGTCAACTTGAACGGTTTGATGATTCATCCCCTTGCTGCTTAATCTTTGCCTCATCGCCTCGGCCATGATGATGCTGGCGGCGTGCGACAGGGAAAGCGACGCGGCATCGGGCCGCGAGGGGATGGTCATGAAGGCGTCGCAAATGCCCCGCACTGCGCCGCTGAGGCCGCGTTTTTCGCCGCCGATTGCAATGATGCTTCCGCCGGCCAGATCGGTCTGGTAAATCGTATTCCGCACCCCGGCCAGGCATCCATACAGGCGAAGGCCGCGCTGCCGAAGCTGCTGCAGCGGCGCGATGTCCTCGATCTGCACCAGCGGCATGCGCTCGTATGCGCCGCTGGACGGGCGGGCAATTTCAATCGCGTCGAAATCCCACAAATGCTTCTTGATCAGCACTGCCGCCGCCCCCAACGCCTCGGCTGAGCGCAGCGTGAAACCCAGGTTCCGCGCATCTTCGATCCCTTCCAACAGCAGCAGCAGCGGCGGCTCGACCAAAGCGTCAAGCAGGGGAGTCAACTCCGCGGCTGTCATCCGCGGCTTGGGGGAAACGATCGCCAGGATTCCGCCATGGGTGGCGCCGTGGGCCATGTCGTCCAACTCGCGTCCCTCGACGCGGCGAATGGGAACATTCCGCTGTGCGGCAGCGGCCAATACATCCGCGAATTTCTCCTCGTGTGAGCCGTGGCGCAGCAGAATGACTTCAAATCGCCGCTGCCAACCCTGCAGGGCGGCGAGAATGGATTGGCGGCCTTCCAGATGTTCCATCGCTGGATTCTATCGTAATTCCAGTTTCATGTGGCGGGTGACGATGATCCCGACGCACACGCGTTTCAATGCGAGTGGGATGGGGCGATCAGATGACCGGGGCGTTCGTTTCGTTTTTCGAGACAGCCTTGACGATTTTGTCAACGCCCGCTGCGTAGCTGGTTCTGTCGAGGGAAATGTTTGGCGTGTAAAAGGTGGCTTTATTGTAGCTGATGGCCGTGTCGGTGCCGATGCCGATGCCGAACACGACGTTTCCGTAACAGGCGGTCATGGTATCGTTCCCCGCGCCGCCCCAGATGGTGTCGTTCCCGTTGCCGCAGGTGACGCTGTCGTCGCCCGCGCCGCAGTAGATCAAGTCGCCGCCGTGAGCGAGGTCCTGCACGCCGATCCTGTCGTTGCCAGCGCCGCCAGTGATGGTTTCGCGGCCCATGCCGCCGATGATCCAGTCATTTCCGGCGCCGCCGGAGATTTCGTCGCGGCCGTCGCCGGCACCTAGAAGGTCATCGCCCGCTCCGCCGCGAAGAATGTCGTTTCCGTTGCCGACGGCGACGGTGTCGTTTCCCGACCCGCAGTTTACGGTGATATTTTGATTGGGGGCAAAAACCCTGTTGTTCCCGTCCAGCGCATCGACGCGCGTGGTGATGTCAAAGCCGATGTATTGGCCGTTGGCGTCCGTGGCATTGCAGCCGACTCCGATTTGGTCGTCGGCCTCGCCACCGCGAACCCAGACGAGCTTTACCCCTTTGGCCGGGAAGTCGGTGAATATGTCGCTGGGATCGCGAAACGGCATTTGCTGCCCGGGGGGAAGTATGCCGATGGAAACCGAGATCGTCGTTTTTGAGGAATCGGTATATTCCACGTCGATATAGTTCTGGAACTGCGGATCGCCATCCACTTCAAGCGTTTTGCCTGACATGAAAGCCTGCGCGGAAAAGAGCGTCCGCGCCTCAAGGTGCTCGATCCTGGACGATTCTCGCGAGTTCATTAATATGCCCTGCCGTAAAACGGCGTACAACCTTTGGACCGTAATGACATACGATTCATCGGAATCGCGGGGCGAGCCGCGGCGGAAATGTGCGCCGAATACAGTGCTCCGATGAGCGCCCGCACGCAGCCAATGACGGCTATTCCGCCGGTAACGTGCGGCTGATTTATCGGGCGGCGGGGCCATTACGTGGTTGAGCGCCGTTTATTGATCGTCAGATAAATAATGGCAGTAAAAGTACGACGATCGCTTCGAAATCGTCGTAAAAATGGGCATTTTCGAGCGGTGCGAGCGAAAAGTTACTGACAATATTTTTGTGACGCTCAATAGCCGACGCGCTATAGGCGAGTTTTGCCAACGCTGTCACGAGAGTTAAGTATTGACTATAGACGCTCTTGTTCGCTCCTGAACATCCATCACTTGACACATCGTCGCGTGATGCACCGCGGAGACCTGTCCCATGCCCAATAAATCGCTGATCACCCGTCGCACATGCCTTCGCGGACTGGGCGTTGCCCTGGCGCTGCCTTTGATGGAGACCATGGGCTGGGCCGACACGGCCAAGGGCACGGCGTACAGGCCGCCGGTGCGCCTGGGCTTCATGTACATGCCGCACGGCGTGATCATGGAGCGATTCTGGCCCGCCGATCCGGCGACCTTCCTCACCGCGCCGCCGCCGCAGATTTTGTCCGCCCTGCAGCCGGTGCTGGATCAGTGTCTGATCATGAAAGGGATCACCGGCGTGCCGATCGCGCCGTTCAATGGCGCGCCGCACGCACTGGAATTGTCCACCTGGCTCACCGCCGCCCTGCCCGACGCTGACAAACGCGATGTGGTCGATATCGCCATCTCCGCCGACCAGATCGCGGCCAACTATGTCGGCGCGCTCACGCCGCTTCCCTCGCTGGAACTGGCGACCATGCCGCAGACCCACAAGGAAAACCAGGAAGGGCTGAACGAAGCGTATTACTCGCATTGCAGCTATCGCGGCCCAACCCAGCCGCTCCCGGCGGAAATCGACCCGCGCAGCGTCCTCAAACGGCTGTTCCAGATGCGCGAAAAAGGAAAGGCCGCCTCTCCCGCGACGGCGGCCGATGCCCTCGATCGCTCGATGCTCGACCTGGTCCTCGGCGGCGCTAAAGACCTGCGCGCCCAGCTCACCCGCGACGATCAGCGCAAGCTCGACGAATACCTCGACAGCGTCCGCTCAGTCGAACGGCGTATCGCCGCCATCCAGCTTCGCCAGATCGAAGCAACCAAGGCCGCGGCGGGCCTGACGACCACCAGCCGGGCCTTCAAGGATTCCGCCCCGATCGACATCAAAATCCCCGAGGGCGACAAGCGCAGCGAATACATGCAGGTCATGTGCGACCTGAACATCCTGGCCTTCCAAACCGACCTCACCCGCGTCAGCACCTACATCGGCTCAACCCCCAACGGCGTCTCCTACCCCGAGCTCGGCTTCCACGATGAGCACCATTCCGTCACCCACCACAACTATGAGCCGGTGAAGCTCGACAAGGTGAGCAAGATCAACGCCTTCAACGTCGCGCAGTTTGCGTACATGGTCAAGCGCATGCAAAGCCTGCGCGAAGCCGACGGCACACTGCTCGACAACTGCATCATGATGTGGGGCTCCGGCCTGGAAGACGGCAACGCCCACAAGCGCGAGCACCTCCCCTTCGTCATCGCCGGCAAAGGCGGCGGCGCGTTAAAAACCGGCCGCTATCTACCCGACATCAAAGGCAACCAGGGCGACCTGCTCGGCACCCTCCTCACCTGCGCCGGCGTCCCCCAAGACCGCCCGGTTGGCATCGCCACGAAGCAGTTGACGGAGATGATCGCCAGCTAACTGCGCCCCATTGCGCAACACTTTTGTGCAACATGGGGGTGTTGCGCCGGCCCATGTCTCGAAATGTAGAGGACTTTATGTGGAGTGCGCGGGGGAGAAGCGCGGCTCTGGTAGGCGACTTGGTCGCACTCCGCATAAAGTCCCATTGAACTGAACCGATCGCCGCTATGGGGATTGTATCGGGCGGGAGATGCCGCGTA
>DASRRM010000120.1:0-51172 GCA_035695715.1 Tepidisphaeraceae bacterium
CGTCCGATCAAGAATAACAAGCCATGGAAGCCGTCGAAGTCCCACCCGTGGAACTGGTAGGCCGCCGTCGCCGCTTCCGGAGGGAGGGGTGACACTTCTGCTTCGGCTAAAGGGGTGACATTTCTGCTTCGGTACAACACACGGCACTGGAAATGCGTTGTGTGGTCGCGCATCTCGCGGTAGGGTGGCGTGCTCGCCCACCGTTTTGCGCATGACGCATCGCAATGGTGGGCCAGTTCGCAGCGCGATCGTTTCAGATACAACCAAAACCGCGGAGCAGACAATGATGAGCCCATGGAAAATTCTGGCGTTGGTTTCACTTGTGTGGTGCGTTGCCGTCACCGAGGCACGCGCCGCCGATGGGCCGGTCAAGGCCTCCCTGATGGCCGACGTATCGGCGATTCATTCCACCCGGCCGTTCACGATCGGGCTGTTGCTGGAAATCGATCCCGGCTGGCATATTTACTGGACCAACCCCGGCGATTCCGGCCTGGCCACGCGCGTCAAATTCAAACTCCCCGACGGATTCACCGTCACGCCCAATCCATTTCCCGTCCCGCGCCGTTTTCAGCAGGCGGCTAATGAAGTGGCGTATGGATATGAGAACGCCGTGCTGATCACCGCACTGGTTACGCCGCCGGAGAATCTGCATATCGGCGATGAGATCGCGATCGAAGCATCGGCATCGTGGCTGGTCTGCAAGCAGCAATGCGTGCCGGGCAAGGCAACCGCCACGCTGTCGCTGAAGGTCGCCGACCATGCCAACCCGGCCAACGCCACCGCCTTTGAGAAGTATGCGTCGGTGGTCACGCCGGCGTCGGAGCATTGCCCCGATCTGGCGGAGGTGAAGGCAACGCTCGATCCCAGGACACACATCGCCACGATCCTGGTTCACTGGAAAAACCCCGCCACCGGAATCGAGTTATTTCCCGGTGCAGACGAAGCGGCAACCGTCAGCGGAATTTCCGTGAAGAAAACCGAAAAAGATATCACGCCGATCGAATTGAAAATAGAGCCGGTTGCAGGTCAGACGCCGGCGTCGGATCGGTTGACAGTGCTGATCGGCTATCACGACAAGGACGGCCATTCGCGCGGATTTGAAACCAGCGTGCCGTTAAAGTGACGGCAGGCGGGAATGCAAAATTGATCGTTGTTTGCGGCGACTGCTGCTCCCTCTCCCCTGTACTCAGGGGAGAGGGCTGGGGTGAGGGGACACTTGCCCGGTTGACGCAGATCGTAAGAGCGTCCCCTCCTCTTAACCCTCTCCCCTGCGTACAGGGGAGAGGGGACCGGAAAAGCATGGGCCTTCGCGCGAAAATCTTTCCGGGAAAACAAGCGCCCGCAATCCGCGCTGAGGGATATCTCAGACCCCGCGTTGTGGTTAGGAAACGCGTCTCGTACGGTCGACGGCACGGATCCTACAAGGCGACGCCCCCTACTTTGTCAATGCGGTAATATCCCGTCTCTCCACCGGTTTGGTTGGCACCGAACGGTCGTGGAACGTGTGACAGGTAACGCACGTGGCAACCGCGCCCGATCCCCTGGCGTTGGTTGCATGATGGCAGTTGGCACAGGAAACCGTCGCGCCGCCTGGCTCGGTCCAGGTCAGGTTGGGGGACAGAACGTCCGATGTTTCGGTGCTGGTTTGCACCCGGCTGTGGCAACTGATGCAGGTGATGTTCTGGTGCGCCTTGTGGTCGAAGGTGCTGCCGATGAACCAGCGCCGCGGCACCGTGGGTATGCCGGTGGGAACGGTCGCCAGGACCGGAGCGACGACCGGGCCGGCGGGCTGTGTTGCCGGGGCGGCGGCGTCGGGCGCGGTGGCCGGTGCGGTCGCGGGCGCGGTTGCAGAGGGCGCATCGGCCGGCGCGGATGTGGGAGGCAACGCGGGTGCGGCGTTGCTTATTTCGCGCACATCATGGCAAAGGGCACAGCGCCCGGTGAAGTTCTTCGCATATGCCACGTACGCCGACAAAACGCGAATATCTTTTCCCGCCTCGGCGGGGTCGATTGACGAACCGGCATCGAGAGAGAATTGCGTGGCGATCGCATCTTCAAGTTGCGGCGCGCCGTCCATGACTTTTTTCGCCTTTTCCAGGCCGCCAACCCAATCGCCGGCGTTGCCTCGCAGCGTCGAGGCGGAATCCTTGACCCATTGGTCGGCGTCTTTATCGCCGAGCACATCGGCGCGCTTCGATTGCGGCAGGCGGGCGAGCCAATCGCGGTAAAAGTCCTCCGGATGCTGCAGATCTCCCTGGACGATCTGCATTGCCTCGTGCGGCAAAACCGCCCCGCCGGGCAGGACCAATGGATGACATCCCTGGCAATCGCGGGCGTAGCTGATGGGCCGCATATATTGTCCTTCGCCGGCGGAAAACGCTCCGCGGTTTCCGCCGACATCCCCGCCGAGCGGGGTGCGATTCTGGTTGACATGGCAGATGGTGCAGTTGACGCCCGCGCCATGGGCGGGGTCGGCCGATGAGCCCATGTGCGTCTTGTGATTGAACCTTAAATGGGTTGGGTCGAACAGGATGCCGGGGTCGATGGTGGCAGGCGGGGTGGGAAGCGAAGCGCCGGGACGGAGCAGGTGGCGGCCGAAGGCGGGGTGTCCGCCGGTAGAGTTGAACTGCGTCGTGTTGATCATCAAAGATCGTGAGCCGGAACGGGGCGCGGTGGCGGCTTTGATGTCGGCATGGCATTTGGTGCAGTTGAAATCATCCACCGCCGCCAGCAGAACATGCCCGCGGTGCTCGATGTGGCAGGAGGTGCAGTTGGCCGAGCGTATTTTCCCCGCCCCATCGCTGACCGCCAGCGCGAGCGGGTTATGAGCATTATTGCCTTCGCGCATGAGTTGGCGTGGATGGTGAGCCGGGGCGGCATGGCATTGCAGGCAGGCGGTGTCGGAAACGGTGCGGCGAAATCCGCCGTGCCCGTCGCTGTCGTGGCATTTGGCGCAATCGGATTCCCACATGGCGTGTGCTGCGGAAACCGGCCCGGGGTTGGCCATCAACTGCCGATGTCGCGGCGGCATGGCAAACCAGGCGCCGACGGCGAGCGCCACCAAGACCAGCGACACGATGCGCACCCGGCCGCCGAGTGATGAGCCGCGGATATACTGCGGATCAATTCGCGAGGCGAGTTGCTTCGTCGTCTTCGGCCGTTTCATGCAGGTCCATCCTTGAAGAGGCTGATTGTGGTAAAGTAACGATGCGGCGCAGGATTGCAAAATGTGCGACAAGGAGCCGCGCACGGCGGGTACTCCCGAAGTAAGCGGTTTTCGGACGGTCAGCTCCGCTTACTTCGGGAGTACCCTGCGTGCGCGGCTCTTGCTCGCGCGACCGGTTTGACGCGAAGGCTCTAAGGCACGAAGGACTCGAAGAAGTTTTCTGCGTCAGTGTGTACCTGGTCTGCGAGGCACGAATTCGTTCCTGGCGGACCTGGCGGCTTGGCGCACTCGGCGCGAAATCCTGGTTCAGAAAACAAGAATCAGCGGCGAGTTTGACAATTCTTCGTTTCTTCGCGCCTTCGCGTCAAGGATTTTCGCCTTGTAAGATGGGCTTGCCGTAACGGAACATTCCCCAATGCCAAATACTCGTTCAGCATTCATCACCGCCATTATCTTTGCCTGCCTGTTTGGCCCGGCAATCTGCCCGTCGGCAACCGAGCCGCCCGCGCCGGCGTTGAATCTCGCCGCCAATCCTGACTTCCGCAAGCATGGGACGAATTCCGCGCTCCCGGCGGATTTCGACATGACCGGCGAAGCCCACTACGGCTATCTCGGCGATCCATCGAAAGACGTTTCCGGATGGGGCGTGAGTTTTCAATCCGCCCGGCAACCCGGCGCGGCCGCCGACCCGCACGGCTCGGTCGCGCAGACCATCGCGGCGATTGACGCCAAGGCTGGCCGCTGGTTCCGGTTTAGTTTTCGCGGGCTGCCGCAGGATAATTTCTCGGTTGCGGATGATGGCCTGTATATGAAGGTGGAATTTTTCGGCGACAGTGGGAAACAATCGTTCGATGGAAAGGTGAAAAAAATCTATCCCGCCGTCGTGCAGGACCGCCGCGATCTGTCCGTCAACGGCGACCGCCGGACCGGCGGCGCCGCCATCTGGCGAACGTATTCGATGGATTTCATGCTCCCCTTCCCGCAAGTTGACCAGCTTAAACTGAGCGTCGGCTTCGACCACGGCAACGCCGCCGCCGCAACGGCGTCACAATTCTTCGTGACGGATTTCAGCCTGGTGCGCATCGAAGCGCCGATCGCCGCCGGGCCGGCGACCATGCCCGCGACGGCAACGGCCATCGCGATTGCGCCGGAAAAGCTAATGCCGATCGGCGGACGCTGGTTTTACAACCCGCCGGCCGGCGAAAGCAAAATCCCCGCAAAATTCGACGCCGGCAACGTCGACCGCCTGCTCTATCACGATGGAAATTACACCGCCGTCTTTGCGGGGATGACGACGGCATGGCTTCGCGCCGGCGACAAGGATGCGAGCGGAAAAATCGTCGCCAAGGATGCGTTCATTGCGGACAACGTAACCATAAGCTTCGACGCGACCAGCATGATCGTTCACACCCGCGGCTTGCCGAACCACCCCACCGGCAAGTTCCCCGAGACCGGCCCAGGCCGGGGAAATCCCAATTACATCGAGGAAAAGCAAAGCACCTATTACATCCCGCTCGATCCGAAGGTGAACGCCAGGCATATCGTTACCGCCGCCGACAATTCCAATCATGCATTGCCGATGGGACCGATCGGCGTGGCCGTCAACGGCGTGGTTTTCTTCAATCCCTTCGACGCCGGCAGCCAGGACGCCTCGAATATGATGGACCGCTGCTGCGGCCATCCCGCCCCCGATGGCACCTATCACTATCACAAATATCCCATCTGCATTAATTCCCCCTGGAGCGATGAAGGCGCCGGCCATTCCCCCTTGATCGGCTTCGCCTTCGACGGGTTTCCCGTTTACGGTCCCTACGAAAAGCCCGGCGTGTTAGCCAAAGACGTCGCCGGAGAATCCGCACTCAACGATTTCAACCTTCATTTCGACCCACAACGCGGCTGGCACTATCACGTGACGCCGGGCAAATTCCCCTACATCATCGGCGGCTACTGGGGCACAGAAGACCCGCGCGACGCCCAGCGACAGGGACGGGGAGGCCGCCGGCCGGGAATGGGCCGGCCGCCGGGCGGTTCGGGGAACGGCCCGCCACCATTCGGGCCGGGCGAAGGGCCGCCATTTGGCCCGCCGGGTGGGCCCGACGATGGCCCGCCGCCGGGACCGGGTCGCGGTTTGCGAAATGGGCCGCCGCCGGGTGGCTGAAGATTCGCAGCAAAACCGAGGGTAGATCGTTCGATGCCACTCCTCCCCGGCAGCAAAGTGACCGTGCGCTTGGTGTCGGGCTGGGCGTTCAATGCCGATCGCCGGCCTTGGGCGATAAGGTGAATTGCACCACATGCGATGCGCCGTTGACGCTGAATCCGTTGCTATCGACATTAAAGAGGATTTGCACGCGGTACGAGCCGGGCCGGCTCAGGTCAAAAAAATCGCGCAGGTCGATCCGCATCACCTCGAACGCCTCGCCCGCTTCGAGATCGCGCGTGACCAAATCGGGATTCCAGGCGGCGGAGGGTTTGGACTTCACTTCGGTCCAGGACTTGTCGGCAGGGTCGGGATTCCAAACAGTGCCGTCGTCGGGGGTTCTGGGGGCGTAAAGGAGTTTGATGGAGACGCCCGGACGAAGCGCTCCGCCGCCATTGGCGTTGGGCTGGAACCACGCCGTTGGCAACGTCTGGCTTAAGCCGCGCCGATTGCCCAGCGCCGCGGCGATGGGCAGCGGATCGCCCACCCTGAGGTGCGAAACGCCCCGCGTGGGCACCGAATAATCCACGGGCGGCGTCATCATCGCGCAACTGATTTGATGCGACAGCGGACTCCAGGGCGAATCGCCGGGAAGGCCGAGTTCAATCTCTTTGGCGGGAACCCGGGCCACATCGTGATGTCCGACGAATCCATAGTAACGTTGCCATTTGCCGTTCTTGAGCACTTCTTCGGCTTGCCAGATCAAACCATCGTTTTCATTATTTGCGACCTGTATCGGCTCTTTGTCTCCGGCTTGGATCGCGTTTGATTTCAGCCAATTTCCGCGTTCCGGGTAAACCGGGAGCTTCCATTCCCGAACACTCTCTCCTGCGCGAGCCAACGTGAAAATCGCGCGGCCGGCGTTTACTTCGTCAGGACTCGCGGGGTGATTCAGCGGCGGAAAGGACATCACGGCATCGTCGTCGAATCCAGTATGGTCAGGAGAGAATTTGAACCGATCGCCGTATCGCACCAATAGCTCGGTGCAGCGTTTGACGGCTCGATCACGCTCTTCAAGTCGCCACCACAAGTCCATAAGCGGCAATCCGCGCGCGGTGCTGAAGCCGCGTTGGAGATAATATGCATACACATCACAGACCCGGTACGAAACCTTCGATCCTGGCGCGGGCACTCGTGGGTCGTTGAGGTTGTACTCATTGAGATAGAGTTGGAATCGATTTAGCCCGACATCGACTTTGCCGTCTTCGCGAATCGTCCCGCTGCCGGCGACGGAAGTATCGGCCAGCATGCGAAGCGCCTGTTTGCGAAAGCCGGCGAAGCCGAGCAGTGGTGATGAAATCAGGTGATCGTCGCGAAACCATTCTGTGCCGTTAGTGCGGACGATGGGATTCCATGGCGACTTGGGCCCGTTGAAAAGATCCTCCATGCACTTTTGCATGACTGGATCGTCGGGAAACTTCCATGCATCATCGAAGAGATGAAAGTGATCGAGATTCCGCCCGTCTGGTCCCGCGCCGCGCAGGAACCTGGTGAACTCTTCCATCGCACCGGGATCGCCGAGCCGGACGCGCGCCGCGTACATCTCGGTGAGACGCATCGCCGTCCACATCGTCTGTCCGCCGGAGGTGAGGTTGTTATCCAGGTACTGGCAATACTCTTTCAATTCGGGCAGATTTGCCTTTCCATCCCATTTCTGCAGGGCGGTCGCCACACTGACAGCGTTCACCAGGATCTGATGCAAGCCGCTCCCGTTGGGATCAAAACCGCCCGGCCGCAGCTCTTCCAGCGCGCGCAAGCGCTTGACCAACAGCTGTGAAACCGACGGATTTGCTTTATTACGCAGTACATCACCTTGCAGTTTCAGCACTTCGCCAGGCTTGTATTCATGCACCTCCACCAACGTCCATGCAAACATGCTGTCGCGCGTGAAATTCTCGTCTTGCCGTTGGGTGATGTTGTCGGCGGCGCTGGCCCAGCGCTGCGGGTCTTGCTTGTCATCCTTCAGGATTCGGTACCAGCGCTCGGGCAATGACAAGCCGTGAAACGCCTTCCAATAATCGCGCATCTGCTTGCCGATTGCCTGGCGGGCATCCAGACCGTTGGCGCTGAGGTCATCGCCGGTGGAGCGAATCTCAAAGAACGATTCCTGCAGGATGTTGCACAACGCGACGTAGGCGGCTTCATGTACGCCGATCAGCGAGCGGTAATAACTGAAATCGCGGCCGAAATGCACCGAGCGGGTGAGGCGGGTGTCCTTCTCGAAGCAATTGAGAAGAGGTTCGACGGCATCGTCGCCAGCGGCGATGAGCGCGGCGACGACCGGATCACTTCCCAGGTCGACGCCGCCGGGCTGGCTCTGCTGTGTCTGGAATACTTCATCGAGATCGTTGACCAGAGCGGCAATCCACTCATCGTTGGTCTTGAATGCCTCGCGCCCAAGGTCAAGAGCGCGCTTTCGCGGCGGCTGGGCGATGCGCCGCTGTTCGTCGGCCAACAATTGCGGAACACCATCGAGAAAGTCCGGCGCCTGGCTGTTTCCGGCCGGCTTCCCGTCGTCACCGACATCGATCAGTTTTCGGCGAATGCCTTCTTTGATGACCGCGTCTTTCAGCCGGACCAGCTCAGCGCAATCGGCGGCCGCGAGATGATCGTCGCCGCGCATGTGCGCGCAGACCGCCCGATCGAAACGCGCAAACAACCATTCGTTGGCCATGCTCATATACGGATCGTCGTCATTGGCATCCCCGGATGCAGATGCTTTCCAAAGGCGTTCGGCAAAAGACATCTCGCCGAGGCGGATCAATAAGCAAACGCGCGTCGAACCTGCCTGATCGGGCGCGATGTTGTGCGCCTCGTTGGTTGATCCTGCCGCACTGGAACTATGGGAATTCTTTTCGATCTGATCGACATCGGCTTTCAGGTCCGCTTTTTCCCCGACTGTGACAACGGGATAAACCAGCCCATTCCATGCGACGGCAAAACGCTGTGAACCCGGGGTCGCTGAAGCGGGAAATGCCCATGCATGGGTTTTGACGATTCCGCCATCGCCGGCCCACACATTCCCGACGCCGGTTTCCACTTCGCGATATTCCAATCCGCGCGGATCGGCCATTCCCTGATCGAAGAGGCTGGCGGCGGCGTCCACCACCTTTGGCGGCAACGTCGACGCCGGCGCTTTCCAGGCTTTGCTTGTAAGCGGCGGCGCGGGCAGGGCATTCCCCGTGAAATGGGGCGACGGACGAAAATCCCCGGCGCCGACCGCGAGAAGGCCACACAAAGCCAAAATGCCTGCGAGTGCCGTTCGGAGAATACCGGATCTAAACATTGAACCCCTTCGTGAAAGCGTTTTTAGAGTGACATTCGACCGCCGATTCGTCAAGCCTGCGCGCCCCTGCGACCAACGGGGTTAAACATCGGCGCCGCTCCCCGCAAGCTCGACCTTGAAGCTGGGATTTCTTACGCTATCCTGCCAAGGAGACCACCCCATGACCAACTCATTCGATTTTCCCCCGGCGATTCTCGATCGGCTGAAGCGCACGCGCATGATTGCCGTGCTCATTGTTGATGAGGTGCAGGATGCGATCCCGGTTGCGCAGGCGCTGCTGGCGGGCGGGATTGAGGCGATGGAGTTGACGCTGCGCACGGCGGGCGCGGTCGATGCGATTCGGCGGATTAAGGGCGAGGTGCCCGGGATGATCGTTGGGGCGGGAACGGTGCTGACGCCGGAGCAGGTATTGGCGGTTGCCGATGCGCGGGCTGACTTTGCCGTTGCGCCGGGGACGAACGCCCGCGTGGTGCGGGCGGCGCGGGAACGCGGCCTACCCTTTGCGCCGGGGATCGCCACGCCTTCGGATATCGAGCAGGCGCTGGAACTGGGCTGTCGGCTGCTGAAATTCTTCCCCGCCGAGCCGATGGGCGGGCTGGGGTATCTCAAGTCGATTGCCGCACCGTATGCGCACCTGGGCGTGAAGTACATTCCGCTGGGCAGCGTGGATATGAACTGCGCGGCGGCTTATTTGAACGACCCGATGGTTCAAGCGGTTGGCGGCTCATGGATCGCCCCGCGCGATCTGATCGTCAAGCGCGAATGGGGGGCGATCGAGCAAAACGCGAGGAAGGCGGTGAGCGCGGTTGGGAGGAAGTGATGGGGATGGGATGCTGGTGTTTTGGAGGTTGTGCCGCTTGCGGGTTTGCGAATGGGAACCGCGGATCGCCGAATTTGGACGAAGACGTGCGGTTTTCGATTCGCGAAGGCGCGGGTAACTGAATTTGAATGACAAGGTGAGGACGATTTTCGATTCGGGAAGCAGGGAGCGCTGAATTTGTGCGACAAGGTGGGGTCGGTTTTTGATTCGCGAAGCCGCAAGCGGCAATACTCGCGATTTCTAAATGACGTTGCGCGACTAGGCGCTTCGAATCTTCGTAGGGTCCGCACTGCGGACCGTGTTTTCCATCTCAAACGTAACGGTCCGCAGTGCGGACCCTACACGAATCGCGCAAGGTCATTTAGTAGTAACCTCGACGACGACACTCACGCGCTGGAGCAGCCATGAATGAGATCGAAACGTTTGTCCGTTCCATCCTCGGAACCGACATCGAGCAATTCGACTATGCAGCGGGCGGATACGAATGGATTGGTTGGAAGAAACTCATCGATGAAACAAATTCGTTCGACAGCGACGCGGCAATGAAAATCGTGAACGCATCGTGGCGCGCCTGCCACGCGAAGGATGTGCGGCTGCTGGTCGGTCCCAATGTTTTGAAGAGCGACGCGAGCGTCCATGCGAATCGAGCCGTCCCCGTGTTCGCGCAAATCTTCGCCCTCCCGCAACTGCCGGTCATCGATGTGATCGAATTATGCGACGTCGGCTCGCATAATTCGCCGGGACTGTCATCATCCGAGTTCATTGAGCGGATGCGTGGGCGGGAGCGCCTGATGTCGCCGGAAAATCGCAAAATGATGGAAATGTTCGAAAGCGACGCAGGGAAAAAAGCGAGACATGCGCTGGATAAGGCAAGCCGGGGCGGCCGTTGGAAACAAGTCAGGCATCAATTGGAAAAGGTGATGAAAACCGCCCCATTCGAGATCCAAAGTGCCGACGCAGCGGGCCTTCGCGCTACTTTTCTTTCGCCGATCAGCAAGCAGCAGGCAAGAAAGGTTGGAAAGCTGGTTCTGGAGGTGAACTCGGATGTGATGGACGTGATGGAGAGCGAACTGGAGGAACTCAACATCGAAATGAACGACGACCAAAACGGCGTTCCCGATTACGAGTCGGCCATGGGCGATTGGATTACCGCCATGGGCGGATTTAAGCTCTGGTGGGATTGAACCCGCCATCGCGGTTTTACACATTGATGTGTCGCTGTGTAACGGAATGTAACGGCGTAAAGCGTTTCCAGCCATCGACATAAAGCCGGCAAAAGCAATAAATTGACAAATTACCCAATTTTCGCCAAAAATGGGTAAAAATGGGTAAAAACCGCACTGGCGTTCTTAAATCGAGGGTGCCGATTACCCATCCGCCCAAGGTTGAAGACTTTGCCCTTTGCTCCTACTGTTCGCGGCAACTTAAACCTTCAGGAGCAAAAACCATGTCCCATCCCCTCAATGACGAAGCCTTGAACACCATTTTCCGCCAGGCTCGCACGTACACGGCCTGGCTTGATAAGCCGGTAAGGGATGATCTGCTGCGGCAGATTTATGACCTGGCCAAGTTCGGCCCTACCTCGGCTAACACGTTCCCCGTGCGCGTGGTGTTTGTGAAGTCGAAAGAAGCGAAAGAGCGGCTTAAGCCGTTGCTGATGCCGGGCAATGTTGACAAGACGATGGCCGCCCCGGTGACGGCGATCGTGGCGATGGATTCGCGTTTTTATGAGTTCATTCCCAAGCTCTGGTTTGACCCGAAGTTTGCCGACTTCTTCACCGGGCCGGGCAAGGAGGAATTCGTGAAGACCCACGCGCTGCGCAATGGCTCATTGCAGGGCGCATATCTCATTATCGCGGCCCGGGCGCTGGGACTGGACGTGGGCCCGATGTCCGGGTTCGACAACGCGAAAGTGGACGCCGAGTTTTTCCCCGATGGACGATGGAAATCAAACTTCCTGATGAACATCGGGTACGGCGATTCATCGCACCTCCGCCCGCGCAATGCCCGGCTTGATTTTGACGAAGCGTGCAAGATCGTGTGATCATCCGGCGCGGGGAGTTGAATTGTGGTATCAGATGGCGAATGAGCCGCGCACGAAGGGTACTCCCGGAGTAAGCGAATCCCCGAAACCGCTTATTTCGGGAGTACCCTGCGTGCGCGGCTCATTTCCTCCAGCGTGCGACGATCTCTGGTAACCTGCGGGCGCCATCTTATGCGATTTCTTCCCACATCGCAGGAAGTTTACGGGCAGTTCGCCGATGCGCCGCTTTGGTGGCGTGTATGCATTCGCTTTCGATTCCTGCTGGCGGGGATTTATCTGATCGCCCTTTGTGTGGCGCTAAGCTGGGGTGAAAGCGCTATATGGTCGGATCGTGCGCCTGGCGAAAACGTCGTGTTCGTCGGTCTGGTCGCGGCACTGTTCTTTGGGCAGGCGATGCTACTTGGCGGCGCTCCGCAGTTTCATCGATCAAGGCCAGTCAGGCGGCGGCATAAAATGGCGTCGCTGATTGCCGGCGCGTTTGCAGCCGCGGCAATCAGTTGCGGAATCTGCGCGACACTTCTGAGCCTCTCGGGGCGAACAATTAAGGATGTTCCCGAATTCAACGCCGGTTGGTCGTTCTGGATCGTTTTGGTCGGCCTTCCCTGGATATTCTGGTTCGCGGTATTTGCCGTCCTGTTGGCCGGGCGGTGGTCGAGCGGGTTTGGGTGGATGTATCGCACATTGGTTGCCGGGACATTCGCCGAGGTGTTGTTTACGGTGCCGGTGGATGTGATGGTGCGGCGGCGGACGAATTGCTATTGCAACGAGGGAACGTTCTGGGCGCTGATCATCGGCGGCACGTCGGCGCTTTGGACATTCGGTCCGGGGGTGGTTCTGCTGTTCGTGGCCGTGCGCATGCAGCGCAGAGTTCGCACGGGCGTGTGCGTTGCCTGTGGATACGATCTTCGCGGCCTGCCGGAACCGCGCTGCCCCGAATGCGGGCTGGCGTTCAATCGCGAAACCACCAACGCGAACTGATTCTGGCGTGGCGCCAGGGGACTCTCATTGCGATCGGGGCCGTTGCGTGGAAGATCATCCCGTTTCGCCATCCTGGTGAACAAAACGCCACCAATGCACTACTTTGCATTGTGGTAATGGCGCAAGACAATGTCGGCCCAATCGCACGAGTGACTGTTTGAACCCAACGCCTATCGAAGGACATCGACGAAATGGCACGACTGCTCACCCAACTGATTCCGGGAACCCTTATGGTCATGATGCTTGCCGGTTCATCGTCGGCTGATGAAGGGATGTGGCTTTTCGATCATCCGCCTCGCGAGCAGCTCAAGAAAAACTACAACTTCGACGTCACCGACGCCTGGATGACGCACCTCATGCACTCGGCGGTGCGGTTTAACAGCGGCGGGTCGGGGTCATTTGTTTCGGCAGACGGGCTGGTGATGACCAATCATCACGTCGGCGCCGGCGCACTGCAAAAGCTGTCATCCGCCAAGCGCGATCTGATCACCACGGGGTTTTACGCCCGCACGCGCGAGGAAGAGCTTAAGTGCATCGACATGGAATTGAACGTGCTGGTGGATATCAGCGATGTGACGGCAAAGGTGAACGCGGCGGTAAAGCCGGGCATGCCGGCCGCTGAGGCGCAGCTTGCCCGCCGGGCCGTCATGAACACCATCGAGCAGGAATCGCTCAAGGCCACCGGCCTGCGCAGCGATGTGGTGACGCTTTACCAGGGCGGGCAATATCATCTTTACCGTTACAAGAAATACACCGATGTGCGGCTGGTTTTCGCGCCGGAAAAGGAGATCGCGTTTTTCGGCGGCGACCCGGATAACTTCGAATTTCCCCGCTACGACCTGGATATCACCTTCTTTCGCGCTTACGAAAACGGCGCGCCGGCGAAAATCGAGCATTACCTGCACTGGAGCGCCGCCGGGGCGGCGGACGGCGACCTGGTTTTTGTTGCGGGTAATCCCGGGCATACCGATCGGCTCAACACGATGGCGCACCTGGAATTTCTGCGCGATCGCGTGCTGCCCGACCAATTGACGCGTCTCCGCCGCCGCGAGGTATTGCTGCGGACTTATTCCGAGCAGAGTTTGGAAAATGCCCGTCGGGCGCAGGCGGAATTGTTCGGCATCGAAAACGGCCGCAAGGCCAACATCGGCCGCCTGGCCGGCTTGCAGGCCCCGGCCATCATGGCCGCCAAGCAGAAGGAGGAATCCAGCCGCCGGGCACTCATGGGAAACATCACGCCCGACCCGTGGGAAGCCGTGGCGACGGCCATCAAGATCAACGAAAAGATCTACACCGATCTGGGCCTGCTGGAATATGGCGGCGCGTTCAACAGCCATCTGTTTTCCATCGCCCGCACTTTGGTGCGATTAGGCGAAGAGTCGGCCAAGCCCAATGCCGAGCGGCTGCGCGAATACCGCGAATCGAATCTCGATTCATTGGAACTGCAGCTTTTTTCCGCCGCACCGATTTATAAAGACCTTGAGACGGTGAAGCTGTCCGATTCGCTCGGAATGCTCATCGAGCAAAAGGGCGCTGACGATCCGCTGGTGCAGAAGATTCTCGCCGGCCAAAGCCCCACCGAACGCGCGGCGAAATTAATCCTCGATACAACGCTGGCTGATGTCGCCCTGCGAAAAAAGCTCGCCGACGGCGGAAAGGCGGCCATTCTTGCCAGCAACGATCCGATGATTCAGCTTGCCCGTCTGGTGGACGAGCCGGCCCGCGAGCTGCGCAAGATTCAGGAGCAGCAGGTTGATGAGCCGATGCATCAGGCGTATGCCCGCATCGCCCAGGCGCAGTTCAAGGCGCTGGGCACATCCGCCTATCCCGATGCCACGTTCACGTTGCGCCTCGCTTACGGTGCTGTCCGCGGCTACGAGCAACAGGGCCAGAAAATTCCCCCCTTCACCACCATCGGCGGCGCGTTCGAGCACGCGGCGGCCCACAACAACGTTCCCCCCTTCCGCCTGCCTTCGCGCTGGATGGAAAGCAAATCGAAGCTCGACCTGAGCGTCCCGATGAATTTCGTCAGCACCGCCGACATCATCGGCGGAAACTCCGGCAGCCCCGTGGTCAACCGCGCGGGCGAATTGGTCGGCATCATCTTCGACGGAAACATCCAGTCGCTGGTGCTCGACTTCGTCTACACCAGCGACATGGCCCGAGCCGTGTCGGTGCATTCCAGCGCGATCATCGAGGCGCTGCGAAAGGTATACGACGCCGGCGCGCTGGCGGATGAATTGCAGGGACATCCGGGGAAATGAGTATGATAAACGCCCATGGTCCGCTTCTTCACGGTTGCAATCGTTCTATTGTTGATTCTCGTGGCGGGAACGGGCGTCCTCTGGGCCACCAGCTATTTCGTCACCAATACGACGTATCAACGCGGCCCGCGCATGATGTTCCTTCACATCGACGAAGGCGACAACTATCTATTCCTTAGGCCGGGCGCGATCGAAATGGCGATCATCAGCTCGTTACCCGATCATGCATGGGGTTCGGAGGGGATTTATCCGTTCTGGAAGGTCGAACTTTGCCTGCTGCTTCCGTGCGGCGTGTGCTTTGGACTGCGCCGAATCGCGAAAGGTGATGCATATTCGATGGTTCCCGGCGTTTGCCGCGTCTGCGGTTACGATCTTCGCGCAACGGCGGGACGTTGCCCCGAATGCGGCGCGAGCAACGACAAATCGTGAAATATACGCCCGCCGCATGGTGTTGTTGGTTTCGTATGCAAAGACGTAATGAGCCGCGCACGGAGGGTACTCCCGGAGTAAGCGGATCCCCCAAACCGCTTACTCCGGGAGTACCCTTCGTGCGCGGCTCATTCGTCGCCGGATTACGCCCTTGCCTCGGGCGGGAAATTTTTAAATTTGCGTAGGGTGCGTGTACTCGCCCACCATTTGCGCGCCCCGCATTGCAAACGCGGTGGGCGCGTACGAAAGCCTTTGGCGGATTGCACTATTAACGTGGTACGTTCAGGCATCCCAACACGCCGGGCAAACGACACGTCAGTGACGCGTTTTATCGGCGATGGTAGGATGTGCCGATGGCCGCTCCCGCTGTTCTCGATTACGAATCCCTCGCCCCATCAGGATCATCCGCCGCGCGATATCGTTTTATCGGGGCGGCGACGTTCGCGGCGTCGCTGATGTATCTCGATCGCATGTGCATGTCGCAGATGGTGAACGCCGCCTCCTTTCAGCACGATCTGCACCTGGATAAGCAGCATGTGGGATACATTCTGGGCATTTTCTTTTTCGCCTATGCGTTGTCGCAGATACCGGCGGGGTTGCTCGGCGACCGCTTTGCGGCCAGGCCGCTGCTGACGGTGCTGATTGCGGTCTGGTCGGGGTTTACCATTCTTGCGGGATTTGCCACGGGATTTTGGTCGCTGATTTTGGCGCGCATCGGGTGCGGCGTCGCCGAGGCGGGGGCCTATCCCGCCAGCGCCGTGCTGGTCTGTAAATCCGTCCCGCCGCGGCAGCGCGGACTGGCCAATGGAATCATTGCCAGCGGCGGGCGGCTGGGCGGCGCGGTCGCGCCTTGGTTGACGGCGATTTTCATCGCAAGCCTGAGCAGTTGGCGCGTGCCGGGATGGATTTATGGGGGCGTCGGGATTGTCTTTGCGCTGTTCTTCTGGGTTTTTACGCGCGCTCGATCGCGGGGCAACCTGCGTCAACAACAGGGACGCGCCGAAACCACACCGGACGTGGGAAAAGATCCGGGGCTTCCGCCCACGGCTAACATGGTGAAGAAATCGATTGCCCAGGATCATCCGGCGCTTCTCGATTATGAAACCCCTTTGTCCCCCGGCGGTTTTTCATGGCGCGCCTTGGTCCGCAGCCGGGATATGTGGCTGATGTGCCTCTACTTGAACCTGACGAATGCGGGGTGGGTTTTTCTGGCGACGTTGATGCCGACGTTTTTGAAGGAATCGCGCGGGTTAAGTGAAAACGTCGCCGGGCGGATGTCCACATATGCCCTGCTGGCGGGAATGATGGGCATGCTGGCCGGCGGTTGGATCACTGATGCCCTCACCCGCCGGTTTGGCGTGCGCCAGGGACGGATGATTCCGCTGGCGTGGAGCCGGTTTATTGGCGCGGGAGCTTATCTGCTGTGCCTGGGCACTGCACCGGCGTGGGTGTGCGTGGTGGCATTTGCGATTGTCGCCATCATGACCGACGTCAGCAATCCAGCAACGTGGGCCTATGCCCAGGACGTGGGCGGGAAGAATATCGCCGTCTCGCTGGCGTGGCCGAATATGTGGGGAAATTTTGGCGCGGCCCTGACGCCGATGCTGCTTCCCTGGATCAACCGCCTCAATCATGGCGGCTGGAATTATTCGCTGCTGTTTTTGGCGGGTGCATTCATGTTGTCAGGGGTGGTGGCGTTTGGAATTCGCGCCGATGTGAAGATCGGGGCCAACGCGCCCGCGCCGGAATTCTGACGCGAAGGCGCGAAGGAAATACTCGGGATGGCGACCCGCAACCAAAGTGCAATGCGCCAAGAACGCCAAGAGCGCCAAGACAGGTTTTTCTTGCCGCGTTCTGCGCGAGATGCCGCGCACGCGTGACGAGTTTGACGCGAAGGCGCGAAGTGACGAAGGTCACTTCGATTCCTTCGTCCTCTTCGTCCCTTCGCGTCAAGTTTTGTCGAGTTGGATCGATATGTCTCGATTTCCCATCCGCTCGATTTTGGCGATGAATTCTGCCTCGCTGCTCATCCACCAAAGCTGCTTGTGATGGTGTACGGTGCATGTCACCGGACGGCCGGGAAACGCGAGGGCGAAATCGCTGCCGAAGAGGTTTTGCAGGAGAGTTTGCAGCAGCGGAGTAAGGAGCCCGGCTTCCTCGGGCGAGAATTCGATCGCCGGGGCGTTGGTGCGGCCTTCGAGCAGGCGGGAGTCGATGCCGGCAAGATTCAGTGCGCCCGGAAGCCAGGCTTTGCTGCCGAAATCCAGCTCGTAGGCCCAACTGCTCTTGGGCATGATCCAAGCGGGGATGCCGGGGAGGAATTCCTGCCACGCGGAAGTGGCCATGCGCGCCAGGTTGGGTTCAATGGGCGGCGGAATTTTCTGCGCCCGTTCCAATGCGGCCGGGCGGATTGTCGGATCGTCTGCGCCAATCCAACCGGCAAAATGCATCGTCACGTCCGGGTCAAATCCGAACGCTCCGCTGTTGAAATACTGGCAGCGCATTCGCTGCGCCAGCATCCGCGAGAGGACATCGTCGTATTCAATAATGCGTGGCACGTAATGAATCTCCGGGATGAATTGTCGGATCGAATCCGCGCCGTTGCAAACGGTCGGTAAGTACCTTGAAATGAATGAGCCGCGCTCAGGGTCATCATGAATCGCGAAATCGCAAGCGACCACGCGACGGCACCGCGCGAAAGGCGCATTCGCGTCGTGCCAGCTGTTGGTCGCTCGCGATTTCGCGATTCCATTGCTTTGCAACTGACCGCGCCCGTCCCGCACCCCTCCCGTCATCACGTGTTTCGGTCCGATGCCCAAAACCTGCATTGTCATCCCCACCGCCCTGCTCTACCATCCCGCCATCACTCTTGCCAAGGATGCACAATGCCTGAATCAACCGCGCGCAGCATCGAAAACTCAGTGGCGGCTTTCCAAAAAGCCCTGCAATTGATGCCGGGCGGCGTCAGCTCGCCCGTCCGCGCGTTTAAAGCCGTGGGCGGCACGCCCATCTTCATTCGCGAAGGGCAAGGCTGCCGGGTGCGCGATATCGATGGGAACGAATACATCGACTATGTGGGCAGTTATGGCCCGGCCATCGCCGGCCATGCCAACGAACGCGTGGTGGCCGCCCTTTCCAAATCCATTGGTCGCGGCACCAGCTTCGGCGCGCCGACCGAAGCTGAATCCAGCCTGGCGCAGGTAATTATCTCCGCCCTGCCAGCAATGGAGATGGTGCGTTTCGTCAACAGCGGCACCGAGGCGACCATGAGCGCCATCCGCCTTGCCCGCGCCGCCACCGGCCGCGATGGCATCGTCAAATGCATCGGCTGTTATCACGGCCACGCCGACGAACTGCTCGTCCAGGCCGGCAGCGGCGCGCTGACCCTCGGCACGCCCAGCAGCCCGGGCGTGCCAAAATCCACCACCGCCAACACTTTCCTCGTGAATTACAACGACCTCGCCGGCGCAAAGGCGATGTTCGAGAAACAAGGCGTCTCCATCGCCTGCTTCATTGTCGAGCCGGTGGCGGGCAACATGGGCGTTGTGCCGCCAGCGGATGGATATCTTGAGGGCCTTCGCGAGCTATGCAGTCAATATGGCGCGCTGCTGATATTCGATGAAGTCATGACCGGCTTCCGCGTCGCCTGGGGCGGTGCACAGGTGCGATATCGTGTATCTCCCGACATCAGTTGCCTCGGAAAAGTGATCGGCGGCGGCCTGCCCTGCGCCGCATATGCCGGCCCGAAGCGGCTGAT
Organism: Tepidisphaeraceae bacterium; assembly: GCA_035695715.1. GTDB lineage: Bacteria > Planctomycetota > Phycisphaerae > Tepidisphaerales > Tepidisphaeraceae > RYN-428. The sequence goes on from DASRRM010000120.1 coordinate 18,942, forward strand.
GGAACTCGTCAGCCCCGCTGGCAGCGTCTATCAGGCCGGCACGCTCAGCGGCAATCCGCTGGCGATGGCGGGCGGCCTAGCCACGCTGGAGATTCTTTCGGAAACCGGCGCCTATGAAGCGCTCGAACGCCGCAGCGCCATGCTGGCCGAGGGGCTGATTGACGCCGCCGAAAAAGCCGGCGTGCCTATCGCGCTCAACCGCGTCGGGTCGATGCTGACGCCGTTCTTCAACGTCGACGTGGTCACGAATTACTCGCAGGCGACTTCGAGCGACACCAAAGCCTACGCTACGTTTTTCCATGCAATGCTGCAACAGGGAATCTATCTCGCGCCGTCGCAATATGAGGCGATGTTCGTCGGACTGGCGCATAGCGACGGCGATATAGAGAAGACCATCAAGGCCGCTGAGGTGGCGTTCGGGGCCGTGAAGGCGATGGAGGGGAAATAATGCGAAGAACGGCTCGAAAATAAGGCTTCGCAGCGCGCCGACGAATATTGGAATGCCAGGAGAATCCGCATTTCTTCTGCCTTCTTCGCGTCTTTCTTCGCGCCTTCGCCTCTTCGCGAGCGCGTGTTTTTTATTGCCGCATCTGATGCGGCGATGTAGGCTATGGTCCATGCAATACCCACAAGCCAGCGCGCCTTTCCCGCCGCCGCAGCCGCAGGTTCGTGAAAAACGAAAATTCGGGAAGCTTGCGGCGATCTTCCTGTCATTTTTCTCCGCCGAGCTTTATCGCGATATTGGCCGGCGCTGGCGCGGGATTGGTTTTTGGTATCTGGTCCTCCTGATGCTGTTGACTTGCATTCCCACCGGCATTGAAGTGCAGTACAAATTCCGGGAGTTCGTCAAGTCCGATATGTCCGGGTTGATCGACACATTTCCGACGATCACCTACGACAGCAAGCATGAGATTTCCGTAGCCGAATCGGATCCCTACCTCTGGAAGGACCCAAAGACGGGCGAGGTTATTTTATATGTTGATACGACCGGCAAGTTTGATCTGCCGCAGGGCGCCAAAGCGCCCGTCAAGCTTTCCAAAACGCAACTGATCATGCGACAAAGCCCCGGAGAAACCCGAACTTACCAGCTCTCGCAATACCCTCCCGGACCGCTCGTTATTGACAAGAATCTGCTAAACCGATGGGCGGGGATCGCGCAGCGCTACATTGGGCTGGGGGTCTTTGGATTTCTTTTTGTGTTCAGCGTCATTGGGCATTTCATTCAGATATTGATTTATGGACTGATTGGCCTGATTTTCTGCGCCATGTTCGGCGCAAGAATTGACTATGCCGCGCTCTTGCGCATGTCCGCCGTCGCCATCACCCCCGCGGTGATTCTTGGCACTGCACTGGAATTGAGTGGCGTCAATTTTCGGGGGGAGAATTGGCTTTACTTCGCATTGGAGATGCTGGTTTTGGGCCTGGCAGTAAAAGCAAACGCGGCGGGCCGCTCCTTGCCGCCGACCGGGTTTCCGATGCAGGCGTATCCGCCAGGGTATGGCGCAACGGCCGGCGGATATCCGCAGCCTGGATATCCACAACAAGGCGGTTACGTTGCCCCGCCGGGGCAATATCCGCCCCCGCCTCCTCCAATGCGGTAGCCGGCGCACGTGAGGAGCGAGGAAATGCGGGCTTCCAAGCAAAGATGCGTAAATTCAACATATAGTGCTTTACTTTGGAAACGATTCTGGTAATACATCCGTTCAAGTCGGGCTTAAGTTCTTCGGAAGGTTTGGATTTCGCTGAACGCATGCCCGTTACATTTTGATTTTAACAATCGACGCCCGGGACGCAGCCAGATGGCTGCGAATGGAATCTCGGGATGTCGCACAGGGAGGTGCCGTCATGGCCATCCGCCGGTTTCTTCTCGCCGCTGCCGTTTCTTTTCCTCTCGCCGCTTTCGCGTTGCCCGCCCACGTTCGCGCCGAAGATGCGCCGCCGGGGGCCGGGGATGCCGACTCAGCCAGGCATAAATTCATCGGCGTGATCAACGGCTTGAGCGTTTTCGTGCGCAGCTCGCCCCGTGAGGATGCCTATCCGGTCATGCGGCTGGACAAGGGCCAGCAGGTGACCGTCGTCGGCATCAAGTTCAAATGGCTGAAAATCCTGCCGCCGGAGGGAAGCTTCGCCTATGTGCCCAAGGCATATGTGAACCTTCGCGGCGATGGAAAAGTCGGCCGGGCCACCCGCGAGGTAATCGCCAAAGTCGGCAGCACGTTGAATCAGCTTAAGACCGCGCCGATGGCCAAGATAGAAGACGGCCAGGACGTGGAAATCCTCGGCGAGCAGGACGATTATTATAAGGTGAAGCCGCCGGAAGGAACCTATCTTTACGTCAACGAAAGCTTTGTTGACCCGCTTCAGGGACAGCCGGTGGCTGAAGCCAAGCCGGCCAAGCCCAAGCCCGAGCGGACGGCCCGGGCCAAGCCTGAAGTTCCCCCCGCCGGCGCGCCGGGAAATGCGGTGAAGCCCGCCGCACCAGAGGCCGGCAATGCTGTCGCGGTGGGCCCAAAAACTGAAATCCCATCGGTCACGCCCGATGGAGCGGCTCCCACAACCCAGCCTGTCGACGCCGTTGCGGTGGACTCACAGGAATTGTTCAACAAGCTTGAAGCCGACTTCAAGGCGGCCAACGAAAAGCCGATCACCGATCAGCCGATCGACGCATTGATGACCGGCTACACCGATCTTTTGAAGCTGAACACGCTGACGCCGCGGATGCGGGAGATCGGCGAGGTGCGCGTTTCGACGCTCGATCTTCGCACCAAGGCCAAGGCCGAATTCCTGGCCCTTCGCGGCACGCAGGTGCAGGCAGCAGACCGGCAAAAGGCGCTGTCGGCCGAGCGCGACGAAATCCAACAGCGCATCAAGGAAAAGGAAGTGCACTTCTATGCCGCCGTCGGCACCCTTCGCGCTTCCAGCATTCAGCGCGGCGGCGGCACGCTGTTTCGCCTGACCGATCCGTCAACCGGCCGCACCGTCGCCTATGTGCGCAGCAGCGATGCGAGCTATGCGACCATGCTGGGCCAGTTCGTCGGCGTCAAGGGAACGCTGACCACCGACACGGCTCTGAACATGAAGATCATCGAGCAGCCGACCTCTGCCGAGCCGGTCGATCCGTCAAAGGTGAACGACAGCGTGGCGGCACAAATCATCCCGCCAAGCCTGATGCCGAGAGTGCCCACTGCCAGGGCATCGGATTAAACGCATTGGAACGAAAAGATGTACTGGCCGGCGGGGCACGAAAACCAATTTCGTGCCCCGTCTCCTTTTATGCCGGATTTAACGCGAAGGGTTCAGCGAGAACTGTACATCCGTGAAATCCTTGGTCAAACTCTTTTTCCCCGAAACACGAACAGGATCACACGCCGTCCTGCGGGCAAGTTGAATGACCGGGAGATTTCTGCGCCCTTTCGGCAAATATCGCCAGCGCGTCTCAAGCCGGCGATCAACGTCAGCCGATAGATAAGTTGGCGACCGCCGCGCCCGACGGTGGCGTCATGTCACAAATTACCCCCTTCACCTATATCACCGTCCAACACACCGAAGCCCAGCGTGAAGGTGCGATTGACAAGGAACGGCAGCTTCGCAAAGCCGCTGACCAGGAAAAAGACATCGCCGCCCACGATGACATGTTTGAGCATCAGGTGGAAAGCTCCGAGGAAATCCAGGCGGTTGGCGACGATTCTGAAAAACAAAAACAGCGCAAAAATCGCCAGGATAAAAAAACGGGACACGGGGCTGCTGAAGCTGATGAGGAGAATCCGCACATCGATCTTACCGCGTGATTGATCCGCAACCCGGTCAGATCAGGACCCGACTTGGATAGAAGACGAGAGACGCCGGTTCTGAGGTACTCCGAAGAGCCGGGTTCTTTATCGACTACTTGCGATGAATCAGATTCCCCATAGTGCGTGACCGCTCGACCCGGCTCTTCGGAGTACCTCAGAACCGGCGTTAATAAGGACGCGCCGCCCCGTGGAATTCAATTGTTCCTTTTTGCAAGAAACGTCTTTTTCCGCGTGAAGTGATACAGAAATATCCCCGCCGCCACGGCGACGTTCAGGGAATCGGTTCCCAACTTCATTGGAATGGTGATTCGCCGATCGCAGGCGCTGAGCGATGTATCGTCCAGTCCATGCGGCTCGCTTCCCAATAGCAACGCCAACCGCTCGCCACGGCGGGCGTCCTCCAGCGGCTCGGCCCCTGCATCCAAAACCGTGGCCGCCAGCTCGACGCCCCATTCCTTTTTCAACCGGCCAAGGTCATGCGCCAAATTGGGTGATCGATAGATCGGCAGGCTGAAGATCGTCCCCATGGAAACGCGGACCGACTGCCGCCAGAATGGGTCATGACATTGCTCGCCCAAAATCATCGCGTCGACCCCGAATCCCGCCGACAGGCGGATGAGCGAGCCGATGTTTTCGACGTTGTTGATGTCGGGGCAGATGACCAGCGTCAGCCTGCCCGGTTTCGTCGGCAACACATCATCCAACGGTTTCCACGCTTTTCGCCGGCCGCAGGCGATGATGCCGGAATGGAATTTCATGCCGAGGATGTTGTTCATCACGTCGGCGGAGGTGACATAAAGCGGGACGTGCGCAGGAACGGCATTTTGAAATTCGCCGGCATGTTTTTCGGTCACAAACACCGACTCAGCGGGAAAATCGCTGGCAAGTAGCCGCCGCACAAGATGCTCTCCCTCGGCAATGAAAAGATTTCCCGCGCGATCGAGTTCCTTGTCTTTGACGTTGCGGTATGGCGCGATGCGCGGGTCGGAGAGGGAGGTGATGGGGATCATCATGACATCAACCGAGGTCGCCCCAGGGGATCGACTTCCAAGTCGCTATTTTATCCGCGACGGTCCTTGGTCTTAGCTCGACCAGAAAATCGTCCTGATCCTCCGCGGTTTCGCCGACCAGAGCATCTGGGTCGTTCAACTGGACGACTCGACATTCGTATTTGCCCGACGGTACGGGGACAATCAGCTGGAGTTCATGCCTTTGAGGAAGCTTCACATCCTCGAATTGGGCTCCCATGGTGAGACTGTCGTAACTCGTCAAGCAAAGGCGCGATTGAGAAACATCAATCGATCCCAGCACCTCGCGAAAGCCCTTGCGCCTACTGAAACCGAGCTGCGCTTTAACCTTCCAGAAGTTCTCCATGCCCGTGCCCCAAAGCAGCAAATGACCTGCGCCAATTTCGCGCTTAAAGCGGGCCACTAACGTGGGCAGTGTCCATTCCTCACTCACAAACGCGACGTATGCATCAGGATCGAAAAGCCCGATGTACCCCGAATCGTCAATGACTTTGTAGCGATGACTGATGTTCATGGTCGAAGTCACTAATCGAAATTTTCCTCATAATAGCCGAGGGCGGAAGCCCACGGTCCTGTGCTGAAAACCCGGGGCTTCCGCCCTCGGCTATGATGAGGAAGAAACTGCAGCGTGGTTTTTCCCTTCACCCAATCGCCCTTTTCCCGATATCTTTCCGGTAATACATCCCCTCAAAATGAATCTTCCCGATCGCCTGATACGCCCGCTTTTGCGCATCGCCGATCGTGTCACCCAGCGCCGTCACGGCCAGCACGCGGCCTCCATCGGTTACCAAAGTTTTTCCGTCCATTCTTGTCCCGGCCTGGAAAACTTTCACATCGCGCATCGCATCGGCATCGGCAATTCCCGTGATCGGCATGCCGTTCTTGTATTTTCCCGGATATCCGCCGCTGGCGGCTACCACGGCCAACGCGGGGCGCTTGTCCCATTTTAATTCGACCTGATCCAGCTTCCCATCAGCCACCGCCAGCATCACTTCCAGCAGATCACTCTGAAGCCGCATCATCAGCGGCTGGGTTTCCGGATCGCCGAACCGGCAATTAAATTCCAGCACCCGCGCGCCGTGTTCCGTCAGCATCATCCCGGCGTACAACACGCCCTTGTAGTCGATCCCATCGCGAATGAGCCCATCCACGATCGGCACCAGCACATCGCGCTCGATGGAGCGCATCACATCGTCCGTCACGATTGGCGTTGGGGAATATGCGCCCATGCCGCCGGTCATGGGGCCGGTGTCACCATCGTCGATCGGCTTATGGTCCTGTGCCGACTCCATCACGTAAATATTCTTGCGATCGACGAAGGCCAGGATCGAGCATTCCTGCCCGTGCAGCATTTCTTCGATGACGACGCGCGCCCCGGCTTCGCCATGCACTTTTTTGCGCATGATCTGGTCAACCGCCGCCAGGGCATCCTCGCTGCGATAGCAGACGGTAACGCCCTTGCCCTTGGCCAGCCCGGCGGCTTTGACCACCATCGGCTCATCGCGCACGCGGATGAATTCCTCCGCCGCCGACGCATCGGTAAACGTTCTCGCCTCGGCGGTGGGAATGGCCTGCTGGCGCATGAGTTCCTTGGCGAACCATTTGTCGCCTTCCAGGCGAGCGGCTTCTTTCGTGGGCCCGAACACTTTCACGCCCATCGCCATGATGCGGTCGGTAAGGCCCATCGCCAGCGGGTCTTCCGGGCCGATGACGACGAATTCGATATTATTTTGGCGGATAAACTTTTCGATTCCCGGAAGATCGGTGGCCGCGATGGGCACATTGTCGGCCACCTGTGCGGTGCCCGGGTTTCCCGGCGCGCAGTAAAGCGCCGTCACGCGCGGCGACGCCGCCAGCTTCCACGCCAACGCGTGTTCGCGTCCGCCATTTCCGATCAGTAGAACTTTCATAGCGATTGGGATTCCGATCCGGCCATTACAACCATCGGCGGACGATGCCCCGTCGGCATCCTCCAGCCAGCTTAGCTAAAGTAGGCGGCGGCCTAGCAAATGCAACCGCCCGTTAAACGCTCATCTCGCCGATCGCATTTTTGAATTTGCCACGGATGGAATTCCGCTTGGCGGTGTGCTACGATAACCGTTCACGGACGGGGTTTAGCTCAGCTTGGTTTAGAGCGCTTGACTGGGGGTCAAGAGGTCGCAGGTTCAAATCCTGTAACCCCGACTGATGCAAACCCCTGCCACGCAGGGGTTTGTGTGTTTAAGTCCCCGGCTGGTATTTGAGTAAAGATCGTCAAGTACGACATTTCAATCCAATCCCGTACTACAATTCTCGCAGTTGCGATTTCAATGTGTCGCCGATCGCGAGGACAAAATGAACCGTCATTCCAAGCGTCGAATCCCCACGCTGGCGTTCACCAAGAAGCAGAACATTGGCTGGCATGTGAACTACCGTGACCCGCAGACGGGCGTTCCGCGCCGCCATCGCTTCGGACTGGTTGAGCGGGATCAAGCATCCGAGCTGTACAACACCTGGCTGGTCGAGCATCTTCGCGGGGCGCCTCATCGTGGCGGTGCCAGCGCCAAGGTACCCGTGGTGAAGGATTCGCCAGGTTCCCTCGTTCAGATGCAGCCGGGCAGCCTTCTCCATGTCGGATCGAACTATCTGTTCTACGAAGAGAAGCGAACCCGAAAGCCGGGCGAACCGCGCCGTGCCGGTACCATCTGCCCGGCCCTGTTGGCCGTGCATAAGTACGATGTGGCCGACTTTCTGAAATTCATCAACAGGCGTTACGGCCCGGGCAGTGCCGGGCGACTTTCCGTCCTCGACCTGAAGATGGTGGACGTGGAAGCCTACAACGCTGAACTCGTCGACGCCGGCCATTCCAACCAACTTGTCTCCAAACGTCTTCTCACGGTGAAGGCCGTCATCGACCGCGCCGGCCGACCGGAACACGGCGAGCAGGTGCTCAGTTGGAACTGGAACGCGCGCGACAAGCTTCTCGGCAAAGCCGGCACGCCACGGACGCTGCCAACGCTTCCGCAGCTCAAGGGGATTCTGACGCATTGCGACGCCAGACACCGGGCCATCGTATGGATGGGACTTGGGCTCGGATTTGGCCAGGGGGATCTCGCCGCGGTTCGCGTCGGGCAAATCGACGCCAAAACCTATGACCTTCGGCGTGGAAAGACGGGCCTTGAGCGCTACGGTGAAACGCCCCCAGGCGCCTGGAAAGCAATCTCGGAATATCTCAAGGAGCAACCGCGCGAACTTGGCGACCTTCTGTTTGTGAGCGGCAAAGGAAAGCCGCTATCACACGGCAACACCGATTCCATTCACCTTTGGTGGAGACGGCTCCGCACTTCGATGGGCAAACTCGGTGACACGCTCGGCGGCTTTTATGTGCTGCGACACCTCGGGGCCACCGAGTTTGGCTCGCGACCGGGATGTTCGATCGGTGGCATGCGTCGATGGTTGGGTCACGCCGCGAGTTCGGCCGTCGCTGACATTTACATGCGACCCGTTGCGCCGGAGCACCGTCCCGTGGTCGAGTGGGTGCGAAAGCAATTGCGGTCTAAATAGGCAGCACCATCTTCAGTCCGTCTTCTGAAATCCAGTCCTTCAAAGCGTCTCGTTGCCAACGTGAATGTCGAGGGTTCGACCCCCTTCACCCGCTTCTCATAAGCCCCGGTAAAATGGGGCTTATGTCATTTCTGGGAAGTAGTGCATGGATCGAGAAACCGACCCTCATTTCTGGCTGAGCCCGTTCTCTGCCAATTTCCTGAATTGCGTCATCGCAGCATTCCTCATGACCCAAGTATGACATCGTCACTGGTCGGCACACGCGTCCGGTGGGACAAGGAGACGCTTGAGGGCGTCTCTGGATCGTCACCTGCAACGACCAGACTTTACCCTTGAGGCATAGACCGTTTCCGAAGCGATCCCTTCGCGGCATGTCATGTAGGACGCCGGCCTGCCAATCGGAAAACAGACGCCGGCCGTCCGGGTAACAATGTTGGGTGTTTTGCTGGTCACTGCTTGATTCAATGGAGGAACCCTAATGGCATCGACGGCGGCGCTACCTCTTTCGATTATCGCATTGGTTGTGTGGTGGGCCGGACCTGTCTGCCTGGCGCAGAACGATGCGCCGTTGCCCGCCGGCGTGAAAGCGGTGTGGGATCTCGACAAGGCCTACCGCGAAAAGACGCCGACGCGCGAACGCATTTGCATCAATGGCCTTTGGCGGTGGCAGCCGGCGACCGGCGACGCCAGTGTGCCGGGCGGCAACTGGGGTTTCTTCAAGGTGCCGGGGCCGTGGCCGGGGAATAACAGCTTTGACCGTAAAGAATCCCAGACGGTGTTCCCAAACGCGGCCTGGAAGAATCAGAATCTACCGGGAGTCACCAAGGCCTGGTACCAGCGCGAAATCACCGTGCCCACGGATTGGACCGGCCGGCGCGTTGCACTGAGTGTCGATTACCTGAATTCCGTGGCGACGGTATTTCTCGACGGGCGGAAGATCGGCAAGCTTCACTTTCCCGCCGGCGAACTGGACCTCACCTCTGCCGTGCGACCCGGTGGCAAGCATGTGCTCTCGATCTTCGTGCAGGCGTTGCCGCTCAAAGAAACGATGCTTGCGTCCAACGACACGAACATGCCCCAGAAGATCAAGGGCGATGTGAAATATCGAGGCCTCTGCGGCGACGTATTTCTGGTCTGCACGCCGCTGAAAGGGCGCGTAACGGGTGTCAAAATCGATCCGTCGGTTCGCCAGGGGACGCTGACGGTAAACGCGGACCTGACGAATCTGAATGCGGACGCGGAATATAAGCTCCAGGCGAAGATTTCCGATCGAGGCCGGCCGGTCAAGACGCTGATGAGCGCTGCGTTCAAAGAAGCTGACCTGAAGGACGGTCGCCTTACCTTCAGTCAGGCTTGGAAGCCGGAGAAGCTCTGGGACATCAACACGCCCGGCAATCAGTACGATCTTGAGCTCTCGCTGCTCGATTCCGCCGGCAAGGCGGTCGATGTTTGTCCGCCGGTGCGTTTCGGTTTTCGGGAAATGTGGATCGACGGCCGCGATTTCATCCTCAACGGCACACGCATCTTCTGGTCCGCCGTTCCGATCGACAATACGACCCTGGGCGCGGGAAGCGCCACCTACGCGGCGGCCAAAGAATCCATGGAGCGTCTGAAGAACATCGGCATCAACCTCGTCTATACGCACAACTACGACTGCAAGCCCGGTTCGCATCTCAGCTTTGAGGACCTGCTGCGCGCGGCCGACGATACCGGGATGCTGGTCTCGTTCACGGTGCCGCATTTCCACGACTACGACTGGAAGGCCGCCGACGCCGCACAGACCAATGGCTATGCCAGGGACGCAAGCTTCTACGTGCGCGTGGCCCAGAATCACCCTTCGGTGGTCGCCTATTCGACCAGCCACAACGCCACCGGCTACTTCGAAGTCATGAACCCGGACCTGATCGACGGCGTTTATGAGCCGAAGGACGATGCCTACAGGAAGAACATCAAAAACGCGCTGGCCGTCGAGCAGATCGTGCACGAGCAGGATCCCACCCGCATCATCTATCATCATTCCTCGGGGAACCTGGGATCGATGTACACCAGCAACTTTTACCTGAACTTTGTGCCCGTCCAGGAACGATCCGACTGGTTCGAACACTTCGCGACCGAGGGCAAGAAGCCAGTGTTCCTATGCGAATATGGCATGCCCTACTTCCTCAACTGGACCATGTACCGCGGCTATTACCAGGGGAAGCTTCCCTGGATGGGACACAACGGAAATGTGCCTTATGAGCTGTGCGTGGCCGAATGGGATTCGCAGTGGTTCGGCGACTCGGCGTTTAAGCTTAGTGAAAGCGAAAAGACCGACCTGCGTTGGGAAGCCAAGAAGTTCAAGGCGGGGCAAACCTGGCAGCATTGGGAATATCCCGTTTCGTTTGACCTTCCTGTTTTCGACGGCATACAGGAGGTCGTCGCCCGGTACACCGTCGACAACTGGCGCGCCTTCCGAACGTGGGGAGTGTCGGCCACCAGCCCCTGGACCTACGCGCAATACTGGAAACTCCGCGATGGCGTCGATAAGCGCCGCAAGAACCTGAGCGTGGACTCGGACAAACTACAAAGCCCCGGATACAGCCCCGACTTCATCGATCAACGATATGAGAATCAGACCTATGCCTACGACCGTGATGACTGGACCCCGACCGTCGCGGGCAACGCGGTGTTGCGAAACAATCGGCCGCTTCTGGCGTATCTGGGCGGCAAGCCGGGCGCGTTCACCGAAAGAGGCCACAACTTCCGCCCGGGCGAGACCGTCGAGAAGCAGATCATCGAGATCAACAACAGCCGCGTGACCGTGTCGTGCGACTTTAGCTGGTCGCTGAATCTGCCCACGCCGTTGGCAGGCGGCGCGAAGTTCACCTCGCCGACCGGTGACATTCACAAGGAGCCGCTGAAGATCGCTCTGCCTGCGGACCTGAAGCCGGGTACGTACGCGCTCCGACTGACGGCGAAATTCAGTTCGGGGGAAATGCAGGAAGATACCTTTGCGCTCAACGTGCTGGCGCCGGACCCGGCGCCACAAGTGAATCCCAGGCTGGCGATCTTCGACCCTAAAGGCGAAACGATCAAATCTCTCAGTGCCCTGGGAGTGCGCGGCGAGGCCATCGGGGCAGATGCCGATCTTTCCAAGTATGAGGTGCTGATCATTGGCAAGCACGCCCTGACGCCGCAAGGTTCCGGACCGAACCTCGCCAAGGTCCGCGACGGCCTGCGCGTCCTGGTCTTCGAACAGCAGGCCGATGTGCTGGAGCAACGTTTCGGCTTCCGCGTGCAGGAGTATGGCCTTCGTGAAGTCTTCCGGCGCGTCCCCGCTCATGCCGCGTTGGCTGGCCTCGATGAGGACCTTCTGCGGGACTGGCGCGGCGAGGCGACCAACATGGCGCCGCAGTTGAAATATGAGCAGCGCCCATACCCGCTCATCAACCCGACGATCCTGAATGCCGGCGTCGTCGTGACACGCGCTTGGCGGCGCGGCAACCGTGGAAATGTCGCCAGCGTGCTGATTGAAAAGCCGGCCTGCGGCGATTTCCTGCCGCTGATCGACGGCGGCTACAGCCTGCAATACAGCCCGCTGATGGAATACCACGAAGGCCAGGGGCTGGTGCTCTTCTGCCAGATGGACGTTACTGGACGCACCGAAACCGACCCGGCTGCCCAGCGGCTCATGCGGAACCTGCTCTCCTATGCCAGCACCTGGAAACCCATGCCGCGCCGCACCATTCTTTACGCTGGCAATCCCGCCGGACAAAAGCATCTTGAGCAAGCCGGGTATGCGGTGGAACCCTATGCCGCCGGCGCGCTGAAACCTGGCCGCGTGCTGGTCGTTACTGCCGGCGGAGGCGCTGCGCTTGCAGCAGACAAGGTCGCCATTGCGGCGTGGCTCAAGCAGGACGGACGCGTCCTGGCACTGGGACTTGATGCTACTGAGGCTGGCTTTCTGCCCTTCACCATCACGACCAAACCGGCCGAGCATATCGGCACGTTCTTTGAGCCGCCATCGGTGAACTCACCGCTCGCGGGGCTCGGGCCCGCCGACGTCCACAACCGTGATCCGCGCGACATCCCGCTAATTACCGGCGGCGCTCAAGCGGTGGGTGACGGCGTGCTGGCCATCTCGGAAGATGGCCACGTGCTGTTCTACCAGCTCGTGCCCTGGCAATTCAGCGTGCAGCAGCAGAATACCAAGCGTACTTTCCGCCGGACCAGTTGCTCGCTTTCGCGGCTGTTGGGCAACCTTGGTGTGCAGGGACAAACGCCGGTCCTGGAGCGATTCGCATCGCCAGTCAAGCTGACGAACGGGCAATCGCCCGAGCGCCGCTGGGAAAGGGGCTTCTACCTGGACCAGCTCGAAGAATGGGACGACCCCTACCGCTTCTTCGGCTGGTAATTCCGCAATGGAGCCGAGCTTGAACGCCCGCGGGAATTCGTAGTCGGTGTGGAGAAATGTCTTGCGAGTGAGTGGCGTTTACGTTGCCAACGTGAATGTCGAGGGTTCGACCCCCTTCACCAGATTAACATAAGCACCGGTAAAAACTGGGCTTATGTCATTTCGGGATGTAGTGCTGCGGCCGAGAAATCGACCTTTGTAGTGCAGAATCGACCCGAAAATGTAGTGCAAGAATTTTTCTCGAATCTGGCCTCCGCAGATGGTGAATCAACGCGCTGCGTCGTCAAGCGGAAACTTCGCGAACGAAATCGCCCATTGTTCGTGCGGTCGCTACCGCCGCCGGAGGAAACCGACCCTCTGCAAGGCAGCGCTGCCCGGGGCTGGTTTTGCGTCACGCATTCTTCCCCTCCCACCTCATGTTGGACCAATTTCCCCCGGCGGAGCGAAACGGGGTCAAGAAGAAAATGTTGCGAAGCAACCCAACGGGCGGCTCAAGCCGCATTTTGTTCTTGATGCCGTTTCGTGCAGCGTAAAATTACAAACGAGGTGGGAGGGGAAAACATTCTTCTTACCTACTCCCCGCCCGATGGCATAAAAGAAAAAGCCGACCGGTTGAAGAGGGAGGGGGGGAACCCTCTTCGGGGAATACCAGGCGGCAACATTTACTATAACGAGACTGTCTCAGTATTCCAAAAGAACCGGCCGGCAGGCGTTGGCCGGTCCGCGGTTACTTCGACGAACTTGTGAGTCGCCTCAAAACCTCGTGCGGATCGATCCGACACCCGGCGCACCAGTCCACGAATTCCGAAACGTCCACCCGCCGTTCCCCAATCTCGCTCTTGTGAATCCAGGGCTGCGCGCGCTTCATCCGCTTGGCCAGATCGCGCTGGGTCAGGCTGGCTTCCTCCCGGACCTGCCGGAGGATGCCCGGCACATCATGGGAGCTGGGCGGGTTCGGCTTCTTGGCCATAGCCTTCAGCATCCCCAGAATCGCAATCAGGGCAAGACAGATGACGGATTTGACAAAATTAGATTCCAAAATAGAATCATTCCTGTTGATCCGATTTTAGAATCAACGCAACCATGAACGTGTATGTGCGAAGCCTCAGTTTCAGGGGTGGGCCGATGTCGAGCGGGAATCCGCTCGGACTATTCGGTCGCTTTCTTTGCGCGTCTGATTTTGGAAAGCGAGGTGATGAAAGATCTCTCCAGCAAGAACTTCGGTCTTCTCATCGCCTACATTGTCCCTGGCGCGATTGTACTGATCGGCCTTGCAGCGTTTTCCCCAGTCGTGCAGACGTGGCTGCTCCATCCTTCCACCGCGACACCGAGCATCGGCGGCTTTCTGTTCGTCACGCTCGCGTCGGTCGCCGCCGGGATGACCGCCAGCGCGGTGCGCTGGGCGACGATCGATCGGTTGCATCATTGGACCGGCATCGAGAAGCCCGCATGGGACGACTCGCGGCTTCCCGAACGGCTCGAAGCCTTCGAGGCCCTGGTCGAGGCCCATTACCGCTACTACCAGTTCCACAGCAATTCTCTGGTGGCCATGCTGTTCTCGTATGCGGCATGGCGCCCTTCGCTCGGGGGCCGCCCCGTCGCGTCGGACCTCGGCATCGCTTTTCTCGCGGCGATTTTCTTCGCCGTCTCACGCGACAACCTTCGCAGGTATTACGGCCGAGCGGCGGTCCTGCTTGGCCCCTTGAACAAGGAGTTCAGTCATGAGCAACGGTCACATCCAGCACGGGTCTCTTCAGTCCAGCGACACGCCCAAAGCGCCGAAAAAACCGGCTATCGTCAAGAAGGGAGCGACGAAGACCCAGCCCCCTAAGAAATAAGTCTCGACTCGGTCGAGGCATCCAGTTCCTCCACGACCGCCTGGCATCGCGCCGGGCGGTCCTTTCACTTCACGAAAACATTGTTTTGCTCCCGCGTTTCGTCGTAGCGTCCATGCGCAGACCTTTGGGTCTGTTGCTGTCAGGAACGTTGAAACGTATCTGACGTCGCGGGATTGAACGCTCGCACCCAAGGAGTCGGATGCGAAGGCTTTGCCTTCGCTAACCAACCGACGAAAGGGGACGGCCTAACCAGCCGTCACGTGAGCGGACCCGTAGAGCCGGATGCATCGAAAGGTGCTCGTCCGGTTCGAGAGGGGCTTCTGGGCGTAACCCTCGTTTCGAGACTAATCCCCAGATTCTACCTCATGGTTTTACGCTCCCCTGCGGAAGAGGGGCGACCGGGAAAGACCTCGCGCATGCTGGCGAGGCCGTGACAGATGAAGCAGGTGAGCACGCCGCCCCTGGGCGTGCAAATCCTGTCGGTGGGGTTCGGACCAAAGCTCGCCATGAGCTATCGGGGTTAATGTCCCTTGTCAGGTCCGTTCAACGCCGCTGGCGTCGGGAGCCCGGAGCGCGGTGACGCGCCCGGCCGGGTCGATGGGTCAAAAGACTCAAAGAGAAGACTCGGGGTCCGCTCTAAACAAGCGGCCGCGAAGAGCTCAACGATGAAAGGGGCGAAAGCCCTTGCCAGTAAGTATGACCAGAGACGGTGCCGAACTGCGAACGGAAACGAGCGGCGGGTACGGGAGGAGCTTCTGTGTTCTGCCCCCGGAAATCGTCGGTCTGTTGGACTGACGGAAACTGCGCCAAGGCGGGAGCCTTGGACGTGCGCTCGTTTTCTGGGCCGTAACAAGCCCTAGCGACGTGACTGGTTGTGCAACGTTTGTCACTAACCGTGGAAGGTCTTAAGGATGCCGGAGGTGGTTCTTCGGTGCCCGGCGGCGAAAAGACTTTCGTCTTTTCGCCGATTCAACCGGGTGAGTCAAATTCCTGAGACTGGGAGAGTGTCCTCAGTAAAAGCGGCGGGAGCCGGCGGATGCACTGCAAGGCAGTCGTGCAGCCGTTCGCGAACTGACGGGTGGTGCCGGGTTCCATGCGACGATGAAAGGGACGACGGGTCAATTTCAATTCGTAGACGTACCGCCCCCCGCGTGGAGAGCCAAAAGCTTTCCACGCGGGGATTGCGGTTCCTGGGTTTAAGGACTGATTCGCAGCTGAAAGAGGTCTCACGTGGCCGTGAGTCGTCTTTTGGTGGCGCAATGACGGCGGACAGTCGGGGTGTACCCGCCTGCCGCCGGAGGTTTTTTCTCCGCTACCGCCATGTATTGCGGCGCGGGTATCTGGAATGCAGCCAGGCCGCCGCAATACCGCGTAGCAGAAGGAGGTTCTTTCCGACATGGAGTTTCCGGGCCGAAGCGTCTCAACGTGACTGACGCCGGCCGAAGGATCGATGGTTCTTTCGTGCTTTCGTGGGGGCTTGTGCCACAAACAACCCCACTATTCGCATAACGGTGGTTGGAGGCGGAAAGCGTGTACCGTTGCGAGGCCACATCGATCGAAGGGTTCATCCAGCAACTGGCCGTCAGCTACGTCGGACAGGGGTACTGGTTTTACGTCAGCGGCGTGGTTCCCGACCGCAAAGATCCGCGCGCCGTCGATGCCAAACTGATCGAGCGCTACGGCGTGGACATTTCCAAATGGGCGCGGGCACGCCGCAAGGTGGGCGGCCTGGCCAACGTGCATTACATTCGCCACAACCGCTTCTGGGTGCTGCTGGCCAGCAAGGGGGTCCATCGCTTCTTCCGGGACGAACCGAACTTCAAGGACATCCGCCACAAGCCGCTGAAGTTTGAGGGCTACTCCATCAGCTACAAGCACGGCTCCGACGGCAAGTGGCATCCGTCCGTCCGCCTGCATCCCGACCGATACCGAGAACTCAAGTCGTACTTTGTTGATCTGGCCACGCACAGAACCGTCGAACTCCTTTGGCTGGAATTCGAGAGCCTGCGACTCGTGCCCTATGCTCCGGTGCGTCGTCAACTCCTCGACATCCTGCGCGCTGTCAATCGCGCCCGCCATGAAGCCGGATTCCAGCCGCTGCCGACGTCCGTCCTTCGCCTGCGTAAATGGGTGATCCGTCCCTTCGCCGATTCAAGCGAACGCGCTGCGGCGTAAGCGCCCAAGACTTACAGCTCCGTGCCGCGAACCTTCTCCACCTTCTCGACGAAGAGGCGAACGGCATCGCGACGTTCATCCGGCGTAAGGCCGGCAGCATCGAGCAACCGATTCCAGTTGTTACGAAGATCGTCCAGGCTTTGGAGACCGTCGAATCCGACGGCCCCAGCCTTTCGGAAATTGACAATGCCTTCCGCCTCGCTCACTGTGATCTCGGCGATTTCCGAATCGGTAAACGACTCGCCCATGACATAACCGACGACTGCCGCCATGAGCGGCGACATGCCGGGAAACCGTCTGGGATTCAATTTGGCACTCAATTCTTTCATATCGACATTTCACGGCCAGCTTATCGCAAACATCGCTTTGTGCCAGCAAACGTCCAAATGAGCTTGCATCGTCGAAACTCCTGCAGCCCTCAAGAGTGCTCTTTCGATCAGGGCGGACTCACTGGAAGGGTTTCACGGATTTTCCGCAACGCTACTATGAGAGTCATGAGTCGATGGCCAATTGTAAGAACTTGGGAACTTTCCGGTGAGGACGGGACGCGAGTGGAGGTTGCCACCGAAGATCTCGCCACAACCCACGCGTGTTGCATGCTGGGCTCGGCTGGCCTTGGCAAGACTTTTGAAATGGCGCATCTGGCCGATTTTGAGCGCCGACGCGGTCTTAAGGTGATTGAGCTCAGCGTGGGCCGCATGGCAACGTCATCCGATGCATTGGAATCCCGGCTAACGAAGATCGCTTTGGATCTGCGGAGCAAATCGGCGATATATCTAGATTCGCTTGATGAAGCGATGATGCCGGTTCGCACGACAAGTAACATTGTGGCCACTTGGATTCGCGAAGACCTTAAAAGCAAACGGCCGCGATTGCGGATTTCGTGTCGCTCTGCGGTATGGCCGACCGAGGTGGAGGCTGCCATCCGAGAAGTCTATCCGGAAGATAATACACGCCTCGCGGTGCTCACTCCAATTTCTGATGACGATGTACGCCGCGTTGTTAAGGAACTTGGCGTGGACCCCGATGTCTTTTTTCTGGCTGTTAACAGGTCGGGGGTTTCGCTCTTGGCGTACCAACCCTTGACGCTCCAAATGTTGGTCCGCGTTTTCAAAGACGGCGGAACGCTCCCGAAAAGTCGCAAGGATTTATTTAAGAAGGGAATCGAACAACTGGCGGGCGAAAGAACGGAGCGGATGGAACGCGGAACGGCAACCGCGATGCCGCTGGGGGATCTACTTGAGGCAGCCGAACGACTGGCTTGTTTCACGCTCCTCTCCGGTCGCGAAGTCATTGACCTTAACGACAATCCCAAGGCGGACTCGTTGGATCGCAATGAGCTGTCGGGATCATCTCTGGGTCCGTCGGCAATTGATTATGAAGTCCTTCGTGCTCTCCGCAATTGCGGGCTTTTCGAACGCGAGGGGCCAAATCGGTTCCGCTTCGCACACAGGCAATTAGCCGAGTATCTGGCTGGACGCCGAATCGCAACGCTTTTGCCCCACCAGTCGAAATCACTCCTCGGGTCTGGTCTCGGATGGCGTTTCGGCGTTGCCGGCCCGCTACGTGAAACCGCTGCCTTTGCTGCAATGGAAAGCAATGACGTGGCGGAGTGGCTGGTCAACTATGATCCGGAAGTCATTGGGATTTCCGATGTGGCGGATCATCGCCTTCGCCGTCGTGGGATGCTCGAATTCCTCGATCGCTTCCGCCGACATGTGATTACCGACGTACCGCGGGACAGCTTCAGGCTTGACGGGTTCCGTTATTCTGGAATAGAGGACGATCTTCAGAAAGCCCTGGCCGAGCGCGGCGCAGAAGCTGAGGACTTGCTGCAATGTGCGTTTGATTTCATTCGCAGTATGCAACTTCAGTCGTTGAGCAATGTTCTTGCCGAACTTGTTCTCGATGGAACGGCGTCAATCCGCTCGCGAAAGAGTGCCGGATACTTGCTAACTTCACTCGGCACTCGCGATGCGCAATACCGACTCAAACCGTTGATTCATCTATCAACGGGCGATCCCGCGTATGACTTGAAAGGCATTGCGTTGCGCTGCTTGTGGCCAGCAGATATCACAACCCTCGAATTATTTGCGGTCATGAACGCGCATGGAAGCCCGCTCGAACGGGGCGCATTAGAAGGATTCTTATATGAACTGGACAGCAAGGAGTTTGATGCTCGTGACCATCCGTGTGAGGGTCTCAACTGGGCTCGCCAGCACATCCGCCCTCACGGTAACCATGATGCGGTTGGCCGCGTAATAATGCGAATTGCGCATCGTGCGTTAAGCGAACTCGACAAACCTGGCGTAAAGGACGCGTTGATTTCGATGTTGCTAGAGACTGCTGACGTCTACGGTGATTCTCCGCTCAATCCCATTGACGATAGCTGGCGGGCCAGGCACGCGGGGGAAAAAGCGGTGCCAAACCCTTCACCGCTCGACGGTCGAGCGGACATCAGACGCTCCATTGTCAGTGAACTCGTGGCCAGGGGCGTCGATCGTTCTAGACTTTGGACGGTTGTACACCACACACACGGATTGGTCACAGTCGATGACGTTCCATGGATGTTGCGCAATGCAGCGAATTCAGATTGGCCAGTCGAACAACGTGAGCGATTTGTAGACCTAGTACGAACGATGGCATGGGGACTGGACTTTGCGTCAGTCGAGACATGGCTTAGTGTGCGCGAGACCGAACCGCTCGCGTCACTGCTACCCATTCCATTGGCCGTGGAACTTGGCAGCGAACTTGCCATGAATCTCCGCAAAGAATACAGGGCGATGAAGCGGATGAATCGCAAGACACGGCGCACGCGAGTTGTTCCATCCCCGAGCAGCAGAATACGGGAGGTGTTGGAGTTGTCCGAGGCGAAGGATCCGAAATTCTTTTTTAACCTTTGTAACGAGTTGACGGTTGAAGAGTTCAGTGTCGCTTATGACTTCCGACGGCATCTTGTCATCACACCTGGATGGAAAGCCGCTGACAAGAATACCAAGCGCCGAATTGTGGATTCGGCAATGCGTTTTCTGCTTACCGAGACGGATGAGCCAGAGCGCGCCAGGTCGCAGCCATTCAGCGCGATCTTGCCGGGATATTTTCCGGCACTAATGTTACTTATCGAAGCGGCTCCTGATCGACTAAACGCACTCTCCGTCGAGTGGTGGAGCCGCTGGGCATGGTACATGCTACGAGAGCTCCACCCGACAATGATTGACGAGCAGCGCGAGCCGAAGGAGGCGCTTCTTAAGGCATTCTATCAGCGCGCTCCCGAGGCGATGCGTAGCGCCGTGACCGATTTGGCGACGTCGAATGTCAAAGGCTCCGGGCCACTACTCGATTCGTTGCTGGAGACCTTGTGTTGCCTCACCGCTGATCCCGAATTGGATCGTCTACTTGTGTCATTGCTCGAAAGCGGCGCGGTTCCCGAGAGTCAAATAGAGAGTGTGGCGAAATTTGTCCTTTCGAGGGATTCGCGGAATGCCCTAGCAGCGTGCTTGAGAATCCTTGCTGACGCTGCCGGTACGATACAGGACGATCAAGTCGTGCGTCTGGCGCTTGCGTTACTGTCTGAGCGGATGTCGGAGAGCCTTGATTCGGTCCTTCCGTTCCTTTGTAAACATCGTGACTTGGCGAAACGCATCCTTGCCGACTTTGCGCAGCGCGGGCAGCTGCGAATGCCGAGGAACGGCACTAAGTCGTGGCAAGATGGCATGAAGGTTTCGCAGGCTGCGCAACTGCTTCAACTTCTCATTGAATTATTTCCCTATGAAACGGACAGGGTGCTAAATTCAGGGATTGCGTATGCAGTGCAGCCCAATGATTCGGCAAGGGAGCTTCGCGGCCAAGTATTGGATTGGCTTACTTCAAGAGTCGATGCCGACGCCGTTCAGGCATTGCGGGAGATCGAAAGAATATTCAAAACAAAGTATCCGTGGATGCGGCGCCATCGCGCGGCGGCGGAACGAGCGTATCGCCTCTCGAAATGGACACCGATTCCACCTACCTCGGTTGCAGAATTGCTGAACGCAAAAACAAAACGGCTAATCCGATCTGGACTGGACGCGATGGAAGGGGTTATCGAGGCAATTGAGCAATACGCCGACCGGCTGCGATCCGATCTATCCGACGATTTGGAGGATCTCTGGAACGTTCCAAAGGATGGTCCGCCAACGCCAAAGGCAGAGGAGCGGATTTCGGGCAAGTTGTGCCAATGCGTGAAAGACTACTTCGAAAACTATGCCGTGACCGCTGATCGGGAGGTACAGGTTTATCGACGGAAGTCGTCGCGCAAGGTCGGCGGCGCTCCTGGATCGGAGGTCGACATACTGGCGCGCGTTCCTGCGCCAGGCTCGGTTTCGGGCGATGCGATTGCCGTCCCAATCGAAGTCAAGATATCCAGCAATCCCGACAGTCGTTCGGCGTTACGGGTGCAACTTGTAGACCGATATATGTCGGAACTTGCAACGAGCTTTGGCATATTTGCCGTGGTCTGGATGAATGCGACGAACCTTCCAAAAACGCACAAGCCCGTCTGGAAAAATATAGCAGCGGCGACGCGCGATTTGGAGGAGCAGGCGTCTGATGCCAGCAATTCGTTTGGGGCAAATGTCCAAGCCATCGTGTTTGACGCATCCTTGCCTCTGAACACTCAATTGCGTTCTGACAGCGTCTCTCGGAAGAGGCCGAGGAAGGATTCTAGCTCGAAAAAAAAGGCGGGAACTGCCGCGAAGCGAGCTGGCAAGAACAAAGTAGAGAGTCGTGCTCGGCGAAAAAAGTAATGCTTTCTCAGCCCACCGGCTGTCGGAAACTCGTGGCCATGTTGTGATAGCATGAAGTAAAAGCCGCTGGATCACACTGCTGTCAGCATTCCTGTCGCAATCAGCCGGTCAAAGGTCGCCTCAACCTGTCTTGGTAATTCGCCGCCAGTTGTCAACATGCCAAGCTCCATATTAGTGTCGAACGCGTACTCGGTTAGGGTTCGCTGAAGAGAGAAAAAGCCAGCGGCCATCAGCCACCACACACTTCACACTTCACATGCAGAATCCCAACCTTGCCCGTAAGATTCCGACGCCGATTTTCCCGTAGCCAGAAATAGACGGCGGCGCAAGCCGCGACGTCGTTACCAAGCGCCAAGCGCCTTGAGTGTGCTGTACTCACTCTGTCCTTCGAGCCGATCCGGCGTTTCGACGATGACATTGATGTGAACGCCACGCCGTGCCGCTGTGACTAGCGCTTCCCGCACATTGGGAATTTGATAGACCGCATAACCGGTCATTCATTTATTGAGATGAAGGTCGCAAGAGAACTAAGCGGCGCCCGCCACAAGGTCGGCCTGATTCCGCCCGGACCGACAATACCATCCCCTTCGAGACGGCCTACCAACCAAAGCAAACGGGATGTCTTTAGATCTTCCATCAATCGCAATTTGGCAATGTCGTGCGCAGTAAAGCCTCTGACCGACGGGTGACGTGCTAGGACGACCAGCCTGTCGTATTCACGAAAGGCTTCGACATCGGGTAACGCGTTGCGGATCGTAACGCGCGCCATGGATTCCAATGCCGTGGTCAGCGGGTCGAACGGAGAAACCGCCGGATCGCGGGCGATCCAGATCCGGGTCTGTTGGGCTGGAAATAGTGGCGACATCAGTTTCGCCTGATCCCCGGTGGAGAGTCGAGCCAACATCGCCGTCATGGCTTGGATCTCACTACGAAACGCGACCCAGTCGATTGTTAGCGCGTTGTCGGTTCCGGCGGCGGCGCGAAAATCCGCGCAACTGACTGGCTCGACGTCGGCATCCCCGGTGGCCGCCAGCAAGGCACCGTTCGCGCCACGCTCTGCGAGACGAAGCAAGCTGGTGAGGCGCGCGACGTTCGTCCCCGAAGCCTCCCGCCCGTTGTGGAACAACTCGATGGGATTACGTACCGTTTCGGGAAGCCCCAAATGCTTGAGAATTGTGATCACCAATTCGCCATGGGTCATTCCAAGCAGCGCAAGCTCGATATCCTTGCGAGGCCTGCCGGTTCGGGCCTGCGCCTCGACGACGGCCTGATATTCCGAGCCGAATTCCATTCGAAACAGGATTTCCCCCAGATCGTGGCAAAGGCCAACGAGGTATGCGTGGCCAGTCACGATGTCCGTGTTGCCGCCGGCAGAGGCGAGACGTTCACAAAGAGTGGCGACGGCAAAGGAGTGCCGCCAGCACAGCAGAGGATTGAATCCATCAGCACTCGAGGAGGGCATCGCGTCGTAGATACCAACCGACGCGGCGATGTTTCGCACGCCCGAAAAACCAATCTGGCGAACCGCGTCGGGTACGGTGGACGCCGGACGCGTGGACCGATAGAGGGGACTGCTGGCGGCTTGTAGGATTCTCGTGGTGAGCATGGCATCGCGCGCTACCAGCATCGCGAGGTCACCGATGTCGCCGCGCGGCGAAGCGGCCATCGAAATCACCTGCGCCGCGACCCCCGACAAGGTCTTTCCCTGAAGCGCGCGCTCGGCGCGCTGGATGCACGATTCTCGCGTAAGAAGCGGTCCTGGCAAGCGTGGGTCCGTCCGAGCGCTGCTGCTGACGCTTGCCGGCGCAGCAACGCGGTTTGGCACGCACGACGATGTTTCAGTGGCTAAGATGGGCACAGGCGGCGCCAACTTCTGGCCGCTCGGGCTGGTCGCAACCGGAACAGCGGGCGCTGCCGATGAATCGACATCCACCTGTTTCCGCACCCGTTGAAGCAAATCCTTCAATGAAAAACTCGACTTAAGCACGTACCCCTGAATTCCGAGCTTGCCGGCCTGCATAATGTCCTGGCGGTCTTCCTCGCCGCTCAGCATGATGACCGGAACTTTGGCTGTCGATGGGTCGGACCGGAGATGGCGCAGGAATGTGAGCCCATCCATCCCAGGCATCACGACGTCCAGGAGTATGAGGTCCGCACTGTTACCGCGCAGCAATTTCAGGGCATCTGTACCATTCGCCGCGCTGAGGGCATGGTAACCCGATGAGCCTAACATGGCCGCGATGGGATCGCGGATGATCGGCATATCGTCGACGACAAGGATGGTCTTCTTCACTGAGGCTCCATACTGAAACGATTGGGGCGGAAATCCCGCAAATGTGCGAAAAACCCGCGCCAGCAGTTACGCCGCCACGGCCTGATGTTCCGCGAACTCCAATCGGATCGCGGCGAACTCCCGCTCGCGAACCGCAAATGCTTCCACGATGTCCGGATCAAAATGTGCGCCGCTTTCCGAAAGAATAATGGAGCGGGCAATATCATGACCAATGGCGTCCTTGTAGACGCGCCGGGATGTCAGCGCGTCGTAAACGTCAGCCAGCGCGACGATCCGCCCGCAAAGCGGAATCGCGCAGCCGGCGAGCCGATTCGAATACCCCGTCCCATCAAAACGCTCGTGATGCGTCGCGGCGATGTCGCGCGCCATCTGGAGGAATTTCACACCGGGAAACTGCTTCATCGCCGCATCGAGGGTCTGCGCGCCCAGCATTGCGTGCGTTTTCATGATCTCAAACTCGCGGTCGCTGAGGCGCCCGGGCTTAAGCAGGACCGAATCAGGAATACCGACTTTGCCGATGTCGTGCAGAGGGCTGGTCAGATAGATCAGGCGGATGTATTCGGCGCTGATCTCGCTACGGAATTTGTCCAGCTCTGCCAGGTGTTTGGCCAGCACGCGCGAATACGCGCGAACCCGCTCAAGATGGGCGCCCGTCTCGGGGTCTCGCGATTCCGCAAGCCGAGCCATCGCGAAAATGGTGACGTCCCGTGTTTCCAGCGAAAGAATGCGCTCCGCCGTTTCAAGTCGAGCCAGAAGCTCTTCACGGTCGAACGGTTTGGAAATGAAGTCATCGGCCCCGGCGCGGCGGCCCGCAACCCGCTCCTCGCGTGAATCATGGCTGGTCAGCAGCATCACGTAGACATAACCGTGCGTGCCATCGGCGCGGATGGCGCGGCACAAGTCCAAGCCGTCCATTTCCGGCATCTCCATGTCGGAGATGACCAGTCGGCACGAACCATCCCGCAGGAGATCGAGCGCTTCGCGGCCATTCACCGCTGAAATGACTTCGTAGCCTGCCGCGACCAGCGCCTTGCGCAACACAATCAAAGCAAGGGCATTGTCGTCAACGATTAGAACACGCATATTCATTGTCCCTGTTCCGTGTGTGCAAGCGCGCTGTCCGACGCCGCTTTGCGGGCCTCGGGGATGAATTGGATACACAAGCTCACTTCGTCGCGCAACTTTGAAAGCAGTGCATCGGCGTTGTCGAGATTGCCCGCGCGCGCCAGCCGCTCCAACTCGGCTGCGCTGCGTTGTACCGCGCCGGCCGACAACACGCCCGAAGCGCCTTTGAGCGCATGTGCAAGCGCGGCAGTGCGTGTGCCGTTGCGGCTGGCCACGTTGGATTCGAGTTCCGGCATGTCCCTGAAAATCTGCTTCTGGAATTCATCGAGAATCAGCAGAACGGACGAGACGTCGCCCATGCATTGATCCATCAAGTGTTCAATCGCAAATGGTGCGACAGGCGGATGAGCCGCGGGAATTGCGAAATCATCCGGCGAAGGTGCGCTCGTTGGAGTCGTTTCCGCACGCGCATGTCGCTCCAGGAGTCCTTCAATGGTTTCAATCAACCGCCGAGAGTTGACCGGCTTGCTCACATAGGCGTTCATCCCCGCCGCGATGCATCGCTCCCGGTCCCCCTTAATGGCATTAGCTGTCAAAGCGACGATGGGTATGCGGCGACCGGCGCGGCGCGTATCACCCGCCTCCTGGCGGCGGATTTCCGCCGTAGCCTCGAAGCCATCCATTTCCGGCATCGAACAGTCCATCAGGATCAGGTCGTAGTTCTGCGTCGCCGCCTGTTCAGTGGCTTTGCGGCCATTGTCCACGATGTCGTAGGCATAGCCGTTGCGGGCAAGAATCTGTGAAGCGACGATCTGATTGACTGCGTTGTCTTCGGCGAGAAGGATTCTTGCCTGCCGGGCGACAACTGCTGGTTGTGAATGGGATTGGTGGACCTCCAGTGGGATTGCTTGCTTTGAATCCGCCTCGTTTGACGGCCCTCGTGCTCCCGCGAGAGCATTCATGATTTCGTCATGCAAATGTGACTGCCGGATCGGCTTGAGAAGGTGGCCGCAAAAGCCGGCCGCGGTCAGCATTGTGGGATCGACCTTGCACTCCATGGGGAGCAACATCAACAACGCCGTATTTGCAATCTCTGGCCGAGCCTTGATGGCTCGCGCCAGTTCCATGCCGCCGAAACCCTCCATTGTGCCATCGAGGATGGCAATGCGGTATGGCTTTGCTTCGGCGGTGGCCGCGGCCAGGATCCGCACGGCTTCGGCACCGTCGGCGGTGGTCGCGACGTCCAGACCCCAGCTTGAGATCTGTTCGCGCAGGATTTCACGCACAGCGGCATTGCAGGCGACCGCCAGCACACGGAGGCCGCGGAGATCGATGTTCGCGCCAGGGCGGGGCTGCCGATCTGGCGACACCAGGTCGAGCTTCACGGTGAACCAGAACGTCGATCCCTTGCCCTTCACGCTGTCCACGCCGATGGCGCCGCCCATTAGTTCCGCGAGTTGCTTTGCGATGACCAATCCCAGGCCCGTCCCGCCATAAGTACGCGTGGTCGAGGTTTCCACTTGGGAAAAGCTCTTGAAAAGGCGGTCGATCCCTTCAGGAGCAATACCGATTCCCGTGTCAATGATGGCGAATCGTACAGTGACCTGCTCGGGCGACTGGGCTTCCAGCGTCAATCGGGTCTTGACTGACCCCTCGGCGGTGAACTTGATCGCATTGTTCACCAGATTCACCAGAATCTGTTTCACCCGTGCCGGATCGCCTCGAACCAGGCGAGGAACGTCAGGCCCAACGCAGGAGGCAAGCTCCACATTTTTCTCCGCGGCCCGGTGCGCCATGACTTCAATGACATCTTCAAGCACCGCGTGCAGATCGAAATCGATCGAATCCAACTCCAGTTTCTGAGCCTCGATTTTTGAAAAATCCAGAACATCGTTGATGAGATCGCCGAGCGTTTGCGCAGAGGTCTTGATCAGTTTTGCAAATCGTTGCTGTTGAGCATCCAGATCACTGTCCAACAATAGATCCGTGATTCCCACCACGCCGTTCAGCGGCGTGCGGATCTCATGGCTCATCTTGGCAAGGAAATCACTCTTGGCGCGGTTGGCGGTCTCCGCCACCTCCTTCGCCTCGATGACCTGGTGCTCGACGAGGCGCCGTTCGGTGATATCCTCGGCGATTCCGGCGATTCGGTAAATTTTTCCTTGCTCGTCGCGGATGGGCAGTGCGCGGTCACGAATCCATCGAATCGTGTCATCGGGTCGCCGGATGCGGTACTCCACTTCATACCCGCCGGTGGTTGTCAGGGCTTGCCAGACCTGCATGACGAGTGGGCGGTCCTCGGGGATAATCGCTTCCATCCAATCGTGCGGATTGATGTATAGCCCGCTGCAGGGTCGTCCCCAAACTGCCTCGTAACGAGGGCTGACGTAGAGACTGACGTCGGCCGCGACTGTCGTCATCCAGAATACGTCTTTGGTGTTCTCGGCGAATTGCCGGAAACGCTCCTCGCTGTCGCGCAGTGCGGCGGTCCTTGCTTCAACACGCTGCTCCAACTCGGCGTTCAACTGGTGAACCTTTTCTTCTGCTTCCTGACGATCAGTAATGTCTTGGGCGGTGCCAAACATATTGGTCGGTTGGCCCACGTCGTCGTACTCCGCCTGTCCCGAGGATTGTACGACTCGTATCGTCCCGTCCCTGCGAACAATGCGGAGTTTGCACTGGTAGGGCACCCGGTCTTGAATGGCTTTGTCGATCTTGTTCCGCAACGACGGCAGGTCATCCGGATGAATTAAACTCAGGGCAAGTTCCGCGGTCATGACGCACTCCTGCGGCCGGAGGCCCCAGATGCGGTAATGTTCATCAGACCACTGGATGGTATCGGTCCGAAGATCCCAACTCCAACTGCCCAGATGCGCAATGCGTTGGGCGTCGGCGAGGTTGGCTTCGCTCTTGCGCAATTGAGCCAGCGCTTCGTTGAGTTGCGTGATGTCCTGGTCAGCTTGTCGCCGCGCCGCCATCTGCGATTCGAGGGCAATCACGGTTTCCGATAATTCCCTGGTGCGTTCGGCGACTTGGCGCTCCATCTCGTCGAATGCCTTGCGGAGTTCGTGCTCGGCGCGCTTCTGACGCGTGATGTCACGCACGATTTTTGCGATGCCGATCGATGCGCCGTCGCGATCCTTGATTACAGCGAGCGAGATCGATACGTCGATCGACAAGCCGTCCTTGCGGACGCGCTGCGTTTCGACGTGGTCAACGGATTTATTTTGAAGTGCAGCGTTGCGCAGCTCGACCATTTCGCGACATCTGTCGGACGGCTCCAACATTTCGGCTTGGCGCCCCTCGACTTCAGAGGCGCCATAACCAAAAATCCGCTCTGCCGCCTGGTTCCAACTCACGATCGCGCCATCCAGGCACTCACCGATAATTGCATCGTTGGAACATTGGACGATCGCCGCGAGCCGCGCGTTCGCGGCGCTCGCTAACTCGATCGTTTCTTTCATGCGGCGCGCCGCCAGACAAGAATGAAGCAACCCGGCAACAATCAACAACAGCGTCCCGACGAGCCCGGCCGCGGCAGCCTGAAGCAGTTTTTCCCGCCGGGTGTCCGCCATGATCCATCGTTCATCTGCAATGAGCAGCGCGTGAATCCCCCCGCCTTCCAGGGTCTGAAACCCCTTGAGCGGGATAACCATCACGTACTTGTCCCCGTGCCGGATAAGACCCTGCGCAACCATGCCGGCCGGGGGCCGGACGATATCCCGCAGATCGGCGACGGGGATCGGCGGTTGCTCCGTGTAGGCGTTGATCGATTCCGAGAAGTAGGCTCCCGCATCGGTGACGAAGTACACCTTCGCTGCGCCATTGGCAATGACCCGGCCCTGAATGAGGCTGCTTAGACGATCAAATCGAAGCCGTGCGCTGATAACGCCGATTTTCACGCCGCTTCCGGGATCCAGCACGGGCACCGAGTAGGCAACTGACAACCCCGTTGAATCGAACAGAGCGGGCGTGATGTCGCAGTGAGTTTGGAACTCCAGGACCGACGTGTTGACGCCATTCCGAAGGCATTTCTGGATAATTTCACGTTTGCCAAACTCCGCGCCGAGAATACGCCCAAGGCGCGCAGGCGCGATCGGCTGACCATCAGCATAGTGCGTATTAATCGCCGTGATATGCCCAGTCGAATCGAAGAGAGCCAGCGCGTCGACCTCAGTCGCGGCGGCGAGTTCCCGGTTCAGCCAGGCTGTTTCCCCCGGACCATCGTTCGCTTCAAGCAACTTGATGACTTGAGGATCCTTGGCGAGGAAGTCGGTGCGCTGGATTGCCGGGCGAACAGTCCTCGCGATCTCCAATTCGAGCGCGGCACCGGTTTCCAGCAAGCTCGCTATTTCCCCGGAAGCCGCCGCATTCGGGGCCTGCGGGGGATGGACTGCCCACCATAAGCCAGCAATGATACCGGACGCGCCGAGAAAGGCGACACCCCAAACCGTCGCACGGGCGATCCGGGTACGCCAATGTGCTGAGGGGCGTCCATGGCCGATTCTTCTGTCTTTGACGGGAATCCCAGCGCGCGAATTGGCTACGACGTTACAGTCGTTTGACGTTGTGCCGGCGTTCCTGCGGGTCGACATGTTGTTTTTGCGGTTGAGTCGTATATAGAGGCGGAACGCCGTGTTCCGCCAGCCCATCTATATTGAAACATATCGGTCAATGGCGGCGCGGGATAAACAGGCCAGACCGGATATCCATGCGCGGACAAGCGATCAGGAGCAAAGGCTATGGTCGATCGCGCTGAGCAACTGATAGTCGCGAGTTGCAAAGGGTCACCTCCCAAATCCCGAGAGGATTGGTCGGCGGTCTGATAATAACTGGCAGAATGACGACAACCCGTTCCGTTCAGGTTGAGGCGTACGCAACGGAATTCAACCAGAAGTTTTCGATGTGATGGATGATCTGGATGAACTCGTCCAGATCCACCGGCTTCACGACGTAGCAATTGGCGTGCAGGTCATAACATTTTGTGATATCCGTGTCCGATCGGGAAGTGGTAAGGATCACGACAGGAATGCGACGCAGGTTGGGGTCGGATTTTATCTCCACGAGAACCTCGCGGCCGTTCTTACGAGGCAGGTTCAGATCCAGAAAGATGAGATTCGGCCTTGCCACGCTGGCGTACTTGTCCTCGCGCCGCAGGAACGCCATCGCCTCCACTCCGTCCTTGGCGACGTGCAAGGTATTCTGGACCTTGCATTCCCGGAACGCTTCGAGCGTCAGTCGGACATCAGCCGGGTTGTCCTCCACCATCAATATATCCAACGATTTATCGCTCATGATTTTCTATCGCTTTTGAATCGTAAAATGAAAGGCCGACCCTTCTCCCACCCTTGATTCTACCCAGATCCTTCCGCCATGTCGCTCCACGATCTTCTTGCAGATTGCCAGTCCAATGCCCGTCCCGCCGTATTCCTCTATCGTATGCAGCCGTTGAAAGATGATAAAAATCCGCTCGAAATACTGGGGTGCGATGCCGATCCCGTTGTCCCGCACTGAGAATTGCCATTCAAGAGGCGCATCCATTACCGAAACCTGAATGATCGGGGGCTGGGTGTCGTGGAACTTGATCGCGTTGATCAGCAGATTCTGGAAGACCTGTCCAAGTTGCGTGGCATCTCCAATGACAGTTGGCAGCAAATCCACAGACACGGTTGCCTGCTGTTGCTCGATCGACGCATGCAGGTTCTCCAGCACGCTGGCAATAATCTGATTACAATCGGCCGGCGCGAATGCGGCGCCTTGAGAGGTGACGCGCGAATTAGCCAGCAGATCATTGATGAGCGTTTGCATGCGCTGGACGCCATCGGTGATGAAGCGCAGGTATTCTTCGCCATCCCCCGTCAGTTTGTCCGCACAGCGCCGCTGCAGGAGCTGCGCGAAGCTGCGAACGGTGCGCATCGGCTCCTGCAAATCGTGGGAAGCGACATACGCGAAGCGTTCCAGTTCCAGGTTCGATCGGGCCAGCTCTTCCGCATGGCGTGCCAAAGACTCGTCTATCCTTTTTCGTGCGGTGATATCCCGGACAATTTTGGACGCGCCCACGATTATTCCAGCAGAATTCCTGATGGGAGAAATTGAAAGGGAAACATCGATCGTCGCGCCGGTCTTGGCGACTCGCACGGTTTCGAAATGTTCGATGCGCTCCCCTCGCGCCAGGCGCTGCTGAATCCCCGCCTCTTCATGCTGATGTTCGGGCGGAATCAGCATCAAAACATTCTTGCCGATCACTTCAGCAGCAGTATATCCAAAGATCCGCTCGGCACCGCCATTCCAGGTGGTGATGACGCCGTTCAATGTCTTTCCGATGATCGCATCATCCGATGACTCGACAATCGCCGCTAATTCTGCACGCGTCTCCTCCGCCCGTTTTTGATCCGTGACGTCGCGCGAAACACCCAGGAGGCCGATGACGTTGCCGGCGGCATCTTTGTTGGGCATTTTCCGCGAAGCCCACACATGCCGCGTTCCATCGGACTGGCGGACAATTTCTTCAATGTCGGCTGGTACTCCGCTCTCCATGATTCGCTGATCATTCTCCATGACCACCCGGGCGGCATCGATGTCTTGAAGCAGTTCTGAATCGGTCTTTCCCAGCACCTCTTCCAGCGGCTTTCCAATCAGTTTCAGCGTGGCGGGATTGGCAAATCGCAATCGGCCCTGCCGATCTTTGGCAAAGATCACATCGCTCGTCGAATCGCTGATGCCTCGCAACAGGGCGTTGCTGTCTCGCAGCGCGTTCTCGGCCGTGGCTCTCTCGTCAGCCCGCTGCTTCTGCCGTTGCTCTTCGAGAACATCGCGATCTCGTTCAGCCAGCACCCTTGCGGTATCTTCTGTTGCAACGCACATTAGCCCGCGAATTCCGCCTGTTTCATCGCGGATGGGGCTATATGACCAGGTGAACCACGCATCTTGGGGAAACCCGTCCCGCTCGAGCACGACATGAGCCCGCTCATTCCAGGTGGACTCGCCCCGGTGCATGACCGCCTCGACTTGTGACGCCAGTATAGGCCACACCTCGACCCAGACCTGCGCGGCCGGTTGGCCCAGTGCATGCGGGTGCCTCTTACCCAGGATAGGGATGTGCCCGTCGTTGTAGATATAGATCAACTGGGATCCCCACCAGACATGCATGGGAAACGGGCTGTTCAAACACAAGTCAACCGCAACTCGGAGGCTGGCAGGCCACTGTTCCAGGGGTCCGAGAGGGGTCCGGGACCAATCCAGCGCACGCACCTGCGCCGCCATGAGCCCGCCAGCGCTCCGAGGCAAAGGTTTGGCAATCAGTTTGTTGGTTACAGATTCTCCG
>DASRRM010000121.1:0-11308 GCA_035695715.1 Tepidisphaeraceae bacterium
CTGGACGCTTGCGGCCGCCGCAACGAGTTTGGCTCCGCCCAGCGCCACGGCGAACGAGGTTGATTTGACCTGGACGAATCCGGGATCATCGTCAACGCCATTCTTCATCGAGCGCAGCGATGATGGCGGCTCCGATTATGCGATCATCGATGAAACCGCGCCCGGGGCGACGAGTTATCAGGACACCACCGTGGACGATGATACCGGCTATGACTACGAAGTGGCCGCTGTCAGCAATGACGGCTTCAACGCCAATCCGACGTCGGCGGTGTCGGTGACGACGCCATTGCTGGCGCCGACGAATTTGATGGCGGCGACCAACGGGCCGACGGAGATCGATTTGTCGTGGTCGAATACCTCGCAGGCCACCGCGGGCTACACCATCCAGCGTTCCACCAACGGCTCGACGTGGACGACGGCGGGCACGGTTGCCTATGCCGACGCGACGTATTACAGCGACACGGCGCTGTCGCTGGCGACGCGATATTATTACCGCGTGATGGCGACGGATTCAGCCAGCACGGCCTCGGCGGCGTCCAATATTGCGACAGCCGTCACCGGGCCGACGTGGGAGGTGTGGGAAGGCTCGTGCGGCTCGCTGAGCTCGGCCGTCGTGGTGGACACCGACGCGTGCTGTGCCGCGTGCGAAGTCGACCCCATCACCAGCATCGACGTGGACTGGGGCGACGGCGAAAGCAGCACCATCTCCGGCGATCCGAGCAGCATGTCCCATTATTATTGCAGCCCAGGCAGCTATACCGTCACCGCAATCGCCAACACCGCGGACGGGCCGGTGGATTCTTCCAGCACGACCGCGACGGTGACGGTCAGCGTGCCGGAGCCGACGCTGTCGTTCAGCGCGACGACCGAGACCGTCTGCCAGGCGGGCGAAGCGGTGCTTTTTCCGGAATTTTGCTCGGATGGGGCCAGCGGCGAGAGCGAATATCTCGTCGACTGGGGCGATGGCACGAGTTATCAATCCTACGCCGACGGCACGAGCGAATTCGAGCACTCCTACGCCCACGGCGGCACCGATTACCACGTCGAGGCGTTCCTGGAAACCTCCGTCGGCGTCGTCGGCGCGCAAGCCGACATCACCGTCACCGGCAGCAATCCCTTCGACGACCCCGGCACCTACAGCACCGCTTTCACCCTCAGCGACGTCACCACCGACAGCGGCCTTCCCGCCACCACCGGCGACACCGTCCAGGCCTTCGTCTCGGCTTCCATGAACGAATACTCCTGCAGTTGCGGCTGCGGCACCGACCCCGAAAGCGAATGCGGCACCGTTGACTTCGGCAACTCCTCCTCCAGCGGCTTTTGCTTCAACAACTCCGTCACCAGCAGCCCATCCGAAGCCATCGACAACAACTACCACGAAGACGGGCAATATCTGGTCACGATGACCGCCACCGATGGCTCGCACGAGACGAAATTCGCGACGGTGGACAACGCCGTGCCGGTGATGAACACGATTCCCGAGCAAGTCGCCGGCTCCGGCGAATCATTCAGCGTCAGCGACACTTTCAGCAATATGTCGACGGAGCTCAGCCCCGTCGCCTTCATCGACTGGGGCGACGGCACCGGCCCGCACGCCGCCAGCCTGAGCGAAAGCAGCGGCTCAGGCACCATCACCGCCAGCACCAGCAGCGCCCCCGCGCCAGGCGTCTATACCGCGACGCTCACGCTGTATCCGATGGGACCGACGGGCACGAGTGGCGGGCCGACGTATGCGGTGGAGAAGACGTTTACGTTGGATGTGTGGGGAATAAAAATTGACAACGGCGAGAGCAACGACCTGCTCGTCGCGAGTTCCGATGGAACCGAAAATCAACAGGCGGTGACGCTTTACTTCCCGCACCCGGCCGGCGAGGCGCTTACGTTGAATCTCAGTTCCACGGATGCCAGCCAGAACTACCTTTTCAGCTCCGGAACGAAAATCGTTCCGTCCGGATCGAATTATCCGGCTGTCGATATCCCGTCGGGCGATTCAGCATCATCGATCACCTACGAGGACGGCGCGATCGAGGGAAATTCAACCGCGGGATGTCTGCAGTACACCCTAAGCGGCGAATACGACGCCTCTGATTCGACGACGACATTCCAATCGCGAGCCGCGGCGGGATGTGGAACGGTGCCGGCGGAAGATCCAAAAAGCAATCCAGCGTCACTGGCAAAGCTATCGATTAGTCTGCTTGATCCGAGCGACCCCGGGGGTTTTGGGACTGATGTCACAAACGGGACGCAAGATTGGGCTGTCGGCCAATACGTCGATCTTGAAGCCGTCGTGGTGTTCCCCGACTCCGTCACGGCCCTTGTGTCCCACCCAACCTATAGCTGGAGTTGGGATGGTGACGTACTTCACGAATACACGGCGGATTTTTCGACAGCCGCGAAGACCGAACTAGACGGAGCCACCGGCATTTATTCAAAAGGGATCACGTTTTTCTGGGTTAGTGCCTCCGCTCCATTCGAGGTAGACGATGTTGGGGTCCAGGTTTCTCTCTATTCCATCCTTTCGCCGCGCCCGATTAAAGTTCTCGACGCGTCAACGTCGTTCAACGTATACCCGGCGGACGGAAGCCTCACGGATGAGGGCATACCTGCCAGCGTGCACTTTTTCACCACAAAAGCCAGCTTTTTTCCGGCACCGGCTCATGGGATGCCCGGCTGGCAGTTTCAAGGGCGGGTCGGCCTCGATCCGGGTATCGAACTTACCGGTGACGCGAGTTCGCCCTCCGGTTTTGGCGCTGGTCAGTGGGAGTTCGTGCAGACGGTCACGCACGTTGGTTTTAGGAATAACGTTGTCGCGGAATTGGGAATTGCGAACACGACCACGGCTGAGACGCTCGGTGCCGAAGGCGACGTACTTCTCGATTCGAGTTATCCGTATACAACGATCCTGCCGTCGGGCGACTTTAACCCAGCGGACGCGATCACAACGGGGCATGCAGGGGCCGTTTTCGCGACCGGGACAACTCGGTCGATGTACGATGCGCCAAGCGATGAGGTCACCTTGTCGCAACCAACGGGTGATGGAACCGCGCCGCTCATGTTGGCGTGGTGGAACTCCCCCACCTCCGCCGACATGCACTTTACAGATTACCTCATGTACAAGCCCCCAGGGCTTGGGACGTGGGTTCCCGTTAAGGAGCTTACGTGGTTTGCATGTTGGCGTGCTTGGCGCGGTGCTGATGGCGTCTTCCGCAGCGTCGGCTCCGGCCCTGAAACCTCGTCGAGTTCGACGGCATCCGAGGAACCGATTTGGACCAACAATGTTCTTTATGAGGGCTGGCAAGATGCATTATAGGGAACGCTTTTTAGCAGTCGTCCGGTTTATCGTCTATGTAATTTGTATCTCTATCACGGCGATGTGCTTCGCTAGCCTCTGGATAACGATCTCCTTTACGACGCGGAACTGGGCGTTGTCATTGTCACATGGATTCGCTGCCGTTGGGAACGACGCCGTCGTTCGGGCACACGATGAAACCTCGCTTGCCGCGAGGGAGCTCGCTGAGGCGATCAACGGCCGGTTGCGATTAGGCTTCATCTACCTACAAGTCGACCAGGGCGCGCCGAATAACCCAATGCGCCCACAATACGAATTGGAAAAGGGTAGGCTGTTTGCCGAACTGAATGGATCCCTGCAGAAACTTAATGAACTCGGATACACACCGGTCCTGGAGCGACACGACAAGACTTTTGCGCATGTAGGACATCCTGATCGCTTTACGTACGTAACCGTGGCAACTGACCCAAAAGGAGATCCGATTTTTACGAAATCCCCAGCGCAGATTCGGCCATTCGAAGTCTCATTCCCGTGCTTGGAAGTATTGGCTCCCGTTTGGGCGGCCCTTGGAGTCTTGCGCGCCGGCTTATTCTTCCGAGCGCGTTCGCGAGCCCGCCGCGGTCTTTGCCTCCATTGCGGCTACGATCTTCGTGGCTCATTTGCCAGATGTCCCGAATGCGGGATCGCAATACCGGGCAGGGAAGGCAAGGCGGGGCAGGAAGGCAAAACGGGACGGCTTTTGATTTGACGAAGGCACGCAAAGCGGGACGGGCACGCAAAGCGGGACGGTCCAGTATTGGCGAATGGAAACGAAAAGCGGGATGGAAACGAAAAGCGGGACGGGTCCGGTATTGACGAATGAGTGGTAGAAATTTATGTTCCTCCTCATGCCAAGACATCCCCGACACGCTCCCGGCGGCATCATCTACCACGTTCTCAACCGCGCCGCCGGGCGGCGTGAACTTTTTGCCGACGCGGCGGACTATGCCGCGTTTATCCGGGTCATCGCCGGGACGCTGGAAAGCGCGCCGATGCGAATCTGCAGCTTCTGCCTCATGCCCAACCACTGGCATCTATTGCTTTGGCCGGAGCGCGACGGCGACCTCGCCCGGTTCATGCAGAAGCTGACAATCACCCACGTGCGGCGCTGGGTGGAACATCGGCATCGCGTCGGCCATGGCAGCGTCTATCAAGGCCGCTACAAGTCGTTTCCGACGGAGAATGATGCGCATTTTACGACCGTCGCGCGGTATATTGAACGCAACGCCGTGCGGGCGGGAATCGCCAGGCGTGCCGAGCAATGGCGATGGTCGAGCCTGGGGCAAAAGGCGACGTTGGAAACGCCGTTGATACCCTTGGCGGCGTGGCCGGTTCGGCGGCGGAAAGACTGGACCGACTGGGTGAACCAGCCGCAGACGGCCGCGGAAGAAGCGGCCCTGCGCCACTGCCTGAGCCACAACCGGCCGTTTGGATCGGAGCAATGGACGGTGAAGATGGAATCGGTGCTGAACCTTGGGCCGTTCCGCAAGAGCGGCCGGCCGAAAAAGGAGGTGAAAACGTGAAAATCGGACCCGTCCCGCTTTGTGTTTTCGAAGGTGGTTAAGATGCCACGAGACACACCTTGGTCGAGTTTGTTTAAGACGCGACGCCTTACGCTCGTCGTGACTGGTCTGCTGCTAATTGTCGCCGCTGGCGGTCGTAGCTGGCATCATTCTGACAGCCTCGTCTACGAGGCGCCGTATTCGCAAGGATTGAATAGTGATCGGTTAGCGATATCTTTGCACCAACTGATTCTTAGCCTGCATTACGAGCATAGGCATTGGATTGACGCTACTGCTCCGCCGCCCGGTCGCGGTGCGGTTTTCGAAACCAGTACCCCCCCTCCAGGAGAGTATTGTTGCATTACTATGGGACACACTACGACGACTTGGTGGGAGGCGACTCGCTCACCTTTTGAAAATATGTTATTTCTCGACGGCTTCTGGGGTGACGGGAGCCGCGAACGCATGACTGAAAGGGCCGTACTATTCGACTTTTCGCTCTTTTATCCCACCCTGCTGCTCGTGGCGATATGGTTTTGGCCTTGTATAAGAGCGTTTCGTCCGTGGCGTACCGTCCGGGCAGGACGCTGCCAAAATTGCGGCTACGACTTAAGGGCAACGCCCACACGCTGCCCGGAATGCGGCCTTCGTCCGCAGTCGCCCGCAACAGCCGAGCACGGATAGAATTATGATCGCGAGGACAACGTATGGACGCACGCATGTATCGCTTTCTCATCGCTCTTCCTGTGTCGGTAGCACTTGTATCGATTCCAATCGCGACGAACGGGGATGCCCCGCGCGCCGGCATAGGCGCGGTCAGCGAAGCCGGGGTACGCTGCGTCGTGGATACAGGAGGAATTCGCCTTACGATTTCCATGCCGCGGCACATTAAGGCTGGCGGTTCAATTCCTGTTGTTATCGAATTGACAAACCTTCACAAAGTTATTGCAAGGTTCGATGGGCCTAAAATTCCCGTCATTTCGGTAGATGGGGAAGACGGCAAACCCGTCGAGCTCATGCCGGGCGGGATCTTGGACCGTGTTGCGCCCGAGACGCCGGATGTTTTTGAACTCAAGCCCAATGAGTCTCGCCGCGATGAGATAGACCTCGCGAAATTGTATCACTTGCCGGATGGACGATATACGCTTAGCGTCACGACCGCCGCCGCGAAGTTCGATCAGGACGATTGGGAATGCCTGACGGCGCGCGTCTCATTCGCGGTGGGACACGCGCCGCAGCCGAACCTGTTGGACGGCAAGCCCGCAGATGGGTTTTGATGAGAAAATGCAAAGCCGAACGGCGCCGGGACGGCTCCAGTATCGACGAATAAGACGGCACCAGAAATGACTAGGGGCGAGGAAAGCGAGGAAAGCGGGGAGCGAGGAAAGCGAGCGAGGAAAGCGGGACGGAGCGAGGAAAGCGGGACGGGTGCGCTTTTCATAAGTTGTGCCCTGTTAACGCAATAAAAACTGAGCAATGATCATAACCCATTCCGTCGATCGTAATCACCGCCTCTCGGCCGAGACAGGATTCTGACATGCATTCCACGGCCACGCCCTCCGCCGAACTACAGTCGGCGATGAACCTTCACCGCGCCGGGCAGTTGCCGGAGGCGGAGGCGGGGTATCGGGCGATTCTGGCGCGGGAGCCGACGCATGCGCTGGCGTTGCATGGGCTGGGGTTGGTTCATCATATGGCGGGGCGAAATGAACAGGCCATCGCGCTGTTGCGGCAGGCGGTGGCGGCGTCGCCGGGGGCGGCGGAATTCAGGTCGAACCTGGCGGCGGTGCTGGGTCGCGTCGGACGACATGATCATGCGGCGGCGGAGTTGCAGCAGGCCGTGCGGATTAAGCCGGACTACGCCGATGCGTGGTGCAATTTGGGGGTGGCGCTGGAGAAGTCGAACCGGATCAAGGAGGCCGAGCCGGCGTTTCGGCGCGCGATTGAATTGAAGCCGCAGGCCGCGGCGGCGCATCATTATCTGGGCAATGCCCTGCGCCGCGCGGGGCGGATTGCCGAGGCCGAGGCATGTCAGCGCGAAGCGGTTCGGCTGAAGCCGGACTATTCCGGCGCGTGGGGATCGCTGGCGGGGACGTTGGCCGACCAGGGGCGGCTGGAAGAGGTGGTGATGTGCCGCCGAAAGGTGGCGGAATTGCGGCCCAAAAGCGCCGCGGCGGGGAGCGCGCTGATGTCCACGTTGCAATATCCCGCCTCCAGCACGCCGGCGGTTTTATTGGCCGAGGCGCGGGCGTGGGCCGAGCGTCATGCGGCGGCTTTGGAAGCAGTGCCGGCGGCGCACGACAACGATCGCGATCCGGATCGACGCCTGCGCATCGGCTTTGTATCGGGCAACCTGACGGCGCATCCGGAAGGGCGCTTTCTCCGGCCGCTGCTGGCCAATCTCGATCGCGGGCAGTTTGAAACGACCGTCTACAGCGCCAGCGGCCGGCCGGATGCGGTTACCGCGACGCTGCGGCATCTGGCCGACCGCTGGCGCGAGATTCGCCCGCACAACGACCAGCGCGTCGCGCAAAAAATCCGCCTCGACCAGATCGATATTCTCGTCGACCTGACCGGCCACTTCGGCAACAACCGCATGCTGCTTTTCGCGAGGCGGCCCGCGCCGGTGCAGGCGATTCATTTCGGCTATCCGGGAACAACCGGAATGCAGGCGATGGGCTGGCGCTTCACCGACGAGCATGCCGACCCCATATCGGAGACGGCTGAAGGCGAGCGGGCGTTTTACACCAGCGAAAGGCTGGCGCGGGTGGAAAAGTTTGCCTGGTGTTATGAAGTGCCGCTGGAAGCCCGCTCCGTCGGCGAATTGCCGGCCAGGGCCAATGGATATGTGACGTTCCTGTGCGCCAACAACACGATCAAGATCGTGCCGGAGGCGGTGGCGCTATGGGCGAGGATTTTGAAGGCGGCGCCGAACTCGCGGCTGAAAGTTTTGGCCGAGGGAGGCAAGGCAAAGGAGCCGGGCGAGCAGAAGGACCGCAGCCGATATTTGCTGGAGCAATTTGCCGGGCACGGGGTTGACGCCGACCGCGTGGAATTATCCCCCCGCCGCTCGCGCGGGAAATATTTCGAATGGATCCACTCGGCGGATATTGCACTTGACCCATTTCCCTACAACGGCGGCGTGACCAGTTGCGACACGCTTTACATGGGCGTGCCGCTGGTGACGCTGAGCGGCGACAGTTATTGGGCAAGGCAGGGAGCCGCCATTTTGAAAAACATCGGCGCGGCATCGCTTATTGCGAGCAGCCCGGAAGAGTATGTCGAGATCGCCATCGGCCTGGCGGGCGATTTGGACGGCTTGGAAGAGATGCGTGGCGGGCTCAGAAGGGGGCTGATGGCCTCGCCGATTGCGGACGTGGCGGGCTTCGCCGAGCGGCTGGGGCGCAGCTATCGATCGATCTGGAAAAGCTGGTGCGAAGCAAAGGCGGGCGTGTCGGTGAGCGGATAGCGAGCGGGGTCGACAGAAATCGACCTCTCTGTTGGCGCTGCTGCTTCGGCCGTGCGGGTACCACCAACACCGGCCGCGGGCAGTTAAGGACTTGTTGTCAAATCACTTACGTCATCATATCATAAATGTCAAATACTTGCTGCGCAGGGTGCCGAAAATCGTGCGCTTTCGCGCGCAATCGCGCGCTGGGGTGAGTTTTTTGCGTAAAAACGCGGATTGGGTCGCGCAGGCCTCAAGAACCGTGCGCAGAGTCGTGCGCGCGGTAGAAAGTCAGCGCAAAAAGCCGCCCGTTCCCGATGTCCCGGGAACGGGCGGCTTGCTGAACTGCAAACTTTTTTCAGCCGCGTTACAGCTTGTCCGGCACAACGAACGGGGCGCGATCGGATCGCTTTACCAGCGCGTTGGCCTCGGCGTTGTCGATGAAACGCTCGGCCTTGGTGTCAACCTTCAGCGGCATGCCGAGGGTCGCCTTGTCCATCGAGATGTCGATGTTGTTGGCCGCGAGGTGCTCCTTGAAGCGCTCGAAGGTGTCCATGGCGGCGGCGTCGGCTTTCATGGCGGCTTTGATCGCGTCGGGGTCGGCCTTTTGGCCGAGCCGATAGGAGATGTTCGACGTGTGGCACAAGGCGCTGGACAGGAAACCCTTCTCGATGTCGGCGTGAAGGTCGGAGACCTTTCGGCTGCGGACGGCATCGATGAAGTTGGCGAAGTGATCGCCCTGGAAGTGGGGTTCGGCTTTGCCGCCCTTCTCGTTGAACTTGCGGATTTCCTCGCCCTTGTTGTCGTAGGCGGTGGTGCCGGAGTTGGTGTCCTCGGCGGGAACGGATAGGAATCCATTCTCGCATTCGATGACGGTGCCGACACTTTCGCCCTCGGCTTTTCCCTTTCCAGCCGAACTGGATTTGGTGGTTGAACCCGATTTAGAGGGGTCGGCTTTGGCATCCAGTTTTGCCAGAATGCTGGGCCGATAGCGGTCCATCCTCGGGCTGCCGGGATGAGTCGGCAGGCCGCGAACTTCGAAGATCAGCAGGCTGTCGCCGTAGTTGTGGATGGCGTACTGGGTGTTGGGGGTTTGGCCGTCGTCGTCGTAGCCAAAGCGTCCGCCGACGCTGATGACGCTGGGCGCGAGTTCGTTTTTGCCAAGTCCCCAGCGGGCGACGTCCATCTGGTGGATGCCCTGGTTGCCGATGTCTCCGTTGCCGGTTTGCCAGAACCAGTGCCAGTCGTAGTGGAAGTGTTCGCGGTGCGGCTTTTCGAGGGGGGATGGGCCGCACCACAGGTCGAGGTCGACGGTTTCGGGCACCTTGGGTTCGCCGACGAGTTTGCCGATGCTTCCCCGGCGCTTGTAGCACAGGCCGCGAGCGATTTTGATTTTCCCGAGGTTGCCGGCCTGAATCCATTCGACGGCTTCCGTAAGCGAACGGCTGGAACGGCTTTGCGTGCCGGCCTGAACGATGCGGTTATATTTCCGGGCGGCGTCGACGGCCTGGCGGCCTTCCCATATCTCATGACACGTCGGCTTCTCGACATACACATCCTTGCCCGCCTGGCATCCCCAGACGGTAACCAGCGCATGCCAATGGTTGGGCGTGGCGGTGGAGATGGCGTCGATGTCCTTGTTGTCGAGCAGCTTGCGGAGGTCGGAGTATTTCTCGATGCGCGGCGGCGCAGCCGATGCGTGAAGTTCTGATGTCGCCGCCTTGGAAGGCTGCGTTGCGGGTTGATTGGCCGGGGCCTTGGCCATCACGCGTTTATATCCCCTTTCGAGAACGGCCTTGTCGGCGTCGCAGAGCCCGACGAGGCGGACGCCCTTGATTTTGCGCCAGGCGTCGATGTGGGAATTGCCCCGGCCATTGAAGCCGATGACGGCAATTCGGATGTCGTTGTTGGAGCCAACGATTTGGCCGTAAGAGAGAGCCGTGAAACGCGAGATGCCGACCGCGGCCGCCGCCGCCGCCGATCCCTGCAAAAGCCGCCGCCGGGAGATGGGTTGGTGCATGTGAGTTTCCTTGAAATGGGAAAAGCGAGTCTACCCGGCTATACCGGGAATTGGCAAATAATGTTGATGGGAAAGGAAAGTTCGATGGCGAAAGATGACGGCAGATTGCAATGCAACCATGATGGGATGGTTCGTCATCAATCCATGCTGGGCGGGCTGGACGCGGATAATCCTACGGACGGCAGTTTTGAAGACGACGATGCGGTTAACCTTCAGTACCTGATCGCCGATCATCGCTTCTCGCTGGGACACCCTGCTTCAAGCCGAGCCTCTCGATCAGCGGCTGTACGATTCGATTCGTCTCGGAAACGTGCCTTCGCAGATCGCCATTGTATTGCGCAGCGATCGCCTCGCGCACGACCCGCACGTCAGTGACGCCGCTTTCTTGGGACGGTTCGATCTTATTCTCGGAATTCGCGGTCATTGGGTTACTCCAGTCGCATTAAGTCGGGTGTGACCAAGTCGGGCAACCGCAACCCGGCACGGGCAGCGATGATTGTCAGGTGAGTTCGTTTGTTTGGATTGGCCAGATGTTTTTGATTCCAAGTCAGGAGATAGGCCCCGCGCGATGTCGCCCGTGCGGATCGTGCAGCATTCGCTGAAAAAACTGGTTTCAAGATAAACGCTGAACATCCCCCGATTATAGCATCAGCCCGGGGCGGAATGGATTCTGCATCCAGAATTTGTCTCAGCTTACAAGGCTACATTCCCCCGGCAGGTTTCATGGTACAATGCACTGATCCATCAGCGGCATGGATTAACCGTGGTCGGCGTCGCGATGCGATGAAAGGAGCGTCGACTATGTGGAACTCAGTGCTGGAGGATTCGTCCATCGTGCAGGATTGGCTGGCGCGAGCCGAGCAGAAGGGAAAGGCCGAGGGAAAGGCTGAAGGCACGGTCACCCACGCGCGAGCGATGTTGCTTCGGCAAGGGACGGCCAAATTCGGCCCGGCAGATCCTGCGTCGGCCGCTCGCATCGAAGCTTCGGACATCGATCAGCTCGATCAATT
>DASRRM010000122.1:0-9934 GCA_035695715.1 Tepidisphaeraceae bacterium
CGTCCGATCAAGAATAACAAGCCATGGAAGCCGTCGAAGTCCCACCCGTGGAACTGGTAGGCCGCCGTCGCCGCTTCCGGAGGGAGGGGTGACACTTCTGCTTCGGCTAAAGGGGTGACATTTCTGCTTCGGTACAACACAGACTCAAGCTTCCCCCGTATCCAATCCATTGCGTCGAACGTATACTTCCATGTTCGACCGCTTTTCCGCAGCAGGCATATGGACCGCCCCCACCTTCAACCCGATCTCGTGCGCGAACTGCACCAATCGCGTCATGGCCACTTCCTGCGGTTTGTCATTTTCGCCGTTCTTTATGCGATCGCGGCGGCGGTTCTTTATCGCGTCGTTATCTCGCGGCCGCATTCGATTCTTTTCTGGCTCGCATGCGTGCCGATCTACCTGCTGGCCGCTGCTTCGCTGCATGGAATCAGCCTGTTCACGCATGAAGCCGTGCATGGCACATTGAGCGGTAATCCGATCTTGAACCACGCGATGGGCGCTGTGTGCGCGTGGCCGGTTTTGCAGAATTTCGCGGCTTACAAGGTGCTGCACCTGCGCCATCACAGCCATCTGGGCGACGCGGGCGATCCGGATCATTACCAGAATTACACGCGCTGGACATGGATGCTCTTTGCCATGTATTGGGGCCGGCTGATTCTTGGCTATCCGGCGTATATCACCATGATTCCCGTCCTGGGCTATCGGCAGGGAAATAAAGCCGAGCGATTCTGGATCATCTTCGAGGTCTTTTGCGTCGTCGCATTGGTTGCCGTCGCGATTTGCTCGCCGGTCCCGCGCATCCTGCTCATCCACGCCTGGCTCATTCCCATGCTGTTCATCAACACGCTGGTGAATATCCGCGGCATGAGCCAGCACACGCTTCTGGAACATCATTCCGACCCGATCCTGGGGACGCGATCGATCCTGACCAATCGCGTGACGGCGTTCTTCATGTGCAACGAGAACTATCACCTGGAACACCACCTGTATCCCGGCGTTCCCTGGTACAACCTGCGGCGGCTGCATGGCGCCCTTCGCGAAGATTTGGAGGCGCGC
Source organism: Tepidisphaeraceae bacterium (assembly GCA_035695715.1). Taxonomy (GTDB): domain Bacteria; phylum Planctomycetota; class Phycisphaerae; order Tepidisphaerales; family Tepidisphaeraceae; genus RYN-428. The sequence goes on from DASRRM010000122.1 coordinate 1,057, forward strand.
GGCGCGCCGTATATCGATTCTTATTTTGCGTTCGTGCGCGAATTTGTGGTGGGCAGCCTGCGGCGAAGTCCGCTCGGACGCCGGTTGGATTCGCACTAGGCTTTTTCCGAGAACCCAACGCGCGGGAAAACAATGACTCGGCGGATATTCGTCATCGCGTCACGCTTGTCTTGCCTGCTTTTGGTTGTCACCGCGCTGGCGTGGGCTTGGGGCGGAGGCTTTAGCCATCGGCTTCCCTGTACAACCAATTACGAGATTATGACATGGTCGGATGGAATCGTGATTTCAAATGGCGCGACGACGGTTAACAGCGGCCTTGGAATTCCAATATTCGCAGCCGCGGGCCCGGTCCCGTCATTTCATCAATATGACGTGTCCTACTGGCAATTGATGGCGGCGGCAGCGATTCTGCCTGCATGTTGGATTTTTCGGGGACGCTTGCGTCGACGTCGACGTGTATACAAACGCGGCGTGTGCGCGGCTTGCGGCTATGACCTTCGGGAAACGCCGCTGCGCTGCCCTGAATGTGGCCAGGTTCCGGCGAGTCATCCATGATTGAAACAGAAGCTTCGTCTTTACAACCCTGGGTGGAAGAAGCGGCAACCATGCCGGTCGCCTTCGCGCAGGTGCGCGAAGATCCCCTTCTCGACCTTCAGGTTCTCAATCGCCTGGGCCGGTACGATAACCGCGTCATGATGATTGCTTCCGGCGGGTGCACCGCGGCGGCATTGGCCGGCGGCCATCGCACGGCTCACTTGCATCTGGTCGATATCAACCCCGCGCAAATGGCGCTTTGCCGGCTGAAATTGCATTTATTGCAAACTGCTGACCCCGCGGAACGAGCTTTCGTATTGGGACATTCGAGGGCATCGGCGGACGTGCGGGCGAAATGGCTGGCGGAATATTTCGATGCGATCGGACAATCGCCGGATGTGCTGGGGCCGATGTCTGCGGTCGCGGAGCTCGGCGGCGACTATGTTGGGCGATACGAATTTGTCTTCCGCCGCCTGAAGTTGGAAATGGCGGAATTCGCCGGGGAGTGTGAAGCATTGTTGAACGAGGATGATGCCGCCAAGCGGTCGGCTTTGGTTGCACCGAACGCGCCGCTGGGGCGAGCGCTCGATGAATCGCTGGATCGCGTGATGGCGTTGCCGAATCTGATCCGGCTTTTTGGAACCAGCGCGACGCGCAATCGCCGGCGGCCCTTTTCGCGGCATTTCGCCGAGCGAACCCGGCATGCGATTGCACAACTGTCCACCCACGACAATCCATATCTATGGCAGTTTCTGCTCGGCCGATATCCGCCGAATCAGATGGTCCCCTGGCTCAACATGCCGGCCCCGGCGAAGCTTCCGCAAATTACTGAATTCATCGGATCAATGGATGCGGCGCTGGAGTCGGCAGAGGGAGAATTCGACTTCATCCACCTCTCCAACATTCTCGATTGGCTCGACCAGGACCAAGCCCGCCGGACGTTGGAATTGGCCGCCAACAAACTCCGGTACGACGGCTATGTGCTGATCCGCCAACTCAATTCGACGCTGGATATTCCCGCGCTCGGCGATCACTTCCACTGGATATTGGACGAGAATATCGAATACATGAGCGCCGACACGGACGACAGCTTTTTTTATACGCAACTGCATCTCGGGAGAAAGCGATGAAGGTGCATGCGCTGTGCGACCGCCCTTCTGCCGACCTGGCGGCAGCGTTGGCGGAATTCGAAACGCGATTTACCTATCCCCTGGGCCCGGGCCGATCTTTTCGCATCAGTCACGGCGAAGATTATCCAAGGTTTTTCCGCTCGATGGGATCGGCACGTTGTTTTATCGCCCAGGACAATGCTCGGGTGATTGGCGCGGTCAGCGTCGCCATTCGCCCGATTTTTCTGCCGGATGGGACCGAGCGATCCGTTGCCTATGTCGGCGATTTGAAGGTTGATCCCGCCGCCCGCGGCACATTGGTGTTTCCGCGCCTGGCGCACGCGGCCCTGGCGTGGGCTCGGCCGCGGGTGAGTGCCGCCTATGGCATCGTCATGGATGGCACGCGCGCTTCGCCGGGGAGCTATACGGGTCGCGTGGGAATTCCGTCGTTTATGAAGATTGGGACGCTGGCGATCTTGCGATTTCCCTGTGGCACGGGCGGCCCGCCCGTGTCTTTGCAGGGCGAACATGGGCGGGCCGCCCATGCCACGCATCCCACGACGCAGCGCCCGCTTCAAAGCATCGATCGCTGGCTCGCAACACCCGCCGTCGGCCAGGCGTGCTATCGAGCGCTCAGCCGCGGCCGATACGCATCGTCCGGCGGATCCCCGCATCATCGCTCCACCATCGTTCCACAATGGCTCGTTCTTCCCGACGGCCTGGCCTGCGGCCGGCTCGAAGACACCCGCGCCGCCAAGCAATTATTCGACTCCGGCGGCAAGGAAATGCTCAGTGCCCACCTGGCTTGCTTCGCGGGCAAAACGCCGCGCGCCGCGGCCGAGCTGATTTCCGTCGCACGGCAACACGCCGCCGAGATGCAATTCCCGGCGCTATTCGTCTCGGTGTCCGCGGAGGAATTCGATGCGCTCAAAGCCGAAACAGACATGACCGACGTGGTCGTCGCGCCGGCGACGATCCACGGCGTTGGCTTGCAAAGCAGTTACCTATGGAATATCAACACCTCGGAGATTTGACGCATGAATCCACAAGGGGCGCTGCGGGTGACGGCGGGTGCCAATGCGATCCTCGATCGCGTGGGACTGATGCGCAATCCATATTTCACGGCATTGGCGGATGGCTCCATGCCGCTCGAAAAATTCCGCGCGGGACAAGAGCAGTTCTTCTTCGCCGTCCGCTATTTTTCCCGCCCGATGGCCGCCCTGATCGCGCGCATGCCCGACCCGGCCCAGCATCTGGACATCCTTCACAACATCGTCGAGGAGCATGGCGAATTCACGCCGTCGCATTTCCATCAAAACACCTTCCGCCAGTTTCTCGCCCGCATCGGTGCGCGCGATCCGATCGGCGGCGAAGTTGAAATGGGACCGGCGGTTCATGCGTTTAACAATATTCTGATGGCCGCGTGCGCGAGCGACGAAATCCCGGTTGGCGTTTGCTGCCTGGGAATCATCGAGCACGCCTTCGCCACCCTATCGGCGACAATCGGCCAGTCGGTTGTCAGGCGGGGATGGGTCAGTCAAGGCGAGATGGTTCATTACACATTGCACGCCGAGTTGGACGTTCGCCACGCCGAGGAATTTTTCGCGCTGGTGGAAGGGCAATGGGAGGACGCCAATGGCCGAAGACTGATCGACCAGGGCTTGCGGCTTGGGGCGTATGCGTTCGATCAGCTATATCGAAATATGTAGACGAGCGATGAAACCGCGGGCCATTCCAACTCCGGCGCTGCCGTTTGCCGAATTGGTCCGGTAGTCGCTTGCGATTTCGCGATTCGGTTTGCCGGGCGCCGGTTCAGAAGGAATCACCGCCAGTCAGCCGGACTTAGCGGGCCTCCCGATTCGACAGTAACACAGGAAATCCCGGCTTAACATCCGCCTGCATTTTTCGCAGGCCTCGCCGCGTAAGCAAGCCAAAGGCGATGCAGAGCGCGACACTGTAGGCGAAGAAACATGCTGCCTCGGGAAGGTTCAGCGTGTGCTCGCGTAAATCCATAAACAGCATCGCAGCCACCAGCGACAAAAACAGGCCGCAGAACGCCAGCATCGATGGCATGAAGCAGGCCATCGGATTATCGATGGTGGCGACGCGCCGAATGTTTCCCAGCGAATAATTCGTTGTGAGAATGAGGCTGATCATTGGCGCGCACAGCCCGATGACGGTTGAAACGATCTCAAGGCTTTTTAATATCAGCACGGCGATACTGCTCACGAAAAGCAATGCAAACATGAGAAAAAGAATGGTCACGACATGCGTGGAGACAATCCAGAAAACTGAACGGGGACGCGGAACGGGCATAAAGGAATCATCGCAATTTCGGCCACGTCAGGCAACGCCTGCCGGGCAAAAGCCGCAACCGATATGGCGCGGGCATTTCGATTCCCATCACCTGCAGCCTCGGCGGAATTACTGCCAATCTCTGCCCTCGCCGACGTCGAGTAACCGCGGTAACAACGGTCCATCGGTTAGATGCAGCCTCACGGTTTCCGCCTTCTTATCATGCCTCCAATGCCCGGCATCCATCAGTTCACCGCTAATCACACCCGGTTTTCCATTGAGCAAATACGCGATAGCGAATCGTGAAGCGTCCTTCTGATCCGGCCGACCGGCGAAGAGCTGAAGATGGTCGCTACTCTTGAGCTCGACACAAATGTACGGCCCATAAGGCTCCCGAATCATGGTTGAACCGAATGCAAAACGCGCCGGTGTTATCGCTTCGCCACTAACCACCAGGCCATGTCCGTTTGGTCCGAACGAAGCGCATCCAATCCACACGACCACGAGTTTTCTTACTCCTCCGATCGTGCTCCTTTCATGAATAAATAATGTGCCGGCTCTCTCGATTGGAGAGATTGAAACGTGGTCGAGTTCCGGCGCGGCATACAGTGCCGGCGGCCGCCACGATCTTGGGGGCGTGGGCCACCAGCTTTCATTAAAGAGGAGCCTACCCGGCGGATAATAATTCGCGCCCGTCGCAATCAATCTCGTCGCCGCAACTGGGTCATCCTCGTAAACAATTTTGTCCGCCGGCGCCGTGTAGGTCATGCACCGATGCTGCCAGTATAAATATACCCCCTGCTGCCAGGCCGCTTTTTCCCACTTGCGAGTAACGACAGCGGTGACAGCCAGCACGATCAATACAGAAAACAGCGCCACGCGCCGGCGTGATCGGCGGCGCGGGCGCGGAGCGTACGAAAGTTCGACGGTTGTCGTCGCGGCCATGAAATCCAGTTCTCCAGCCTGCGCTGATCGTGACATGGGCGTCCCGCCCATGCGTGCTGCGTCGAATTATAACGGCAGCGAAAACTCCTCGCGCAACGGTCCAAGAAACTTCCCGTAATTCCGCCACCGCCCCACCGACGATCGATACACCGGCTTTCGCACCTGCTGATGGCTTGCCGTGCCGGCGAAACGCTTGTTTTCATGGAATTGCAGACACGCCGGATCCCAGGGCAGATTTAAGAAGGCGAGCATCCGCCGGGCCTCGGCTTCGAGATTCGCAACCAACTGTTCGTAATCCACTTCCAGCATTTGCAAATCCAGCGCCGATTTCCAATGCGACATCGTGCGCTGATATTGCCGGTAAAAATGCCCGAGCGACGGCAAGTCGAAGCTAAATTCATACCCGGCGGCGAAATCGGTCATGAAGCACGACAGGCACGTGTCCAGCGCATCGCGGCGGCAGTGGATGATCTTCGCCTTTGGAAACAGCATGGCGATCAGGCCGAGATAGATGAAATTCGTCGGCATCTTGTCGGTGACGTGGCGGGCGGATGGATTCAGCGCACGGAGAGGTTTTAGATACTCATCAGCCAGCAGATTCACATCGCTGGCGGTTAATCCATCGAGCGATTCCAGCGTGGGCGGGTTGCCGCCAGCGCCGCGCTGCACGGCTGATTCGAAAACTCGCGCGATCCAGTTCAATTCCCCGCCGCCATGGATTGCGGGGTGGGATGCCAGGATTTGCTCGATCAGCGAAGTGCCCGAACGCGGCATGCCGACGATGAAGATGGGCAGATCGCTGGCATTGGCCGGGCGCGGCGCGGAATCGATTTTCGCGCGCGAAAAATAGTCGATGAATGCGCTGAAAGAAGCCTCGGTTTGGGCGGGGTCATAGCTCGCCTGGCGCAGCGCGTTGGCGGCTGATGCGTGGGCAAAGGCATCATCATACCGCCCGGCGGCATCGAGAAGATTCGCGGCGGAAAAGTGCAACGCCGACTGCTCCGGAATGGATAGCGGCGGCAATTTGGCAAGAAGGCGCTCAATCAACTCGATCGCCTCTGGCGATCGCGCGTTTCCCACTGCCGCGCGGGCAAAAACCATCGCAAGGTCGGTCGATTCGTGGCCGGATTTCAAAAGGCGATCGATGATCGCGCCCGTTGCTTCGCTCTGCGGATCGGCTTGCAAGACCGACGCCAGCGCCACCGCCAGCGATGGATCATCCGGCGCAAGCTCGACGGCTTTTTGCGCGTGACGCAGCGCCGGCCCAACGTGTCCCATTGTCAGCAGAACCCGGCTTAGCTCGCCGTGGGCATGGGGGAACGCGGGATTTAATCGAATGGCGCGCTCGAAAGATTGTTTTGCCGCTTCCGGTTGACCCAGGCGCCATAGCGCCAAACCGGCGCGATAGGCATGCTGCGCCACCGCGGGCTGGTGTTTGAGCGCCAGCGAGAAATGCAGGAGGGCCTGCTGGAAATTTCCCTGCGCGTAGAGCGAATCGCCGCGGGCGGCGATTTGGTCGAGTTGTGCCGGGGAGAAGGTCTCTTGCACATGCGCCCTTTTCCCACCGTGCAAGCACGGCGGGCGTTATAGCACTTTTCCGGTTGGTAGCGTGTGCGCGACCGTCATCCTGAGGTACTCCGAAGGATCTTGCCGTTGCGGTAAAGCAGCAAGATCCTTCGGAGTACCTCAGTCTCAGCATGACAGCAGCGCGTCATCGCGCAGGGTCATTTAGAATCCAAGTCCCCGGTCCGACCGCCCTTCCCGCGAACGAAAACCGCGCATGGCCCTCACGGTCGCAAGCCCGACCAACATCAATGCATCGAGCTTCAGCGACGAACCCAAACGGTCCAACAAAACGACAACCGCCATTACTCCTTCGCGCCGTCGATGTGCTTCCATTTCAAATCGCGGGCGATGGCTTCGATGAAGACATCGGCCATCAGTTGGTGGGTTTTGACGTTCGGATGCCAGTCGGAGCCAAGTCCGTCCTTGTTTGCATCCTGCGGCTTAAATTCCAGGAAATGCACGCGCATGTCACCTTTTGCCGCCCGATCGCTTACCACGCGATTGATATATTTGCGGGCGGTTGACAACGCCATCTGCCCCTTGGGCCAGCCATCAGACATCATCGGTCCCAGCGCCAGATATATCGTGGCGTCGGGATTTTTTGCGCGCAGGTGCGCGACGAACTGTTCGTACGCCTTCACCCATCCTTCCTCATCCGGATTTCCCTGCCCGAAATCGTTGGTGGCGAGGTTGATCAGAATCACCTCCGGCTTATACGCGTCGAAATCCCATTTGCTGTCGCTTTTGTCAGGCAGGGTGCGGTCGTAGATTTCGGGAATGGTGAAATTCGGCCACATTTTCCGGCCCGACCAGGCAATGTCGACGAAATCGGCGTCGAACGCGCGGGCCGTGATGGCGCCATAGGTTTCGCAGGCGTTTTCGGTGGCGGGCGAGAAATGTTCATTTTGATTGGCGCCTTCGTTTCCGTAGCCGCAACTGATGGAGTCGCCGATCACTTCGATGCGATGGGCCGCGGGTTTGACCGGCAGCAGCTTTCCCCCTTCGCCAAGCTGCGCGCCGTCGAAGCCGACTGTGCCGACGTTGGCTTCGGTGCGTTTGATGAGGGTGACGGTGTGCTCGCCGGGCGAAAGATCGCCGGCCAGACGGTAAAGATGTGTGCCCGCTTTGGGAACCAAAACCGGGCCGATTTTTCCATCGACGATCACTTCATGGCGATTATTGCCGTTGTCGGTCAGCTTCATGTTGAGGGATGAGCCGGTGAAATGCAGCGTGATGGCACTTGCCGGCCAGGCGTATTTCAACTGCTTTGCGTCTGACGCGTCGAATCGCCCGACATGGCGGACGTTTGCGTCAGCCGGGGAAATTTCGACGGGCAGGGGTTGATCGATCGCATAGCCTGGCTCAGCCGCGGAAGCGCAGAGATTGCCTGCGATGGATGAGCCGAGCATTCCGATGAGAACGAGCAGCCAATGGAAACGATTCATCTGGTTTTCTCCTGTTTGCCCAAAATGCACGCATTTGAATCCGCGTCTGTGAACGATACCCGAATTGATCACCGCCGTTTTTCCAGCGGGCCGCGGCCGGCGAGTTTTCGGATGGCGTTGGCCGCCGTCCAGAGATGTGGATCTTCCATGAGGAATTTCGCGATGGACGAGGTGGTGACGCCCAGAAGCTTGGCGACGTCTCCCACGCTGCCGCTACGGAATTCCAACAGGTCGAGCACCAGCGCCGCCGCGCGCGCGTAATGGTCGTTGTGATGGGAAATCGCCAACCGGCCGAGTTGTGTCACCTGTGCAAACCACGTCGGCGGCTCAAAGCCCATCGGATCGACCGGATGGCGAATGTCGGTGGCGAGTTTCAGCTTCAGCCGCCGGACCGCCCGCGCTTTATTTTCCGCCTGCGAGCGCGATTCCCCGGCAACCACGTGAAAGCCGGTGGGCAGATGCGTCAGGCGAATCATGCTGCTGGTTTTGTTGCGCTTTTGCCCGCCGGGCCCCGAGCCCCGAAACGCCTCGAACCGGCAGTCGGCAAGAAGGACATCGTCCTTGAGGTCGAGCCAGTGAATGGGCGGAGAATTCTCGGTTGAAGGCTGAGTCATGGGCGCTTCTGAGGGCATTATAGGGACGGAACGTGAGGAAAACGTTGCGCTTTTCGTTGCAATCCAATGATGAACGCAGGCGTCGTAATCAATCATCGCGGCGGGATCCGGGCCGGCGCGGCGATCACGGTTGTTTTGACATCCGCGATTTTTTGCGCAGCTTGACCCGGCTTGGAGCGAGTTCTAAGGGTGTGTCCGAAAATAATCTGTACAATTCTGCTCGATCGTCTCGCAAGTCTGTGCGCTCGACGCCGGTTCTGAGGTACTCCGAAGAGCCGGGTCATTCCCGGTAAAATCCGGCTCTTCGGAGTACCTCACACACCCGCCGCATGAAGTTGTCCGGTTTCACGTTGGGACGGGTCGCCATTTT
>DASRRM010000123.1:0-10234 GCA_035695715.1 Tepidisphaeraceae bacterium
TCCGTGACTGACAATAGTATGGGCCGCCCTCATTGCCGGCTCAATTGCTTCTACAAGCGCCCCGAGGTCGCCAGTATCAAGCTCCTTTTCAGTCTCGAGTTTCTCGATGTTTGCATCCGCTTTTTCGCCTACGGACCGTCGGAAAATACTACGGATAAAGTCCATAGTTAGGTCGCCAGCTACTTTAGTTGCGACCGTACGTGCCATCGGGTCGCTCAATATTTCATACAGAAATTGAAAGCTGCCCGGCGACTGAGCAACTAGATTGATTTGGAATGCAGGCCTTTCTGTCTCAAAATCACGCCGCCTAACACGCCCCTCCATCAGGTAGTTACTAACGATAAGGAGGGACCGCGAAATTCCGTAAAGACTTTGCGCCGCCTCATATGCCGGGAGGCGATGTCTGTCGGCCGCTTGCCCCGTGAACGTGACAGTCAGATTGTCCACGACCTCTTCCCAACTTCCAAATGGTCACACGATCTGATATGCTTACCGGCAAGCAGACAGGTTGTAAACAGAATGCCCAGAGGACCAAAAGGCGAAAAGCGTCCAGCCGACACGAACGCCGCCGCTATCATGGTGACGAAGGTCGACACGGGTGAGATTGAGGATGTGCGGCCGCCCCCCGAATCAAAGGGCAAGAACGCGGCAGCCGTTGTTTTGGGCCGCATGGGTGGGAGGGCCCGGGCGCAAGCTCTCGGCAAGCGCAGGCGCGCAGAAATTGCCAGAAAAGCCGCTCAAAAGCGGTGGGGGAGGGCTGGAAAGTAAGTGTTGACTTTTTTCCATAAATACTCGAATTTGTTGCAAGAAGTATTTTGGAACAGGATTCGCCCCGATGTCGGAAGCTTCCAACCCAGCCGCGGATTTAATCGACGCTGAGTTTCCCGAGGTTTACCGCCCGTTGGTGCCTGCCGCTCTTAAGCGAGCATACGCTAGCGCGGATCAGGCTTATGAACGCTTGGACTTCCTAAACACTCCCAGCGGGCTATTTCATAGAGGCGACCTGATTGTTCTGGCGACCGAGCTAGAGTTCTCCCGCCTAATAAAGGAACGGCACCTGCCTTTCCAAGCCTGTTGGGATGAGTATGCGTCACCTACCGGAAAGCATTTGGTAATGCGATCGCCGGGAGCGCAGATCACGATCAATCAGGTTGAATATCCGCATCAGAAACCGCGCGTGGCGGTCTTTCGTAAATTGTTCGGCGTCCCCAATACAGAATATCTGTTTAAAGAATGGAATGAAGAATACAAGAAAGACGCTTCAAGAAAGCATTTAGTGTTGCTCCATGGTCACGGGCAATTACGTTTTGCCAATATTGGCGTTCCTCATCCGGCAGAGAATAAGCTCATTTGGTGGACTGACAATCTTCTGCAGCTTCCTCACGAAGTCGCACAAGAGACCACGAAGGCTAAAGGTGAAGGCCCGGTTGCGTCGCCAGAGCCTGAACTTGTCGAAGAAGTTATCAAAACCGTTCGCGATACGGACGGCCGATGATTAACGTCATTAGATTTCCCGACCGCGCTAGCGGCGCGGTCCCGCAACGTTTCGCAGATGCGCGCATTGCGCTCCAGTTGTCTCGCGTCGACGTCGCGCGCGCTCTGAATGTCACTGGAACTACGGTAGGCTATTACGAGAGCGGGGATCGAAAACCCGATATGAGCGTCATTTTGAGGCTCGCGGCGATCCTTCAGCAGCCCGTTTCGTTCTTCTTTCATGAGAGAGCTATAGACGTTTCGAAGAAAAAGGTTCGCTTCTTCAGAAGCGTCGGACCAAAGAGCAACAGGCTTAATTTAGCGCTCGACGTGCGGACTGATTGGCTCTGGGAGTTTGTTCAAACGTTGCTTCAGGCTGGCATTCGTTTACCGACACCTAACGTACCTCTCTTTGATGATATCCACCCGGATGGGCAATATTCGCTAAACCAAATCGAATACTTAGCTTCAAGGACTCGCCGTTATTGGGGTTTGGGCGATGGCCCAATCAACAATATGGCTGCCTTACTGGAATCCAATGGCGTTGTCGTTTGCCGTTTCGAGATTGGATCTGAGAAAATCGATGCGTTCTCATGTTGGGCCGATGGGCGGCCGTATGTGATTTTAGGCTCCGACAAATCATCTGCTGTGAGATCGCGTTTCGATGCGGCGCATGAGCTGGCGCATTTAATTCTCCATAGAGATATTTCGGAGGACGACCTAGAGTCAAAAGCGATCCGAGATAGGATTGAACGTGAAGCTAATTGGTTTGCAGGGGCATTTCTCCTTCCAAGAGGTTCATTATTTCGCGAATTTTATTCGACAAGGGCCAATCACCTTAGGGGCCTTAAACAGCGATGGCTTGTTTCGATGCAGGCCATTGCGCACCGGGCGAAAGACATCGGCGCCATAGATGACAATCAGTATGTCGCCTTTCGTATTCAGATGACGAAACGCAAAGAGCTGACCAGAGAGCCGTTAGACGATGTAATTCCCATCGAACGTCCGGGTCTTCTCTACAACGCTTGGAGAAAATTGATCGACAAAGGACGACTTCCTGAGCCCGAGGAAAGCGAATGGATGGGAATGTCATTGTCGATCCTCTGGGACCATGTGGGAGGGGGGCAACCCGAAACGCGACCACCTCCGACTTTGATCCTAGTGGATAGTTAGCTGAACTTCACTTGAGGTAAGCGTAAAAGTTCACATCATGCGGAGCGTGAAGAAACTCCCATTGAAAGCGGCAGGAAATAGTCGCCAACTCAAACTGCGACACTAACGCTTTTTCCGGGCGCTCGCTTTGGTCCTGCCTGCGGCCTTTGGCAGAAGCTTGGCGAATATCTTTTGCAGTTCGGCCGGATCGATGTCGTCGGCCAGGTCGATGTCGGCGTCCACCTTGTAGAGCTTGTGGCCGCGCTCGAACGAGACCGCGGCCTGGACTCCGCCGGCCTGTTGCGAAAGCTCATGACGATGTCTGCTCCCACGGCGGCGAGCGGGGGCAAGGCCGACATAGCGGGCAAGGCCAGAAATGACGTTCATGACCCGGAGAGCGGACAATCGTATGGTAGTCATGCGAGCCATCAAACGGGTGACGGGTGATAAGCCATGTTGGAAACTGACAAGGTGTTCGCCGGCTCGATTCCGGAAAACTACGACCGCCACATGGTGCCGTTGATTTTCGAGCCGTACGCCGCGGATATCGCACGACGCGCAGCGTCCTTGACGCCAAGCGCCGTTTTGGAAACCGCCGCGGGCAGTGGGGTTGTCACCCGCGCCTTGGCGCCACGACTGCCCCGGGGCGCAAGCTATATCGTAACCGACCTCAACCAGCCGATGGTCGACTACGCCACATCGCGACAACCTCCCGACACTCGGGTCAAATGGCGCCAAGCGGATGCTCTGGCGCTGCCGTTTGAAAATGCAGCCTTCGATCTCGTTTGTTGCCAGTTCGGCGCAATGTTCTTTCCCGACCGCACATCTGGCTACCGCGAAGCAAGGCGAGTCCTGAAGCCCGGAGGACATTTTTTATTCAGCGTATGGGATCGCATCGAGGAGAACGTTTTTGCGGATGATGTGACGAATGCTCTCGCAAAGATTTTTCCGAACGATCCGCCGCGTTTTCTGGCACGCACGCCGCACGGTTACCACGATACGGCCCTGATCCGTAGTGAGCTGGAGGAGGCAGGTTTCTCCCGTGTGGCTATCGAGACGAGAGCCGAACAAAGCCGCGCATCCTCACCGCGCCTTCCTGCCGTCGCCTATTGTCAGGGAACTCTTCTTCGCAACGAAATCGAGGCCAGAGACGTGGGAAAACTGGAATCTGCAACCGACTACGTCGCGTCCGCGATTGCCGACAGACATGGCCGCGGCGAGGTTGCTGCCAAAATTCAGGCCCACATAATCGTGGCTGTGGTCTAAATTTTTGGGATATCCCCTTCTGGCCCGTTTTCTGGCCCGTTTCTAGTGTCCGCCGCTATGCATGAATTTCGTGCGACTCAAGGTCGTGCGCCAGCTAACGCTTTTTCCGGGCGCTCGCTTTGGTCCTGCCTGCGGCCTTTGGCAGAAGCTTGGCGAATATCTTTTGCAGTTCGGCCGGATCGATGTTGTCGGCCAGGTCGATGTCGGCGTCCACCTTGTAGAGCTTGTGGCCGCGCTCGAACGAGACCGCGGCCAGGACTCCGCCGGCCTGTTGCGAAAGCTCATGACCTTGAACGGCACCAATCAGTTTTCCGCGGCGATCGGTCACGACGGTGAGCCTGGTCATGTCAGTCCTCCGCCTTGCAGGTTATGGTAGCCGCCCACTTCGCTTTCATTCGTAATGCTGACGTAATAGGTCGCGTTACCGTTTCGTTGCTGCTGTTTGCACTGATTGTGAGCGCGAAATATCGGGCTGGGGGATGGGTTGTGCCCTCCTCCGCCGCGACCCATGAACTTGATATCCGCACAGGCAAACTGCGGACCCATGTCCGTGCTGTAGCTGTAGGTCCATGTCGCAGTCGCGCCGGGCGCCAGGAAAACTATCGGCCCGGTGTTTTTGAATGCCATGTTTCCCTCCAGACCAATGATCGGTTGGCAATCACCGATCGTTACACACTGAGACCGGCAAGAGAATCGGCATCGGGGCGCAAAAATAACGAGGCCCCACCGGAGCTAGGATAATTTTAGGCAAATATCCGCGCTGTCGCGAGGGCCCGGCTCGCTCAGCGGCCGCTCGGTCATTCAATCCGCAAAAGCCCGTCGCGGCAGATGCCAATCGTCGGATTTTACTTCCGCTTTCGGGCCACAGCGGATATCGCGGGATTTGCCACTGGTTTAGCCCGGTCGAAAATGACCCAAGGCAGACACCTGCCGGCGGGATGCAAATCTGAGAACCCGCCTCCGGGCTGCGTTGTATTTGTCACACCGACGAACTTTTTGCAAATCCGAAAATCGACATCCTCCGAACGGAGGACGCACCGGTGTACGGCGATCACTAACATAACGGCGGGGTCGGCAACATGCTCCACCACGCTTGAAGAATGCGCCGCTGCGGGATTTTCCCAAGGCTTTCAAGCGCATCTCTTCGAATGCCGGGGCATTGACGCATACGATCGATCTGGTCCCTGCGCGCCTCGGGAAAGGGCTGCAACTCGTTTGTTCCACCTGCTGGTTGCGCAAGCGTTCGCTGTCGCGTTGGGGGCCCGTGGAGACTGGCTATGGCCCGAACCGGCCAAGGAACAGGATCGTCGCCTCGTTTGAGGACTATCGTAGAGCCAACGCTGCGCGCTGCAGCGGGGCTGGCCGGCATGAGACGCCTAGCGTACGCCGCGCTGCTGGGGTGTGCGACGCTAGTGGCCGCCGCGCTGCCGGCGGCGGCGCAGGATGCGACCTGGACTCCCGGCACGGGCGATTTCAACACCCCGGGCAACTGGACCCCGGCTACGGTGCCGACCGGAACGGCGTTCTTCGGCACGGCCAGCACCACCACGCTGTCGTTTTCGGCGACCACCGCCCTCGGCGGCTGGACCTTCAATGCCGGGGCGTCGAACTACACCTTTAACAACACCCAGTCAGTCACCTTCACCGGGGCCGGCATCGTCATCAATGGCGGCAGCGCAACTATCACCAACAATTTTCCCGGCGACTTGTTCTTCCACAACAACAGCACGGCCGGCAGCGCCACCATCACCAGCGGCGGCGGCGTGCAATTCCACGACAGCAGCACGGCCGGCAGCGCCATCATCACCAACAACGACGGCCAGGTAGACTTCTTCGGTAACAGCACGGCGGGCAGCGCCACCATCTCAAACAAATTCTTCGGCATCCTGACCTTCCACGACAGCAGCACGGCGGGCAGCGCTACCATCACGGTCAACAACGACTTCGTCGCCAACGGCAACGCCGGCCTATTCTTCGAAGATACCAGCAATGCGGGCAGCGCCACCATCTCGAACACCAACTACGGGCGCATTTTTTTCACCCAAAACAGTTCTGCGGGCAGCGCCACCATCACGAACAACTACATCCTGAACTTCAACGAAACCAGCACGGCGGGCAGCGCCCACATCACCAACAACGCTATTTCCTTTTTCTTCAACGACAGCAGCACGGCGGGCAGCGCCACCATCATCAACAACAACCTTATGGCCTTCGAGAACACCAGCACGGCCGGTGGCGCCACCATCACCAACAATCAGATTCTGGTCTTCAACGACACTAGTACGGCCGGCAGCGCCACCATCACCAACAACGAAGGCCTGACCTTCGACGACGGCACCACGGCCGGCAGCGCCACCATCACCAACACCAGCACCGGCGAACTGTTCTTCGAGGCAGCCACGGCCGGCAGCGCCAGCATCACCAACAACGGGTCCCTGGAATTCATCCTCGGCAGCACGGCCGGCAGCGCCAGCATCAACAATGGCGGCGCCATCATTTTCAATAACAGCAGCACGGCCGGCAGCGCCGGCATTACCAACAACTCTGCCGGCGTCATCGGTTTCCACGACACCAGCACGGCCGGCAGCGCTGGCATCGCCAATAACGGCGGCACCCTCAACTTCTTCGATAACAGCACGGCCGGCAGCGCCGGCATTACCAACAACTCTCTCGGCGTCATCGGTTTCCACGACACCAGCACGGCCGGCAGCGCTGCCATCGCCAGTAACGGCGGCACCCTCGACTTCTTCGATAACAGCACGGCCAGCAGCGCCGGCATTACCAACAATTCTCTCGGCGTCATCGCTTTCGAGAATGCCAGCACGGCCGGCAACGCCACCATCACCAACAACGGCAACATCGATTTCAGCAACAGCAGCACGGCAGGCAGCGCCAGCATTACCAACTCTGGCGGCCTCATCACTTTCGACAACACCAGCACGGGCGGCAGCGCCACCATCGCCAACAACGGCACCATCATTTTTAACGACGCTAGCACGGGCGGCAGCGCCACCATCGCCAACAACGGCCACGTTCGCTTTTTCGACACCAGCACCGCCGGCAATGCCGCCCTCACCAACACCGGCGGCAGCGCCGTGGTCGATTTCTCCGCCAGCACCGGATCCAATAACGACGGCAAGCTCGGTGCCGGTTCGATTGCGGGCGGCGGCAATTTCTATCTGGGCAGCGACCAGCTCACCGTCGGCGGCAATAACTCGAGCGCGACGGTGAGCGGGGTCATCAGCGATTGCGGCGGCGGCGCCGATTGTCAGAATGCGGGCGTCACCGGTGGTTCCCTGGTCAAGAGCGGCACTGGCACGCTGACGCTGACCGGCGCCGACACCTATACGGGCGGCACTCAGCTCAATGGCGGTACGCTGATTGTCGGCAACAACAGTGCGCTCGGCACCGGCACGCTGGCGATGGCGGCGGGAACGACGCTTGAGTTCTTGAATACCGGCAATTTCACCATCGCCAATCCAATTACGATCACTGGCGATCCCGACTTCGCGCCGCCTTCGGGCACGACGCAGGCCCTGAGCGGCGTGATCGCTAATGGCGCGACGCTAGGCACCCTGGTGATGAACGGGTTTGGCACTTTGGTGCTGTCCGGCGCAAACACTTATACAGGGCCGACCAATGTCACGGCCGGCACGCTGACGGTGAATGGCTCGATTGCTGCCTCGAGCCTGACCACAGTCTCAAGCGGCGCGACACTCAACGGCACCGGCACGGTCGGCAATCTTCAGGTATCGAACGGCGGCGTCTTTGCACCGGGCTCGGGCACGGCGGGAACATCCACGACGGTAGCCGGCGGTCTGACGCTCGGGACGGCCTCGACCTATCAGGTATTCGTCAATCCGGCGACGGCGTCGTCCGCGACAGTGAGCGGCACCGCCGCCCTTGGTGGGGCCAAAGTGAGTGCGACCTTCGCCAACGGTAGGTACATCTCCAAAATCTACACGATTCTCACGGGCGGCAGCGTTAGCGGCACATTCGGCACGCTCACCAACATCAACCTGCCAGCAAATTTTACTGATGCGCTCTCCTATGATGCCACCCACGCCTATCTCGATCTGACACTAGGTCTCACGCCGACGACGACGATGAACACCAATCAACGGAATGTCGCCGCCACATTGGTCGACTATTTCAACACGACCGGCGGTATCCCGACGAAGTTCGGTACGCTGACCTTCTCCGGGTTGACCCAAGTGGACGGCGAGGACGCTACCGGCGCCGAGCGCGGCGGGTTTGAGCTGACCAACGAGTTCTTGGGCCTGATGCTCGATCCATTCGTCTACGGTCGCGGCGGGCCGGCGTCGGGCGGCGGGCGGCTCGGCTTTGCGCCAGATCAACAGGCAAGTTTTCCGTCCGATGTCGCGCTCGCCTATGCGGGGATTTTGAAAGCGCCGCCGAAGTCGCAAGATTTCGGTCAGCGCTGGACAGTCTGGGGTGCCGGCTTCGGCGGCAGCGGCACCGCCAACGGCGATCCAACAGCCGGCTCGAACAATGTCACCGCTTCGACCTACGGGTTCGCTGCCGGCGCTGACTATCACGTCAGCCCGGATACCGTACTGGGCTTCGCGCTCGCGGGTTCCGGCACTAACTGGAACTTGGCCAACGCGCTCGGCACAGGACGTAGCGACGCGTTCCAGGCCGGCGTCTACGGCACCAAATATTTCGGGCCGGCTTACATTGGGGCCGCGTTCGCCTTCACCAACAACTGGTTCACCACCAACCGCACCGCGCTGGGCGATCAGCTTACAGCCAGTTTCCAAGGCCAGAGCTTTGGCGCGCGGGTCGAAAGCGGCTACCGCTACGCGGTGGCGCCGGCGGCGGGCGTGACGCCATACGCGGCAATCCAGGCACAGAGTTTCTACACGCCGGGCTACAGCGAGACCGATCTGACCGGTGGTGGATTTGGGCTGTCTTACAACGCCATGAGCGCCACCGATACGCGCAGCGAGCTCGGCGCCCGCTTCGATGCGCTCACCGCCTTGGGCGTGATGCCGGTGCAGCTGCGCGCGCGCCTTGCTTGGGCCCATGACTGGGTCAGCAACCCGGCGCTCGATGCCTCGTTCCAGGCACTGCCTGGCACGAGCTTCGTGGTCAACGGCGCGCCGGTTCCGCACGACTCTGCGCTGACCTCGGTCGGCGCCGAAATGCGTCTCACATCGCGCTGGACGCTGCTCGGCAAGTTCGATGGCGAGTTCGCCTCATCCGCCCAAATCTACGCCGGCTCAGGCACGCTGCGCTACACGTGGTGAAAGCGTTGCGCTGAAACGACACCCCCGACCATGTCTGTTGGCCCATCGCGTCATTTCATTGCGATGCGGAATTTTGTCGCTATCGGGGCATAGCGGACTCTGGTGCAGCGTCAGCCGAGCAGATATGGGCTCACGGCCTAGGGACCGCGCGTCGCGGCCGGTTACTTCACGGCTTCATGGACATTCATGAAACGGAGTGTCCGTTGCGCGGTCGGCACCGTCAGTTTTGCATAGTCCTTGCGCGCGAGTGCGATGATCTCGTCGATCGCGCGCTGCCCGGCCAGTTTATCGTACAAAATGAACTCGACGGTCGGCCAGCTGAGCTGCGCCGCCTTGCACGGCAGCAGGATCGCGTCATTCCGATGCCCGCTCAACAACTGGACGACGACGCCGGTCGGGCTCGAACTCAGGCGGGCGATCGCCGCGGCCAATTCCACCTTCTGCCGCTTTCGCACAAACGTCAGCAGAGCCGCTTCGTCCAGCTCTCCCGCTGCGGCGAGCGCAGCAACAAAGCGTTCGGCCTCGCCATAATCGTCCTGGCTGTTGCGGCCGATCTTTTGGCTGATCTTTGTGATCATGCGCTCGACTTCCTGACGCCGCTCCGGCGGGACCAACGACAGGATATTCTGCTTCACCGCCTCGGTCGCACGCCGCAGCAGTTCCTGCAGCAAATTGCCCGGCAGATCCCTGCGCAGACCGACCAGTTCGCCGAGACTGTCATCGCCGTCAGCTCTCTCAACCAGCCTCGTGAACCCCATGTCGGAGAACTGTGCTCCGGCATTCTTGGCGAGCGTCGACACCACCTGTTGATTGCCGCGAACAAGCAACGCGTCCGTAAGCGTCGGTTCGAGCGTTGTGCGCTCGGAAATGGCCAGCAGATGGTCCTGGCTCTTCGTCTTCACGATCTCGACAAGATCGGCGGTGCTCAGCCGCCTTGAGCCGATCAAAACCGGCGCCGCGACCTCGATTTGATCGTCTCGGGCGAGCCGCCTGACGACCTTGATCGGAGACATGTCGACCGGGGCGAGCCGGCTGCCAAGCTCAACCAGGGCGGTTTTTTCAATCTTCTCGGC
>DASRRM010000124.1:0-20099 GCA_035695715.1 Tepidisphaeraceae bacterium
GTGCCGGTCGCTCTTGTACTACTGCGAACATGAGCCCCTTTGCGACAACCGGATCAAGGTCGTATCGCGCGATGTGAATCGCTTTCTCCTGCATTGGACGGCTACGACCCAGGACGTCATCCACTACGACGGCAGCAAGCCGCCGACAAAGGTCGAAATCGAGGGGGAGTTCATCTTTAAGGATGTGGAAAACTGGGTAGGCAGTTGAAATATCAGTCTTCAGCGATTGCTAAGGCGAGGATAACCAATGCGGCGAATCATCACCGTCATCTCCGCTGTGCTGTTGATCGGCGTCCTCTGGATTTGGATTCGCAGTTTCACGACTTCGGACGATATCGGCTTCGCCTATGCCGACGGTTCACAGATCGAGGCGTATACGCTTTCGGGCCGCATCCATTACGTTGTTGACGAAGCGCCGATGAATTCACGGCCCGGCTGGTATCAAAAATCCACACCGCAGTGGAGTGGTTCGGGCGATTTGCTCGGTCACGATCGGGGCTTCCGCTTCGCCGGCTTTGTCTTCGTCCACGATCCCTACGTGTCCGACTACCACTCGTTTCACGCGCTGATTCCAATCTGGTTTCTGGCACTGGTCGCGTCATTGATGCCCATCGCCGGACTTCTGAGCCTGATCCGCGCCAGATTGCCGGCACGGGCGACTAAGGTTCAAGATGGCCCGGCGGACAGGGCGTCGGCGGGCGGGCGCCGGATTCTGCAGGAAAGCCTGCGCCGGGCGCGAACGCCGCGCGGGGCGATTGCGGCGCTCCTTATTCTTATCCTGGCAGGCACATGTGTTGTGGATTGGCGGATCGTGGCGAAGCGCAGCGCCCCGGCGATTTGGACGCTCGTCGACGACCCGCCTCCGGTGCCGCCCGAGAAAATGAAAGGACTCGTTGTCTGCGTCGTCTGCACCCATGACGGCAAGATTCTGGCTTATGGCGGCGATGACAACAACGCGCACCTGATGGACGTCACCACCGGAAAGTCGGCGGATGTCCTTCGCGGTCATCGGGGTTTCGTCTCCTGCATCGCCTTCAACAGCGCCGAAACCACACTGGCCTCGGGCAGCGATGATGGAACAATCCGCCTCTGGGACGTCGCCAGCCATCGGCTCGATGGAATTCTAAAAGACAATACAAGCGGCGTTCGAAGCATCGCCTTTTCGGATGACGGCAGTATGCTGATATCGGGAAGTAGTCATATGCTTCGCATCTGGGACGTGGCTGCGCAGAAGGTACTGCGGAGCTTCCCGGCCGATTACGATGACGAATCGGTCCAATTCACGCCGGATGGGCAAAGCATCATCTCCAGCGGAGGCACCCTCAAAATTTGGGACAGCGGCACCGGCGAAGTCCGCCTCGAGTTCGGCGGCAACAACGGCATATCGTCAATCCCCTGCGTCGCGCGGAGCCGGGACGGATTGCTCGCATTGGGCGGCTTCGACAATAACATCCAGCTTTGGAACACAGCGCCACCGACCCTGCTCGCGACGCTGAAGGGCCATACCGACGCGATCTATTCCCTTGCCTTCTCACCGGACGGAAAGTTTCTGGCCTCAGGCAGCCCGGACCGATCGATCCGGATATGGGACGTTGGCTCCCACCAATCCATCGCCAAATTGACCGGCCGCCATAACAAAGGAATCTGCTTCCTGCATTTTTGCACCGACGGCAAGACCCTGATCTCGGCCAGCTATGACGGAATCGTCGAGCGCTGGGAACTAAAATGAATGCTGGCTTCCATTTCCAGAAAGTCCAAATCGCGAAAATATGGCATCACGATGAACGGTCGCTCTACTACAGTATTCTATTTCCAAATCATGGCACTTGGGTGGATTGTCGCAGGAATTTCGTACTTCGTTCACTTTCCGTTATTTGCGATCTGGATCGCCTCTGTCGGGACCGGCTTGTTCGTGTTGCATTATGTTGCCATTTCACTTTTCCGCCATAGTCGAAGAAAATAGCGCGTTGTTTTGGAAATATTCACCGCGTCACATTGATGTCGATCGTGCGCGTCTGACCTGCGGGAATCATTACCTCCAACACCTTTCCCCCAACATCGGCGGCGGGGTCGTTGAAGGTCGTGACGCGGTCAATGTTGGCGAATGTGACGGCGGCATCCTTGCGGCGGACGATAATTGTCCCCTTAACCGGGCCGTCGCTGACTTGGACCTGTGGCGAGAGTGCAACCGTAAATCGCACGGCGTCCTTGCCGCTGTGATTGGTGATGGACCAATGGATGGCGTTTTCGGCGAATTGAAGGTCGGCTGATACGTCGCCGCCCTGGCAGTGGATGGCGTCGGCGCTTTCGGCGGCGATGTGGGACAGGGAGCGGGCGCCCCCGGCGGCGGCAAGGCTGGTGCCGCCCCAGGGGGCGTCGGCGTTGCTGAGCAGTTGTTTGTAGCCGACCACCAGACTGGTCGCGCGGCCGTTGCCATCTATGGTTAGATGGTAGCGGCGACTCTTGAAGACGTAACCCGTTGGCGATTGCTGAATCTGGCCGTGGCCCTTTTCGACGGGCTGATCATCGGTGCGAAACGGGGCGGCGGGCAGCCCGGCGGCGCTGCACAGCGTGGAACGCGGCACGCCTGCCCAGGCATAACGGACGGTCTTGGGCTCGGGAACGGCGGGCGAGCTGACGGCGACAATGTCGGGGCCTTCGATGATGGCGGCGGCGGCGTGGTAGATGCCGTCTTGCCCGGCCAGGGCAAAGCCGTCGACGGGGCCGGCGCCGCTGGTGAGCGTGCTGCCGTCGGTGTCGAATTTGGCGCGCAGGGTGTGGCCGTCAACGGTTGCAGATTTGAATGCCGGGCTTCGTCCGGGAATTGGCTCATGGTAGACGACCTCGCGGGCCAGCATCGCAAGCCGGCGGGCGATTTCGTGCTTGCCTTGCGGGTGCAAATCCCATCCATCATTGGTGTTGATGGTGACGACATAGGCGGCGTGCGGCGCGGCAGCGGCGGCGCTGGCCTGGCTTTCACGAATCCATTGCCAGTAGACGCCGCCCCAGTCCGGGGCAAAGTCCGGAAGTTGAACAATCAGAAACGGCAACTCGCTTTGGGCCAGTTGCTCGCGCCAGGAACTGATCAGCAGCGGGAGATATTGGGCATAGCGTGCCGGTTCCCCGGCGTTGCCCTCGCCCTGATACCACACAATCCCGGCCAGCGGAAACCGCCCTAGCGGCGCGATCATCCCGTTGTAGAGCGCTGACGGGCCGATGCCGAACATGCTCATGGCCAGCGTCTTTTTGTCGAACTGCGCCAGGGCCGCCTTGGGCATCCATGATTCGATGACGGTGCCGCCGACGCAGTCTTCGAGCATGCCAAGTGGGACGTCGGCGAGCTTGGGATCTTGCCGGTAAAGCTCGTGGGCCATGAGGTAGGCGACGGCCGAGAAATCTTTTGCCGCCGCCGGGGAAGCGGCTTGCCAGTGCACATCGCAACTATCCGCCGGCTCGCCCGCGCCGCGCAGGGCGACCTTTCCGAGGCGAAGTTTGGGCAGTTGCGTGGCGACAACGGCGGCGAAGTCGGCCGTCTCGCCCAGGCCATACTGCATGTTCGATTGCCCGGAGCAAAGGAACACATCGCCGATCAGCACATCGTCGAGAGTGGCGGTGGAACCGTTGGCCGTGGCGGTCAATACCAGCGGCCCGCCCGCCGGGAGCGGGTCGAGCGTCGCCGACCAATGACCTGCCTTGTCGGCTTTGACGGTGGCGTGGCGAGCGCCAAGGGTGATTGTCACCTCCGCTTCAGCGTCGGCCGTGCCCCAGACGGGCAACGATTTGTCGCGCTGCAATACCATGTGACTGGCGAACGGCGATGCCAGCCGAACGGCGGCGGAGGCGAAGGGAGCGGCAGCGGCGATGAGAGCTACGACGATTAAGGCTGGAAGGCATCGCATAAATAAGGCAATCTCCGTTTGATGGATGCGGGGTGTCGGGACAGTAAATCGTCGCTGATTGATGGGTCGTGGTCAACGGGGGCATTGCGCCATCACACAAGCCGCGGCACCCGTGGCCAACTTGCTGCGGCGAACGCCGAAGGGTGTGGCAGTTTTTCGCCCGGTCGTGACACGGCCGTCTCGGCCGTGCCTGATGCTTTCTGCCTAAAAGCACCAAGCACGGGCGGGATGCCCGTGTCACGAACGGACGTGCCGAGAATGACCGCGATGCCCTCGCGCAATCGCCACTTCGCCACATCCTTGAGCCTCCAGCCTGTTCCCCGTAGAATTCCCCCCTTGCCTCATGTCGCGGCGGGATTTTTATCGCCGGCGTTGAGACGCAACCTTGAAGGAACCCTGCATTGAGCGACAAGACAGAACACCCGCCGATCCCCGAGGCGTTTGCCGCCCTGGGCGTTCGCACCTCCATTCTTCGCGCGTTGGCCGAGCTGAAATTCACCAAGCCCTCGGAAATTCAGGAGATGCTCATCCCCCGCGCGCTCACCGGCGTCGACCTGCTCGGGCAGGCGCGCACCGGCACCGGCAAAACCGCCGCCTTCGGCATCCCCCTGCTGGCGCAGTGCCACAAGGGCGTCGCCACGCAGGCGATCATCCTCGAGCCAACCCGCGAGCTGGCGGTGCAGGTGGAGTCGGAACTGCATCGCCTCGGGCAATACACGCCCATCCGCAGCGTGGCGGTTTATGGCGGGCAGAAGATCGCCGCCCAGATGAAGTATCTGAACAAGCACCCGGAGATTCTGGTCGGCACGCCGGGCCGGGTGATCGATCTGCTGGATCGCGGCATCATCCGCTTCAACAACATCCGCTTCGTGGTGCTCGATGAAGTCGACCGCATGCTCGACATCGGCTTTCGCGACGACATCCGCAACATCCTCTCGCGCATCCAGCGCGTGCGCAAGCAGCTTCATGATAACGAGCGTGCCGCAGGCGGGCCGCAGGGAGAATTTGAAGAAGCTTACGATGAGCATCGCGATACGGCACATCCATCCGGCGGCGATCCGCATGCGAATTTGACGGCGGAGGAACGGGCCGAGGGGCATCAGACGATTTTTGTGTCGGCGACGATATCGCCGGAGATCGAGAAGCTCAGCCGCCAATACATGCGCGAGCCGGTGGAGAAGCTGATCGCGCCCGGCGCGGATGACAAGCCGACGGTTGAAAACGTGCTGCAGTATTATTTCTCGGTTCAGCCGTGGGATAAATACCGGCTGCTGCGGAAGCTATTGGAGGCGGAAAATCCGGAGTTGGCGATTGTGTTTTGCCGGACCAAGCGCGGGGCGGAGAAGATCGCCAAGCGGCTGCATGCCGACGGGATCGAATGCCGGGAGATTCACGGCAACTTGGCGCAGACGAAGCGCGACCGGGTGATGAAGAATTTTCGCGGCGGGAAGTTTGACGTGCTGGTGGCAACCGACCTGGCCAGCCGGGGGATCGACGTCGCCGACATCACGCACATCATCAATTTCGATATTCCCGAGGACCCCGAGGCGTATGTGCATCGGATCGGCCGCACGGCGCGCATGGGGGCGGCGGGCAAGGCGTTCACATTCGTCGCCAAGGATCAGGGCGGCGAATTGACCAAGGTGGAAGGGCTGATCAACATGGTGATTCCCGTCGCCACGCTGGAAGGCTGGACGCCCAGCCCGCCCCCGGCGGATTGGACCGACGCCAAGCCCGTCTTCGGCGACGGCGAGCCCGCCAAGCCGGTGGTGAATCGCTTCGAGCGCGCGTACAACCCCTCGGGGTCGACGAGCGAGTCAGGCGATGGCGGCGGCGCGAGCGAAGAAGCGCCAAAAGTGCTTCCGCCGCGGACGATTGGGAGCAAGATTCCGTTGAACCGGCGGCATAAGAGAAGGCGTTAGGCGTCGACGTGGCATGCGTGGCACGGGCGTCTGGCGCGAGCCGCCGGTGTCCTGGGTTGCAGAACGAGTCCTATTTCTCCGTCAGGATCACCAGCCCGCAGAAATCCTCCGGAATCGATATCAGATGTTCTTCCGAAAGCCGTCGGTATAGCGACGAAAACTTACTTTCGCCAAACGCCTCTTCCAGGCGCCGGGCGGCCTCGATGCACGCGCGGAAATCAGCGCCGTGAAATCGCTTCACCACATCCGCCGTCATCTCGGCCAGCTTCTTTTGCTCCGCCGTCGCGTCTTCGGTTCGACAGAGCGGCTCATACACCATTACGCCCCGCGTCTTCCCCGCCACGCGCACGTTGGCAATCGGCCGGCAGAGATATTGCCCTTCGAGCAGCTCGACCGTGCGCTCAATGATGAGCGTGCGCGTGGAAAAATTCTTGTTGGCGGTTTCCAGGCGGGCCGCGGTGTTCACCGCATCGCCCATGGCGGTGTAATCGCTGAAAAGCTCGCGCGCCCCGGCATCGCCGACGATGACCGTTCCCGTGCAAATCCCCGCGCGCAGGCTCAATGTTGGATAATTCCGGCCCGGCAGCGTCAGGTTCATCTCGTCCACCGCCGCATGCATCTGCAACGCCGTGGCAACTGCATGGGCGGCGTGAAAATCATCGCGCCCCGGCGCGTTGAAGAAGAAATAAATGCCGTCACCCATCAGGCGGGAAACGTAACCCTGGTTATTGCGAATGATGGGGACCATCCTGCCAATGTATTCATTGAGGAGGAGGATGGTGCGCGGGCCGAGCGATTCGGTAAGGGTGGTGAAATTCTTCAAGTCGGTGAAGCCCATGGTCATTTCGCGGGACTCACCGTCGAAGTGTGCCTGCTCGGGATGCTCGATGACGTAATTGACCAGGGAAGGATCGACGTAGTTGCTGAACCGGCGGGTGATGCGGTTTCGCTCCTTGATTTCGGTGATGAAGTTGGGAACGGTGATTCCCGACCAGACGAGGATGGCAGCGAGGAGAGGACCGGTCATGCCGACGATGAGGTCGTGACGGTCGAAAAGATAAAAGCCGTTGAAGGCAAGGAAGCAGACGCACATCCCAACCACGGCAATGAAGGCACGCAGCGGCGGAAGCTTTGCGACGAGGAGGCCGGTGATTAGTCCGAAGCCGAGAATGATGAGATAGTTGACGTAATGAGGCACGGTGCGCCACATGAACCGGGTCATGATGCCGTTGAAGATCGCGCCGTGAACCACGACGCCGGGGCAGTGCTCATCAAGCGTTGTGGGAACGACGTCGACGTCGCCGGTGGCGATGCTGCCGATCAGGACGGCGCGGTTGCCCAATTGCTCGCGCAGCCTTTCCCGTAACGATTGAACCTGGAGTTCCATCGCATCATTTTGAATCTTTACCTCATTCAATTTGGAATAAAGGCTTCGGAGGTTGTCGACCTTTTTTTTCAGTTGATCGCCGATTCCAGGAACCGAATCGAAGCCGGCAATATAATCATGCATGGTGCTGAGGGTATCGATGATCAGTTGCCGCTGTTTGGCCCCCTCAAGCGGCGCAGCCGTGTAGGCATCTTTGCGTTTTTCGTCATCATCTAATAGTGGGAAAGCTTCGATGAGGAATTTGTTGGCGATTTCTTGGTTGGACTTGATGCGCTGTGCGATTTGAAGGATACGCCAAGGCTCATACATCGATACGTGCTGCGCCCTCTCTTTAAAACGGGGGAAATCATACATCGTTTCCCAGCCGTCCTTTTTGCCGAACATCGGAATGCTCATAAACATTCCGATTTCGCCGAAGTCGGTTGTCTCGCGGGAGCGGACGGGGATGACGACGTCGCTTTGACCTTTTCGCGGAATGATGACTGAATTGCCCGAAACCCGTAAGTCGTTGAGGTCCACATCCATCATCGCGCAGGCGAGGGCCAGTCCCATGTGCGGCACCACGTGCCCCCGAAACGCGGCCAGCAGCGGCACGACGCGCACGATTCCGCCGAGATGGTCCGGCAGATAATCGACAAATGCGCCGTACCGCGCCGCTTCGCTCAGTTCCGCCAGCGGCGTGAGGGCATCGTCGGCCGAGAGAATGGGGGGCAGCTTGCCGCGCGGCAACATCGCGAATCGCTCGAAAAGCCGATCGCGCGTCGCGCGCTCAAATTGCTCATCGAAAAGGTGGTCGACGGCACGGGCGGAAATCGGGTCGTAGTGCGGCAGAAGAATCTTCTGAAGGTCGGCCTTGGAAGTATGACCGGATTTCATTTCCCGTTCGATGCGGTTGTACATGGCCTCGGGACGAACGATCACAAATCGGCGCTCGACGTCGCGCATGGACGCCGCCGCCACGCCCGCGCTGGCAAGCTTATCGCGGCACTGCTCGGCACTAAGTTCCGGGTCGGCTGCAAGAATCGCGGTTAGCTTCGCATCGATCGGATCGGGCAATATGTTCGTCTCAAACATCAACGAGGAAGGAAGCAAAACACAATTGAGCTTCTTAATTTCCTCGGCCAGCACGGCATCTGGATCGGTTTTCTTCCCGTGCTCGTCGTATTTGGGTTTGCTGGCGTCGGGAAGAATAATATCCAGCGCCACGACTTTCGGGCCCGCCAGGCGCACCTCTTCAAGAATCGCTGCCAGTTCATCGCGGTCCCAAGGCCAGCGACCGATCTGGTCAAGCGCGGTTTCGTCGATGTCCAGGTGGACAAGCTGGTCGGTTGGCTTGGGAACATGATATTGGCAATAGTGAATCCGCAGATCGTCCAGATCATTTTCGATGAGCGTCAGTGTTCCCGCCTTTTCAAGCACCAACGCCAGCGCCGTCAGCAGCACAATGCGAACCAGGGTCCAAACCTGTCTGCGACGGCGGATGGGAATCATGAATGCGTCTGCCTTGCTGCGTCCCGGTGCCTGGTGAAATCAATGGCCTGGGACAAGAACTCAGGCGCTACCCGCCTGCTCGCGCCGGTCTTGCATTTTGCGCCATCAGTTGGGTAATCATCACCAGCCATACCAACAGAGCAACCAATAGCGGCCCGGTTACACCGACGATCAGATTATACGCGTCGAAGAGCACATACCCATTCATTGCAACGTACCCTATCGACAACACGATCATGCCGACCGTTGCCCTTATTGGCGAGAGACGAATGACCATGACGCCCGCGATAATTGCGAACAGAATCATAATCATGATGGTGATATATCGCGGCGCGACGCGCCATAGTTTGCGGGTCATGATGGCGTTGAAAACCGCGCCGTGGATGACAACGCCGGGGCAGCGCGTGTGAAGTGCGGTGGGCACGATGTCGGCAATTCCGGTTGCCGTGCCACCAACGAAAACCGCCCGGCCACCAAGGCGTGCAGCCAATTCATTACGCTCCCTGACAAGCTCGCGATTGAGGCCGACATTTGCCTGCTTGACGGCGCGCAGTTGGGTTTCACATCGCTTAAAGGTTTCCAGCGTCTGCCGCTCGGAAGGATCAACGCTGGCGTTCGACATGGCATCGATCAGATCATGCAACTCGTCGATGGTCTTGTCGATCAGCGCCTCCTGCTCGGCTCCCCGAAGCGGATGAGCGGTATATTCGGCTGCGCGCCCAGAATTACCGTCAAGCTTAAACAAGGCCTGCGAAAGCAGATCGTCAGCCGCCGCGTTGTTGGACGCGAGCCTTCGGCGGGTCTGACACGCGGCCCAAACGCTTTGCATCGACAGATGCCGGGCGATTACTTTGTGATTGGGAACATCATACATGGTTTCCCAATCTTCTTTCTGACCGAACATGGGAACTTCCATTAACATGCCGACTTCACCCAGGCCCCGAACCATTCGCGACGTTACCGGAATGCGAATGTCATCCCCGCCGGGCTGGGGAATGATGATTGTGTCGTGTGAATACCGCAGGCGGGCGGGATCGACATCGAGCATGGCGCATGCGGCGGCAAGACCCAACTGCGGAATCAGCCGGCCGTGATATTCGCAAACCAGCGGCGCTTGGCGGACAACGCCGTCTGAGTGATCCGGCAGATAATCCAAAAACGCGCCCTGCTTGGCCGCATTGCTGAAATCCGCCAGCGGCACGAGGGCATCGGACGCGGATAGCACCGGCGGCATTCCCGCGGGCGGCGAAATTGTAATACGCGAAAATGCCCGATCGCGGCTGACGCGCTCATAGGCACGGTCAAAATCCCGCTCGGCGGGGCCGATGATCGTTGGGTCAGCACTGGGGATAATCTTGCGCTTGATGGCGTCGGCATCATGAACGCCGGCCTGCATTTCGGCGGCGATCTGCGCATAAAGCGGCGTCGAGGCAACGGCGGGACCGGGCATAATCGAGGCGGGTAGAATCACGCCGTCGAATTTTCGGATTTCCTCCGCAAGGGACGCATCCGGATCATGTTTGTTCCCACGCGCGTCATAAGTTAGGCTCGTTGGCTCGGCATATAGGACGTCCAAGACCAGCACCTTCGCCCCGGCGAGGCGGATTTCCTCCACCATTTCCGCCATGTCATCGCGATCCCACGGCCAGCGCCCGACTGCCTCTACCGCCGCGTCGTCAATATCCAGATGAACCAGCCGATCGGTGGGCGGCGGGATGTGGCGCTGGCAAAGCTGAGCGCGGAGATCGTAAAAATAATTCTCCATGCGGGCGAAAACGCCGTGATATTCGGCGATCAACGCGACGGATGTTAACACCACCGTGTAAAAAATGGTCCGAAGATTCCGCTTGCTGATGAGCATTGGAAACGGTTGGCTCGCAGAAGCAAGGATCGCCCGGCGTCCGATTCATCGGCAACGCCTTATAATCAACCGGGAAATTTCTTCATTGCCATTCTTAACGGCGAAGTGGATTATACGCGCCACTCATGAGTACCCCAAAGCTTTTCGGAAAACGACGCCGCCGCTCGACATCATCGCCGAAGAACGCGCTCCTGCGCCACGCGATTGAACCGCTGGAGCCGCGGACGCTCCTGAGCGCCGTCAGTTGGATTGGCAGCAGCAGCGGCGATTTTAACGTGCCCGGCAATTGGAGCACGGCGATGGTTCCCGGGCCGGGGGATGATGTCACCATCAACCAGCCGGGCGTTACCGTGACCATTGCCAGCGCCGAATCCGAATCGGTCAACAGCCTGACCCTGGGCAGCGCGCTGAACATCGAAGGCGGCTCGCTGACCGTCGCGGCGGGAATCACCATCAACAGCGCCACGCTTACCCTGGGCGGAGGGGCGGCGACGCAACTCGTTCTCCCGGGCATCCAGACGATCGGCGGCACTGGAAATATTCATTTCGCGTCGGACCTGGCCTCCGGCGGAATATTCACCGAGGATTCCATCGCCAACGGAACCGGCGGAGACCTGACCATCAACAGCGGGATCACCATCGACGGCGCCGGCGTCATCGCCTGCGACCAAAGCGACTGCAACATCATCACCAGCGCAACCATCAACGCCGACCAACCGGGCGCGGGCATCACCATCAATAACTCAACCGGCGGCACCCTGGTCAATTCCGGTCTCGCCGAGGCAACGGCCGGCACGCTGACGCTTAACGGCTCGTGGGATAACACCGCCACACTCGCCGTCTCCAGCGGAGCGACGCTCGACCTGGGCGGCAACTTCCTGTTCGTCAACGTCGGCACGCTCAACAACACCGGCGGGACTGTCAACATCACCGGGGACGTCGATAATTCAAACAACTACACCATTTCCGCCGCCACTGGCAGCTTCAATCTCGACAATGGCGAGATAGACGGCGGAACGCTCGACGCCACCGGCGGGGCGGCGCTGATTATTCCACTGGATGCGGCGGGTGAACTTAACGGCGTCACACTCGGCGCCGGCTCGCCGCTGACAATGGACGCCGGTTCGACTCTAAACGTGTACAACGGGCTGACGCTCTCGGGTACCTCCATTGCGCCGGGCGCAACTGCCTCGATCGATTTTTACGGGACGCAAGACCTGGCCGGCACGGGGACCATCACCTTTGGCGCGTCATCCGGAAGCATTCTGGTTTCGGAAATTGACGGCTTCGCCGAGCTCACCATCGACGCCGGCATCACCATCGACGGGACCGACTGCACGCTTTTCACTGGCAGCATGGGTGATGAGATCATCAACGATGGAACCATTAGCGCCGACGGAATAAATGGCGTCATCAGCATCACCAACGCGCTCAACAGCGGCCAGTTTGTTGATAATGGAACGCTCGCAGCTTCCAACGGCGACACCCTCAACATTGAGGGCGACTATACGTTGTCATCCAACAACGTCGTGAATATTGGCATCAGTTCCAGCGGGGCGGGCATTTTCGAAGTCACTCAACAAGCCACCCTGGGCGGTACGCTGAATATCAATCTGCTCAGCGGGTATGTGCCGTTGCAAGGGTCCAATTACACTGTGGCAGTCTATGGTTCGAGTGCGGGCGCTTTCGGGACGATTAACGGCCTTACCCCGCCCGGCGTCGTATTCACGCCGTCCAACAACGCCACGTCGCTATCGTTGCAGACGACCATGGGCAGCCTGCTCTCGCCGACCACGCTTTCGCTGCAAAGTTCCGCCACCAGCACGACCGATGCAACGCCGGTCACGCTTACCGCCACGCTCGGCACCACGACCGGCGACACGCCCGCCGCCACCGGGTCCATTTCGTTCTTCGACAATGGCATGGCGATTGGCACTGCCGACTTGACCGCGGGAGGCGTGGCAACGCTCACCACGACGCTGCCGGTCGGCGTTGATCTGGTCAGCGCCACCTACCCCGGCGACCCGAATTATGCGCCGCCTGCCCCTGCCATGATTACTGAAAATATCGTCACCGGGGCCGTGGTGAAGAAGATTGGCGTGCTCGATCCAACCTTCGGCATCGGCGGGGTGGCCTCGCATAATGTCGGGATGGATTTCACCAGCGACGTCTATATCGACGCCCAGGGGCAGGCGGTGATCGTCGGAACCGATGGCGATTTCGGGAGCCAGGTCGTCGCTGTCACTCGCTATAACGCCGACGGAAGCGTGGATACCAGTTTCAGCGGGGGGATCGTCCACACCTCCATCGGTGATAACGCCAACACCGCTGCCTCGTTCCTTTTGCCCGATGGCGACACCGTTGTTGCCGGCACGTCAACGACGATCACCGATGGCGTTGCCGCCGGGTCGCAGTTCTTCGTCGCCGAGTACACCCCTGACGGCAATCTCGACACGACATTCGGCAATGGAGCGGGCTTTGTGCTGAGCAGCTTTTCCACCACGGCCCCAGCACTTTCCAACGATGTCGCCCACGCGATCGCGGTCTCGGCCAGCGGTGAAATCTTCGTTGCCGGCAGCACCGACGCCGGCGGAAAGGGACTGGATTTCGCCATCGCCGCGTATAACCCCGACGGGACGGCAGCCACTAATTTCGGCACCGGCGGGCACGTGGAATTCGACATTGCCGGGGGCGACGACTCGGCCAACGCCATCGCCCTGCAAGGCAACGGCGACATCGTCGTCGCCGGCTCAACCACCGACCCGACCAATGGCATCGGCCTGGTTGCCCTAGCCCGATTCCTGCCCGATGGCACGCTCGACAAGCACTTCGGCGTCAAGGGCGTTACCGTCACCAGCGTGCGAAATAACAACGATGGCGCATCGGCTTTGCAAATCGATCCCAAGGGCAAGTTTGTCGTCGGCGGCTATAGCGCAACCGGCTCGGCGGCGGCGGGCACGCTTTCCAGCGATTTCCTGCTCCTGCGCTACTCGGCTTCGGGAAAGCTCGATCGCACCTTCGGCCACGGCGGAGCGATCACCACCACCTTCAACCAGCCCGCCGCCATCACCGATGTATCGATCGCCGCCGACGGCAGCATTACCGCCTCGGGAAAAACCGCCGCCAGCCTGAGCGGCCTCGATCCCACGGCGCTCGATTTGGCGCTTGCGCATTACACAGCCAACGGCCTGCCCGATGTCACCTTCAACGGAAGCGGGCAGGCGATCATCAATCTTTCCTCATCGACGGAAACGAGCAGCCTCAGCGGATTGACCAATCCGCCGCAGCAACCGGCAATGGCCGACGGCTCGGCGGTCGTTCCCCTCGATGACACAGCGATGCTGATGCAGGAATTCCAGGACTTCAAGCAAAGCACGCAAGGCACCGTCACGATGACCAGCGGCGGCGAACTGCTCGACGTCGGCAACAACGACGGCAACACCATCGCCGCCCAGATCATCACCGAAGGCATCGATCTGGCCGCGGCATTGATTGCCAAGCTTCCCGCATCCGTCGTCGGCGGCGCCAAGAGCACGGTTTCCGTGCAAGTGACCGAGGGTGGCAACTTGCCGGTTACCGGCGTGGTGACCATTGAGCTGTTCGCATCCCCCGACGCCGACTCCACCGCCGGCATTTCCGCGTTCGCCTCGATGCCCGAGAAGCTAAAGCTCAAGGAAAACCAGGCGAAAACCTTCCGCCTGAAGTTCACGTTCCCTTCGCCGGCCACAAGTTCAACGGATTATCTGCTGGCCACCGTCGACCCCGGCTCATTGCAGGACCTGGACATCCTCAACAACACCGCCGCCAGCACATCGACGGTGGTGATCGCCAATCCCTTCGTCGATTTGTCCGGCAGCGGCCTGACCGCGCCCGTTTTCACGGCAGGAAAACCCGCCACGGTTTCCTTCGATGTGACCAACAACGGAAACGTGCCGACCACGGCCCGATCAGCCGTGGAATTCCTCGCATCTCCCGACGGCACTTTCGCCGGCGGCATCCCGCTGCCGACGGTTCCGCTAATGCTGAACCTGAAACCCGGCGCGACCAAGGTTTACAAAATTAAGCTGACGCTGCCGACAACGTTGCCGAGTGGCTCATACAACCTGCTGGCGCTATTGGACCCGGCGAATGTGGTGAATGATCCGAATACGGGAAACAATTTGATCGTGAGCGGCAATATGTTTTCGGTGTGAGGGACAGGATGTGCTTTATTTCGCCCCGGCGGCGACACAACGTTCTATTTCCTCGAGCAATTCCGGATGCTCGGCGTGTTGGCGATGAACGTCCAGAGTGGCGTTGATGGCCGCGACAACCGTGGCATCCCATTTTGCTTCGGGCCGAATGATGTCGTTCTTCGCCAGCCATGAGCTGACGGCACACCATGCCCATAACGGCGCACCTTCTGCAAGATGACATTCGGGGGCAGGAAATCCGCCCGGACCGCGATTGCCGTTAATGTATTGAAGGATCATCTGCCGACTTCGACCGATCCGGCGGGCGATTTCGGCCTGGGTCACCAGTTCACAGTTGTCGACGCGCAATACCACCGCACCGACATTGGCCTGACGCACATCCTTGATGGCGCTGAGAATCGCATCCTTGAGTGACCGGGCGGACCGCGAGAATTCGCCATACAGGCGTCCATGGCGAATCGTAAATGTCGCGTCATCGCAACCGGCTTCAAACAGTGCATCCATCACGGTCTCGGATAAATCGTCGACACCGTCGATAACCAGAGCAAAATCGTGTTCTGCCGGAATTTTCTTTGCTGCTTTTGTCATAAAACAACTCACGATTAGTGCGGGCAAGAATCGACCTGCTTGCGAATATGACGGGCATGATTGTGAGGCGAGCGAGGCGTCGACCACACACTCACAATGCAGCCGAAGCGCGTCGCGCTTGCACAAAACAGCCTTCCCCAGGCATGGCCTTTTGACATCTTGACATGCCACCCAGCCTGCTCGGCATATTGCACGGCAGCTTCGATATCCTTGTTCGGATGCCGCAGCCTTCCCATCCCTGATAGTGTAGGATCGCGTTGACAGTTGTCAACAAGGAGCCGAACCCGCTATCCACTCACTTCTCCGTCAAGACCACCTGCCCGTCAAAATCATCCGGCAGCGCTTTCTCGTGATCCACCGACAGCTTGCGATACAACTCCGCGAATTTATTCGGCCCGATTTCGTGATCCAATGCCTGCGTTGCCGTCACGCAGTCCTGGAAATTGCCGCACTGAAATGTGCTGACCACCTGGACCGACAAGTCGGCCAGCCGGCGATGCAAATCGCTGGCGCGCTCCAGGGCGCTCAAAGGCTCGTAGACCATCACGCCCTTCGTTTTGCCGGCCACGCGCACGTTGGCGATGGGGCGGAAGAGGAATTGGCCATTAAGAAGCTCGATCGTCCGCGCGCCGACCAGCGCCTTGGTGCCGAAGAATTTGTTGGCGGTTTCCAGCCGGGCGGCGGTGTTCACCGAATCGCCGACGGCGGTGTAATCGTGGAATTCGTTCGACCCGGCGTCGCCGACGATCACTTTGCCGCTGCATAATCCGGCCCGCATCGTGAGAATGGGAAAGCCGCGCTCGGGCAGGGTGGCATTCATCGTGTCCATCGCCTCGTGCATGGCCAGTACGGTGCTCACGGCATGCAGGGCGTGATCCGGGTCTTCCTCGGGCGCGCCATAAAAAAAGTAGATGCCATCACCCATCAAGCGCGAAACGTATCCCTTGTGCTCGCGAATTTTGGGAATCATGAGATTCATGTATTCCGACAGCAGCGGCACCGTGCGCGGGCCGAGCGATTCGGTCAGCGTCGTGAACCCGGCCAGATCGGTGAAGCCCATGGTCATCTCCCGGCGTTCGCCGCCGAAGCGCGAATGCTCGGGATGCTTGATGACGTAATTCACCAGGGAGGGATCGACATAGCTGCTGAATCGCCGGGTAATGCGGGCGCGCTCAGTGACTTCGGAGATGAAGTTGAAAAGCGTGATAAGCAGCCACGAGAACAGCCCGCCAAACGCCGGCCCTGCCGCGCCGACAATGACGCTGTTGTGATCGAACAGCAGCAGGCCGTTCACGACCAGGTATCCGCCGGACAGGATCACCATTGCCATGAACCCCTTTGCCGGCGAAAGCGTCGATGCCAGAATGCCGGTGAGCAGGGCAATGACGGCGGTAAGCACAGCCGTCACCCAGGGCGGCGCAACGCGGTACATTTTGCCGGTGAGGATCGCGTTGACGATCGCGCCATGGACGACAACGCCGGGGCATTGTGGAAAGAGGCTGGTGGGAATCTTGTCGACGTTTCCGGTGGCGGTGCCGCCGAGGAAGACGGCCTTGTCCATCAGCTTTTTCCGCAGATCGGCGCGCAGGTCGAGCAGTTGCTGCTGCAGTGCCGCGTTTTGCTGCAAGATTTCGTGGAGGTTTGACTCGGCTGTCTTTTCATTGTGCAGGTCCAGCGCCATTGCCGGGCCCAGATCGGAAACGGGAATTGAAGATGTCCCTTCGATCAGATCGTGAAGTTCGCCGATGGTCTTGTCGATGAGCTGGCGTTTTGGCTGGCCCTGGAGCGGGGCGGCCGTGTAGGGCCGGGAGCGGCTTTCGTCGTGATCCATCATCCGAAACGCAGCCGCCAGCACGCCATCGGCCACCGCGTCATTGGCGGCAATTCGCCGTTTGGTTTGTATGATTCGCCACACCTCGTAAACCGAAATATGCTGCGCCGGCGTTTGATGCCGGGGAAAATCATACATGGTCTGCCAGCTTCCCGGCTTGCCGAACATCGGCACTTCCATGAGATATGAAACCGGCCCGAAGCTGCTGTGCTGAAGCGTGCGGGTGGGGATGACAATGTCGCCGCCAACGGCGCGGGGAATGGTAATGGAATCCGGCCCGAGGCGCAGGTCGTGAATATCGACGCCCAGCCAGGCGCACGCCGTCGCCAGTCCCATTTGAGGCACAAGCCGACCGTGAAAATTCGCCAGCAGCGGCACCCGGCGAACCGTTCCATCCTCGTGATCGGGAAGGTAATCGACAAACGCGCTGTATTTGGCGGCATTGCTGATGGAAAGGATCGGCGTGATCTCGCTTTCCACCGGCAAGACATTATTGACGCGCGGCGGCATCTCGATGGAAAACCGCTCCAGCGCCCGCTCGCGAACCACGCGTTCATATTCCTCGTCAAACAGCCGATCGAGCACCGAGCCGGTAAACTGTGCGCCGCCGTGGGGAAAGAGCTTTTTCTTCAGCGCCTGGCGGGCGTTGTCAATATTTACCGTCGAACCCGATTCGATCGCCTTGGCCGACAGCCCCTGGCACAATTCCTGGCAGATGCGGTCGTAGATCACCTCGGCGCGGGCGATGAGGAATGCCTGCTTGGCGTGGTCGGGAAGATCGGGCGGATTGATTCCCTTGGCGCGCAGCCGGTCGATGCATTCGTCGCTGCTGAGCTCCATGTCATGCGTCAGGAATTGGGTGATCCGCCGATAAATGATATCGCGGGGCACGGGCGTTTCGAACGTGAAGGAAACAGGAGTGAGCACGCGATCAAACCGCCGCACCGATTTGGTCAGGATTTTGTCGCGGTCGATCTCATGCCCCGATTTGTCATACGCCAGTTCCTCCGGCTCGGCGAAGAGAATATCCATCGCCAGCACCCGCGGGCCGGCCAGGCGAACCTCATCCAGAACCTCAGCCGTCACATCGCGGTGCCACGGCCAGCGCCCGATTTGCGAGATGGCATTCTCATCGATGTCCAGATGAACGACCACCGGCGACGGCGCGGGCATGAAATACTGGCACCAGGCGGCGCGCTGATTTTGCAGCACATGTTCGATGCGCGTGAGATACCCGGCGGTTTGGGCGACAACCGCGACGTAGGCAAGCAACACGATCCGAAAGCAGATCCAGAGGCGTCGCCGTTGAATTGGTGTCAAAATATGTTTCAATAGCAAAAGCTCCCGCATGGGAGTAACCGCCGCGTGACAAAGCGGCCGGCTATCGATTCAATTCGGCCAGCCGATGAGCGCACTTAAGATGATTTGCCAGGGATGGTTCGCATGAACAGAGCGCCACCAGAAAAACGCGATCCGCAAGCCGAACGGGTGATTGAGCGCGGACGATCGGCGCAACCAAAAGAAAAGAGGAATAACCACGGAGGCACGGAATCACGGAGGTGTGGTTCGACTGACGTGCGCCCTCGCACACCAATCTTTTCTTTTTTTCTTTCTTCACTTAAGCCATTTGCACGCGAGCGTGGAATGTCGAGTGCGCCTCCGTGCCTCCATGCCTCCGTGGTTAAAAATGGTCTTGCGACAACAAGATTTGCGGAGATGTCGTTAAAGTGGCCGCGGTTTTTCTTTGCACTGCTGTGCGTTCTACTTGTCAGCAGCGCAGGCACGACTGCCCGCGCCGATGAAAACACTGACCGCTTCGAGCGCACCGTGCAGGAACTTCAGCGCGAGACGCAGGTGCGCTTTGACGCCGAGCTTCCGCCCGGGCAGCGCGCGCTCATCGACTACGGCGGATATCTCACTCTCGGCTACCTCAGCGTCGACGATGCCGCCCACGACAATCATGGCCTGCGGCAATATCAACTGGTCGGCTATGGCCGGGTGAATCTCGACGATGTTCACGAATTCTATTTCCGCGGCCGCACCGAATACGACAATTACAACGCCGGCGACGCCTACAACCATGAGCCGGACCATCTCGAAGGATACGTCGAGGAAGGTTGGTATCGCTTCGACCTTCAGCATTTCGCCGCCTCTCGCGGGCAGACCGTTTCCTACGATTTATCGCTTAAAGCCGGGCGGCAGTTCGTCGACTGGGGCAACGGCCTGACCCTCGACCAATATGTCGACGGAATCGCCGCCCAATACAGCGGCCCAGTGGTGATTGACCTTCTGGCGGCGGTGACGGTGCCGCAGACGATCGACTTCGACACCAGTCGGCCCGATTTCGATGACAACACGCGGCGCGGTTATTACGGCGCGAAGCTCACGGTGCCGGTGGGCCGGCAGAATCCCTATGCCTATTTCCTGTTGCAGCGCGATTACAACCGCGCTCAATCACCCGTGACTCATCTTGTCACCACGGATTACAATTACGATAGTTATTACGTCGGCACCGGCTCCAACGGCGCGCTGAGCGATAACTTCACCTACGCCGCCGAGGTTTGCTACGAAGGCGGGCATGGCCTGTCCGACAGCCTCGACGCGCTGACGGGAAAGCCGACCAACCAATCCGACGATCGCATCGAGGCGTGGGCCGCCAATGGCCGGGTTGATTATCTACTGAACGATTCCCGCAAAACGCGCTTCAGCGTGCAGGCGGTTTTCGCGTCCGGCGACACCGACCGCCAAAATACCGAAGCCACCTTCGGCGGAAATCTTCCGCACACCGCCGACCGCGCGTTTAACAGTCTGGGCGTGATTTACGACGGGCTGGCATTCACCCCGCCGGTGTCGAATCTGCTGATGTTGCGCTTGGGGGCATCCACATATCCCGCGCCGGTGGGCCGATTGCACGGGTTGCAGGTGGG
>DASRRM010000125.1:0-18956 GCA_035695715.1 Tepidisphaeraceae bacterium
CGCAGCCGCGAAGAACGAAGAACGCCAGGCATCGATACCCTCAGTTAACTCAATCCCGAGCAGAGGCTTGTAGACCGGCCTATGAGGCAAAAATATGATCGTCCTTAAGTTGACGGCATTGGGCGGGACGCCCGTGTCACGAACGACCGTACCAAAAAAGCCGGCCACACCCAGCCGGGTTGTCGAATTCACGTAATCGAGCCGGCCGACAGCCGTGATATTTCACGCGGCCGCTTCAACGCGATTTCGGCCGGCGGCCTTGGCCCGCGACAGCGCGGCCTGCGAAAGCTCGATCAGGTTGGTGCTGGCAGGCGCGCCGTGAAGATCGCTTACGCCCGCGCTGCATGTGACGTGGACCGGCATGGCGCCGCGCGTCCAGGTGTGATGCTCGATCGCCTCGCGAACGCGATCGGCGGTGGCATGAGCCTCTTCACCGGAGGTGGTCGGGCAGATCACCGCGAATTGGCCGCCGCAATACCGGCTGATCACATCCTGCGGCGCAAGGGTCTCGAGCAGCAACTGGGCCACATCGCGCAGGATCTCGTTTCCGAACGCGTGCCCGTATTCCACGTTAACATTTCGGAATCGGTCGATGTCAATCAGGATGCAGGCAAGATCGTGCTGTTCGTCGGCGGCGATGGCGGTTTCGGCCGTCAGACGCGCGTCGAAATAGTCGCGATTCCACAACCCGGTCACCGCATCCACCATCGCCCGGGTTGTAAGCAGATCAGTTAATAATTTCGTTCGAAGCGAAACCTTCACCCGCGCCCGCAATTCGGCGGGATCGAACGGCTTGGCAATGTAATCGACAGCGCCCAACTCCAGCCCGCGGATCTTTTCCTCCGTCGATGTCGCCCCGGTCAGAAAGACAACCGGAATATCCATCGTCCGTGGATCGTCCTTCAGCCGGCGGCAAACTTCAAACCCGTCCATCTCCGGAAGGTCGACGTCGAGAAGAATGAGGTCCGGCAGGATGCTGGCGGCGGTTTCGACGGCTTGTTTGCCGTCAAAGGTCCCGTGCCATTCCAGGCGCTGATCCTTGAGGCGGGCTTTGATGAGCCCGTGGATCGTATAACAATCGTCGATCAGTAAAACGCGCTGCGCCATGAGTCCTCCGCCGCTCTTATCGTCAAATTGAAGCCGGATGATGAGTTGTTG
The DNA here is from genome assembly GCA_035695715.1 of Tepidisphaeraceae bacterium. Taxonomy (GTDB): domain Bacteria; phylum Planctomycetota; class Phycisphaerae; order Tepidisphaerales; family Tepidisphaeraceae; genus RYN-428. The sequence continues at coordinate 1,159 of DASRRM010000125.1, forward strand.
GTTCTGATAACATCGCCTCTTGATCCAACGCCGCTTCACACATTTTCGCGCACAAGCTCGTTTTGCGGCCGATAACCCTCCACCGAGCGGATTACCCGGCACAATGCCTCCACTTCCGCCGCGATGGCCGTCAGCGGATCGCCGCTCTTGATGCGATGTTCGGCCGAGGCGGCGGACTTGGTGATGGGTGCAAAGCCATATCCGCCGCCTGCCCCTTTGAGCTGATGCACCGCGCGGCGCAGGTCTTCCATGCTTTGCGCCTTGAGCAACTCGCTGATGCGCGCCACATGCAGGGGAAGTTCGCCGACAAATTCCGCCAGTACTTCGGTCATGTCCGGATCGCTTGCAAAACTGCTGCGGAGCCGCTTGCCGATGGCGGGCGTCTGCGCCTCGGCGGGGTCGGGAACCGGCGCTACGTGCTTCAGCTCGTTGGGCAGGAAATTCGCCACCGTTTTCAACAGCATCGCCTTGTCGATCGGCTTGGTCAGATACTCGGTGCAGCCGGCGTTGATACACTTGATCCGGTCGTCGGCCATGGCGTGCGCTGTCAGCGCTATAACCGGCAGATGCACCCCGCGGGCTCGCAGTTCCGTGGTCGCGCCGTATCCATCCAGTTCCGGCATCTGCATGTCCATGAGAATCAGGTCGAACGGAGTGCCGGCGCGCTGTGCCGCGAAAACCTTGTCGACCCCTATTCGCCCGTTGGCTGCAATTTCCACTTTCGCCCCGGCCTTGCGGAGGTGAAGCGATATCAGCCGCTGATTGTCCGGCCCGTCCTCCACCAGAAGGATGCGCGCGGCCAGGGAGACTGCGCCGGTCGGGGCGGGCTTCCACGTCGGCCTGGGGAGGACCGACTCGTTCACGCCCTGGAGCAGTTCCTCTGCTTTCAGCGGCCCGGGCTCGACACGAACCATGAACGTGCTTCCCTTGCCCGGCGTCGAGGCCACGGTGATGTTTCCCCCCAGAAGCGCCGCCAGGCGCTGGCTGATCGCCAGGCCCAGCCCAGTGCCGCCGAAGCGCCGGGTCATCGAATCATCCGCCTGCGAAAATGCGTGGAACAGCCGCGGCAACTGGTCGGATGGAATGCCGATGCCGGTGTCGATCACGTCGAATCGAAGCATCGGGCTGCGGCCGGTGCGGTCAAGCTGGACGCGCAGGCGGATTTGGCCGGTGTTGGTGAACTTGATGGCGTTGCCAGCAAGATTCATCAGGATCTGCCGCAATCGCAAGGGGTCGCTGGCGATTCGCACCGGAATATCCCCTTCGACTTCCAGCGCGAAATCCAATCCCTTGGCCGTGGCCCGCGGGCGCATCATCGAAATGAGATCCGACAGCATCTCCAGCAGGTTCGTCGAGACCGTCTCCACGGTCATCTTCCCCGCCTCGATCTTCGACAGGTCGAGAATGTCGTTGATCAGGTCAAGGAGGTGGCGGCCGTTGCGGCGGATCACCTGCAGGCAATCCTGCCGATCGGCGATCGTCTGGCCCGGCTCGAGCATCAGATCCGCATAACCGACGATAGCGGTCATCGGCGTGCGGATTTCGTGGCTCATGTTGGCCAGGAAGGCGCTCTTGGCCCGGCTGGCGGCTTCGGCGCGGTCCTTTTCCAAGGTGAGCTGCGAGTTAAGCTGCGTCAGTTCCTCGGTGCGCAGCTCGACCTGCGCTTCGAGATGGTCGCGATGAGCCGCCAGTTCGGCATCGCGAAACTGCATCTGCTCGAGCATTTCATTGAAGCAATCGGTCAGTGCGCCAACTTCATCGTCGCAATATTTGCGGGCGCGGACGGTGTATTTTCCCTTGGCGGTGAATTCCCGCGCCGTTTCCGCCAGGTGCAGCAATGGGCCGGAGATGAGCTTCTGCATCCGCATCACCAGCATCAGCGCCGTTGCCGACGCGGCGGCAGTCACGCAGATGACGATGAGCAGATAATGCCGTTCGCGATCGCCCAGTTCTTCCAGCCCGCTGCACAGATAAACGGTGCCGACGCGTTCGCCCCTGACGACGACGGGGCGGTAGACCTCGAGGGTATCGGTTCCGAAGCGCACGCCGTCGGCGCCGGGGGACGTAGGCACCAGGGCGAACAGGGAATCGTCGCGCGTGTACTGGGCCAGCACTTTTCCGTGAACGTCGAGAATGGCTCCGATCTGAATGTCCTGTTCGGCGCGAAGCGACTCGAGAATTCCTTCGCCGTCATCCTTGTTCGACGTTCGCAGGGCGTTTTCGCTGTGCTTGGCGATCAGGGCGGCGTGGCTGTTGATGCTGGCGGCCATCGAGCGTCGCAGCGCCGCAATATCAAACGCCCCAAATCCCGCGCACGCCACCAAAATGGCGCAGGTGCAGGCCACCATGGTGATCAGCATCAGCTTGGTGCGGATGGGAAGCCTGTGAAAGAACTGCGTCACGCGAGGCGCCTCGGTTGAACAGGAAAACGGCACGGCGTCCGCGCCTGATTTGCGCGGAAATTCACCTTGTACGGATCGGGAGAATTTGGGGGCGGGTTGATTTGGGGCAAGGAAGTGACGTGCCAAAAGCCCAACGAAGGCCCGATAACGCTCAGGTATGGACCCAAGCCGGGGTGGTGACTTTAGTCGCCACCTTTCCAGGTTCAGCAAACAAAAAGGGCAACCGGGAAATACTTTAATGCCTCCGATAAAGCCAGATCGCACGCATCCCTCGACGGCCCCGGCACAATATTTTCCCCCGTAAAAACATTCTCGAAGGTGCGATTGCGCAACTCCGCGGGCAGCAAAATCCGGGTATCGCCCCAGGCGGATTCGCCCAGCGGCAGCTCTCCGGCCGGCCCAAGACGGCTTAGGAACCGCGGCACGATCACCAGCGCGACGCTCCGCTCATCTCTACGCAGAAAGCTGAAAATGTGATCCCGCCTCGCGCCCGTCACCCGCAGCGGAACATAATCCCCATCGGCGAAAAGTGCCGGCTGTTCGCGCCGGCGAGTCAGGCCCTGCCATGTGACGAAAAGCTTTACCCGCCCATCATCTTTGTTGGCGATAAGTTGCCGCGCGAATTTGATCCGGTTTTCGCTACTGCCGATTTTTCCGCGCAATTCGCCGAGCAATGCCTCGCGTTTTTGAAAATCGACGGGCCGGCGGTTGTCCGGATCAACCAGGCTGAAATCCCACAATTCCGTGCCCTGATAGGTATCGGGCACGCCCGGTGCCGTAAGCCGAAGCAGCGTTAGCGAAAGGGAATTCAACAATCCGAAGTGACTGATCCGCCGTTGAAATGCGCGAAAATCCTGCAGAAATATCGCCGATCGATCCGCCCTTAAAATCGCGGCGATAAATTCCGTCACGGCAGTTTCATAGTCGGCGTTTGGGTCGGTCCACGTCGAATGTACCTTGGCCTCGCGCAGGGCTTTGCGCATGTAATTTTGAATTCGCGTGACAAATTCCCCCGGCACATCGTCAGAGGCGCCTTCGAGCGGCCATGCCCCCAGCAGTGTCTGATAGAGCAGATATTCGTCGTTGCGATCGGGAGCGGGGGCGCCATTTAGCGACCTTTGGTGCGGCTCGTTCAGCCGACTCCATCGCGCCACGCGCTGCCACCATTCGTCGGGGATTTCCGAAAGGACGTTCAGCCGGGCGCGAATATCTTCGCTGCGTTTGGTGTCGTGTGTGGACAGGGGCGAAAGGCCCAGCGGCCAGTTTTCCTGCCGATTCCCCAACCATGCGTGCAATGCGCCCGGCGCAATTCCAAAGCGGCCCGGATCGCCGCCCACTTCGTTCAGCGAAACCAGCCGATTGTAGATATAAAATGCCGTGTCCTCGATTCCCTTGGCGGTGACGGGGGCGGTCAGTTGCTGAAACTTGCCGGCGAATTTCCGGTATTCGTCCAGGCGCGCCTTGTCTTTGGGCGCCGGATCGTCGGCGAGAAGCACATCGCCGATGAATTCGAAAACCGATGCCTCACGCGCTGGATTGTTCTCGATTACCGCCGCGACGGCAGCTTCGACGATTTCGATGTCGTGGTCTGATACAGAGCCCGTCGTGATATACGAGCGATATACGGGAAAGACGGCAATCAGCTCGCCGAGACCGGCGCGAATTTCGTTCAGTGTGAAATCGCGCCAGTTGCGCTCGGCCTTGGCGATCCGCTCCAGTTCCCCGGCCAGCGTGTCGAGCGCGCCGGCGAACGCGCTTTGCAGCACCTGTAGCTTTTTTTCGACTGTCAGTTTTTCGAATGGGACTTCGCTGCCGATCCACTCGTTGTAGTGGCGGGTCATGCTCGTCTCGCTGGCGGAATCGACGAACAGGGCATTGATCTTGTTGATGAAGTCGTAACCCGTCGTGCCATGAATCGGCCAGTCGGCCGCCAGCGCCTCATCGGCCGCCAGAATTTTCTCGGCAACGACATAAAGGAGATCTTTTCCGGCCAGCGGCTGTTCGCGGCTTGCGGCAAAGCGCTCCTGAAGCCGCGCGAAATACGCCGCCGGATCGAGAAGGCCGTCGGGATGATCGACCCGCAGCCCGGCGATTTTCCCATCGGCAATCAAGCCGAACAAAAAGGCATGCGCCTGGGCAAAAACCTCGGGACGTTCCATCCGCAACGCGGCCAGATCATTGATATCGAAAAACCGGCGGTAGTTGATCTCATCGGCGGCGGTGCGCCAAAAGGCCAGGCGGTAAAACTGCCGGTTCAGAAGGTCGTGGAGCAGGTCGGCGCTGGAGGGACCTGCGGCGGCGCCGTTAAAAATCGCCAGATTTTCCTCGATGAACGCGGCGATGATTTCATTCCCCGCCGCCAGCGCCGCCAGGGCCGGCTTAAACCCCGGCTGCTGCGCCGACGCCGCGATATTGTCATATTCTCCAAGCGCGGCGGCATCATTGGCCAGTCTCTGGCGAAGCATTTCAATGCGATGGTATAAGATACAACTATAACTGCCGGGCCAGATGGGAAACCGGCGCTCGTAGTATGTCACAAAGAATGCCCCGGCTTCAAGAATCACTTTTAGTTTGCCTTGGGCCAGCGCCTCGCCGTAGGTTTCGCCGAGCACGGGCAGTAACACTTTGTCGTGCAGGTACGGCCGCGCCTCATCGCGCCAGGCAATGTCGAAATATTCGCCGTGGGTGGAAGCAGGCCCATTTTCCAGGCAGTCGTTCCACCATGCGTTTTCGTTGGTCGCGACACCCATGTGATTGGGAACGATGTCGACGATCTGCTGCATGCCGTGCGCGGCCAGTGCATCGGTATACGCATCAAAATCCGCGCGGGCGCCAAGCTCCGGATTTAGCATTGAAAAATCGATGACGTCGTAGCCATGCATGCTGCCGGGCCGAGCCTTGAAGATCGGCGATGTGTAGACATGGCTCACGCCCAGCGCGCTGAGGTACGGAATAGTCTTCCGGGCGTCGGCGAAGGTGAAGCCGGCATGAAACTGCAGGCGGTAGGTCGAGATCGGCTTGGCAATTGTCATTGGAAGAAACCGGTTGCGATACGTTCGCGCCGCATTAATACTTTTCAACTGGAACTTTCTGCCCTTCGAGATACGTCCTTATATCGCGCGAATCCGGTGCAGAAGCGACCGGGCGCAGCAGCACCGCGGCGTGCGCTGTCAGGCGCCAGTCTTCGCCGCAGGTGATCGGCGCGATGCCGTGCCCCAGATATTTTGCATCCTCGCTCGACCATTGGATGTCCCACTTTTTTCCCAGCGGCGGGGCGATCAGCGGCTCGGCGATCGCGCCAAGATGCACGTCCGCTCCGAAATTGATCAAGAGCAGGCGGTCATCATTCCCCTCGGCGAAAAAACGCAGCGCGAGAGCCTCGGGCCCAAGCACCGCGCCTTCCAGCCCGCCGGGCCAGCGCCCGCGCAGCGACGGCTCGATTTTTCGCAGCCGGAGCAGGTCGCGATACATCGCATAAATCTCCGCATGCCCGGGCGCGGCGCGCTCGTTCAACTTCAGGCGGCATTGCTCGAAGGTTTGCGGGGCAGAGGGATCAGCCAGCACTTCGCGCATTGCCGGCGTCGCGACGCCGGGAAACTGGCTCATATATTCCGCACGGCCCTTGCGAACCAGCTTTGCCAGCTCCGGGTTGTGATCCGCGAAAAAATGGAATGGCGCCGAGGCCGCGAATTCCTGCCCCTGAAACAGCATCGGCGTTCCCGGCCCCAGCAGCAGGAGCGCCACCATCGCGCGATATTGCGCCAGGCTGGTGAGCTGGTGCGACCGCAGGCCGCGGGCGAGGTTGGAAACCTGGTCGTGGTTTTCGATGAAGTTGATGAAGGCGGTCGATGGCAGGCCAAAGGTGGGCGAGCCGCGGCGATGTTTATTGCGATCGTAGCATTGGCCCTGATAGAGCGTGCCGAACCGGGCCATGGAGATGAATTCCTGCGGATGTCCGGAGAAACCGCCCAGGTATGAATCGCGCCATCCGCTGAGCCGCACCAGCGCGCTGTGATGAAAGTCGTCGTTCCAGATCGCGTCCATCCCGAACCCGCCTTGCTCTGTCTTGCGGATCAGGACGGTATGTTGCGGCTCATTTTCGTTGACGAGAATGATGCAGCGCCTGCCCGCCGAAGCGCGGGCGGCGCGGGAAATATCGGCGAGGATATGACTCGGCGAGGAATCATAAATATTCTGCGTGGCGTCGAAGCGAAATCCGTCGAGATGAAATTCTTCGATCCAGTAGCGCGCGTTGGCGATGAAAAAATCGCGGACCGGCTGACTGTTCTCGCCGTCAAAGTTGATGGCCTCGCCCCAGTCGGTGCGATAGTGTTTTGTGAAATAATCGGCCGAGAAGCTTTTCAAATAATTGCCGTCCGGCCCGAAATGGTTGTATACCACATCGAGAATCACGCCCATTTTCAGGTCGTGGGCGTGGTTGTTGAATCGCCGAAAGTCATCCGGCGAGCCGTAAAGATGAGTCGGCGCGAAGTGGCACACGCCGTCGTAGCCCCAGCCGAATTTCCCGGGAAATTCCGAGACCGGCATGACTTCAATGCAGGTGATTCCCAGGTTCGCCAGCTCAGCCAGCTCCTCTTGCGCCGCGGCCCAGTTTCCTTTGGCGGTGAAAGTGCCGATGTGCATCTCGTAGATGACCTGATCGTTTGGCGTAATGCCGGGCCATGCGGCGTCCGTCCACGAAAACGCGGTCGGATCGATAATTTGCGATGGCCCATGCGGCCCATCCGGTTGAAAGCGCGAGGCGGGATCCGGGTAGAGGGTTTCGCCATCGCCAAGGCGAAAGCGGTAACGCATGCCGGAGCGGGCGTCGGGCGCAAAGCCGGAAAAGTAGCCATCGGGTTTGCGGACGAGAGAGGTGCAAGGCAACACATTATTTTCGAAGACGATGCTGGCGGCTTGATGGAGCGGCGCCCAGACGCGAAAGCTCACGCCGCCGCCTCGCAGGACCTCAGCGCCGACGGAGAGTCTTCTCGCCGTCGCAATAGGTTTCACATTGTCGATGGTTTGGGTCATCCCTGCACCAGGCATGGGCGGGAGGCCCATGTCACGATTAAAGCCCCCAATTCTTGCTGATCAAGAGCCTCACTCTGAGGTACTCTTCAGCGCGGCCCCTGGCCACAACTGAAACACGTGGGATTTCCCGTATCACGGAGCGTCTCAGGATCTAGCCGGTGCGCGAAGGGGAGCAAGATCCTTCTGAGTACCTCAGGATGACGATTGCTTGCTCGATCAACCTGAAAAACGCTCTAATTCAAAGAAGACACGGGCGAGACGCCAGCGAGACGCCCGTGATACCGGAAATCAGTCCGCTCTGCATCTTCGGAAATCCTGTTCAAAAACAAGAAATCGCGAGATTTCCTACATCAACGGCGGACTATTCGGCGACGGCTGATTGGCCCGGCGGGCTTCCTTACGCAGTGCATCAACCTGGGCCGCTGTCACTTCTACGTTTGATTCCTCCAGTAGCGTCGTGCGCAGCACTGCCAGCGTTCGGCCAAACAGTGGATATTTCGTTCCGCCCTTGCGAACGCTCAGCGGCGCGTCCGGCTCATGCGTGTCGAGCAGGTTCTGCCAGACATGCTCGGGCCGGGCTTGGGGGAGGGTGAACTGTATTTCCTCCCAGTGCGCGTTGATCAGCAGAAGCAGCGTGTCGCCGACGATCGGCTCGCCGCGCTCGTTCGACTCATTCATTAAATCCCCCGCCAGCCGCATCCCAAGGCATTTGGTGAAAGGCGCATTCCACGCCTCGTCGCTCATCTCCAAGCCATCCGGCGAGAAAAAAGTAAGGTCTTTGACATTCGTCCCCCGTAGCGAGCGGCCGTTGAAGAATTTCCTTCGCTGCAACACCGGCTGCTCGTGCCAGATGCAGGTGCATTTCCGCACGAAGTCGAGGAATTTCTGCCGCCGCTCGTCCAACTCCCAATCCAGCCAGGTGATTTCATTGTCCTGGTTGTAGGTGTTGTTATTTCCCTGTTGCGTATGACTCAGCTCATCGCCGCCGAGAATCATCGCCACGCCTTCGGAGAACATCATGGTGGCGAAGAGGTTTCGCTTTTGCCTTTCGCGCAGCTCGATGATGCCGGCGTCGTCGGTCGGCCCTTCTGCGCCGCAGTTCCAACTGTTGTTGTCATCGGCTCCGTCGCGGCCCCCTTCGCCGTTGCGCTCGTTGTGCTTATGGTCGTAGCTGACCAGATCCTGCAAAGTGAAGCCGTCATGGCAGGTGATGAAATTGATGGAGGCGTAAGGCTTTCGCCCGTCGCCCTGATACAGGTCGCTGCTGCCGGTCAGGCGAGTTGCCAATTCCCCGGCGGTGCTGCCGTCGCCTTTCCAGAATCTGCGGACGCAGTCGCGATATTTGCCGTTCCATTCCGTCCACAGCACCGGAAAGTTCCCCACCTGATATCCGCCTGGGCCGACATCCCACGGCTCGGCAATCAGCTTCACCTGCGACAGGATCGGGTCCTGGTGGATGATGTCGAAGAACGGCCCCAGCTTGTTCACCGAGAACAACTCGCGCGCCAGCGTGCTGGCCAAATCAAAACGGAAGCCGTCAATATGCATTTCCGTCACCCAATAGCGCAGGCTGTCCATGATCAATTGCAGCACGCGCGGGTGGGTCATGTTGAGCGTGTTGCCGCATCCGGTGAAATCCATGTAATATCGCTGATTTTCGGGCGAAAGGCGGTAATAGCTGGCGTTGTCGACGCCGCGAAGGGAAAGGGTCGGCCCGCACTGGTTTCCCTCGGCGGTGTGGTTGTAGACCACGTCGAGGATGACTTCGATGCCCGCCGCGTGCATGGCGCGCACCATCATTTTAAATTCCTGGACCGACTTCCGCGGCGATTGTTTTGATGCATATCCCAAATGCGGCGCGAGATAGGCAAGCGTGTTATAGCCCCAGTAATTGGTCTGCCCGCGCTCCACCAGATGCCGGTCATTCACATGATAATGCACCGGCAAAAGCTCCACCGCCGTCACGCCCAGATTGAGCAGGTGCTGAATCACCGGCTCCGACGCCATGCCGGCGTAGGTGCCGCGGCGGTCTTCGGGAATATCGGGATGATTCATTGTCATCCCGCGGACATGCGCCTCGTAGATCAGCGTCTTATGCCAGGGAATCCGCGGCGGCCGGTCGTCTCCCCATGTGAAGGCGCTGTCGAGTGCCGCGGCCAGCGGGCAATGGGCCGCGTCGTCGCGCTCGTCGAACGAAAGATCATCCCGGCCGATCGTGTAGCCGAACAATGAGTCATCCCATTTGAGATCGCGGCCGATCGCCTTGGCGTAGGGATCGAGCACCACCTTGTTGGGATTGAATCGATGACCCTTCGCCGGGTCATACGGCCCGTGAACGCGAAATCCATAAAGCTGCCCCGGCTCAAGGTCGGGGAAGTAGCCATGCCACACCATGTCCGTGCATTCGGGAAGGCGAATGCGCTTGCTTTCCTGCTGATCATCCGGCGAATCAAACAGGCAAAGATCAACCTGCGTCGCATGCTCGGAAAAAATCGCGAAATTTAATCCCGCCCCGTCCCAGGTCGCGCCAAGAGGATAGGGATTCCCCGGCCATACGCGCATTTTAATTTCAGTTGGAAGCGTCAACGTCGTCATTTGGCGAGCCTTCGAGTTCGATCAACCACACTATTCAAACGCCCGATACAACTTGCGCAATTCTCCAACGCAAAGTGAGTGCCGAAGGAAGCTGAAGCAGCGGCAGGGCTTGTGCAGGGCGATTTTGCGGGGGAAATATAAACACCGGAGATCGCCCCTTCGGCGGCGGCCTCAGCCTGGGATGACATCTTGTCCGGGGCACTTTTGCGCTGGCTATAACTTTTCACACTTGCGGGCGCGCCCGCGCGACAGTGATCCTGACACACACGCCACATGATTTTGTCCGTTTTCGTACGCAAGGGCGTTACTGAGCCGCGCACGTAGGGTACTCCCGGAGTAAGCGGTTTGGGGGATCCGCTTACTCCGGGAGTACCCTTCGTGCGCGGCTCGTTCGTCTCCCGATAACGCGTTGCCTCAGACCGGGCATTGTGGAAAGCTTAACGAATTGGCGATCGCGCATGTCCCGGTTGTCGGTATAAAAAACCCTTTGACGCAAAGCGAACCCCGTTAACGCCCGCCGTGCTTGCACGGTGGGAGAACCGCTGGAGTACACGATTGCCACGTCCCCACCTTCCACGATCCTCCGGCATCCTTCTGCACATCAGCAGCCTCCCCGGCCGCTTCGGCATCGGCGACCTTGGCCCGGCCGCATGGCGCTTCGTCGATCTGCTGGCGCGACTGAAGCAAACATGGTGGCAGATGCTTCCGCTGGGGCCGCCCGCTATTGCCGGGTGCCCGTATCAATGCTTCTCGGCGATGGCGGGCGATCCGAATCTGATCAGTCCCGAATTGCTTCGGCAGGAGGGTTTGATTACGCCGCACGATCTTTCCGGCGCGCAAGGTGATAACGAGCACGTTGATTTCGCGGCGGTTACTGCGATGAAATGCGGCTTGCTGTCGCGAGCCTGGGAGCATTTTCAAGGCGGCGCAGCGCCACATCTCAAACTTGAGTTTGAGGAATTTCGAAACGCAGAAGCAAAATGGCTCGGCGATTTTTCGCTGTTCATGGCGTTGAGGCATGCACACGGCAGCCGCCCGTGGGCCGACTGGCCGCGCGCGATGGCGTTTCGCAAGCCGGTTGCGTTGCGTGCAGCCCGGCGTGAACTTGCCGAGCCGATTGCGCAATGCGAGTTCGCGCAATTCCTATTTTTTCGCCAGCTCGCCGGCTTGCGCATGCATGCCGCCCGCGCCGGCATCAAATTGATCGGCGACATGCCGATCTTTGTCGCCGGGGAATCCGCCGACGTTTGGAGCAATCCGGGCCAGTTTCAGCTCGACCGCGATCGGCGACCGAAATTCGTCGCGGGCGTGCCGCCCGATTACTTTTCCAAAACCGGCCAGCGCTGGGGAAACCCGCTGTATCGCTGGAGCGCCATGAAACGCGATGGCTTTCGCTGGTGGATCGCCCGCGCCGCCATGGCGCTGCGTCAGACGGATCTTGTCCGCATCGATCATTTTCGCGGGCTGGCGGCTTGCTGGAGCATTCCCGCCAGCGCGCCCACTGCCGAGCTTGGGCGATGGGTGAAATCGCCAGGCCGTCAATTGCTGGAAGTCTTGCAGCGGGAATTCACGTCGCATGTCCGGCCCGCCCATACGGGCGATGGGAAAACACCGGCCCACCTTCGCGGCCAAGACATGGGCCGGCCGCCCATACCACGTCCCAGCGGGCTGCCCTTCATCGCCGAGGATTTGGGAATGATCACCCCGGATGTCGAAAAATTGCGGGATGATTTCAATCTGCCCGGCATGCGCGTTCTGCAATTCGCCTTTGGCGGCGACGCCGGTAATCCATTCCTCCCGCACAATTACCCGCGCAACTGCATCGCCTACACCGGCACACACGACAATGACACATCGGCCGGCTGGTACAAGTCGCTCGACCCCAAAACACAGAAGCATGTGAACGACTTTACCTTGGGCGCGGCCCGCGACCCTGCCGCGGCGTTCATTCGGCTGGCCTGGTCAAGTGTTGCGGATGTCGCAATCGCTCCTTTGCAGGATGTGCTGGGACTTGGCAGCGAGGCACGAATGAACACGCCGGGCCTGGCGCTTGGAAATTGGGGATGGCGCGTGAGCAAGGCGGCACTGGGCAGCCGTCGATTCAATTTGCTGCAAGAATTAACCGCGATTTACGCCCGCGAGGCCGCCAACCCGTGACGCGTTATCAAATCCAAAGCGATCTACTTCAACCACCCCTGGACCAGGAATGGCTGGCTATACTCGCCATCCATTCCATATACGCGAACCCACAAATTCGGAAATGAAACGCCATACGGCAGCACCGCCGTGTAGCCCGTCGGCGAGGAGTCGCTGATGGAGGTTGCCGGGAACCAGTTGCGGCCATTGAGGCTGACGATCACGTCCTTCTTGTTGTCACTCTTGATCTTGAAGAATTCGCCGGTGATCACCACCGTGAACGGCTCGCCCGCGCGAAACGCCGCCGCGGAAATGGTGGCCGGTGGAACCTCCGGCTTTGGCTCGGGCGCAAGCGCCGAGCAGCCGGCCATGAATCCCAAAATAATCACGAGTGACATCAATGGTGCGCGGTTCATCATAAGGTGCCTTGCCTGGAGTGTACTTTGCCGGGCGTGAGCTTCGACACGCGGTGCCGGCATAAGATAATGCCATTCTACACCAGAAATCGTTAGACTGTAATCCACGGGAGGATGGATAAGATGTAACGGGTGCAGCCGTCGTTTTTGGCACAGCGTAGGGTGGGCGTACTCGCCCACCATTCTTCGCAGCGCCGCACAGACAGTGGGCGAGTACGCGCGTATTTGCCCACCCTGCATTCGATCGCCGGGTCGCCCGGCGTTTGCGGTTTTCGATTGTTACGCTTTGACAAAAAGGCCCCATTGCTTCCCGCCGAACGTGCCACGCAGGTTGAAGAGTTGTTCCGCCAATATGGGCGGGGCGTGGGCAGTTATATCATGGCGCGGGTCGGCAATGCGGATGTGGCCGAGACCATTACCTCCAACGTTTTCATGATCGTGGTCCGCCGGATCGAGCAATGCCGCTCATCGCCCGCGGCTTGGCTCTGGTCGATCGTGCGCAGCGAACTGGCACGGCATTTCCGCCAGCATCGGCCGACCGTCGAACTGGATGAGCGGCTGTGCGACCCGGCACTTTCGCCGCCGGAAGTGGCGGCGCGAAATGAAATGCAGGAGCGGATGCGGATCGCCATTCACAAGCTTGGCGAAGAACAGCAGCGGATCATTTACCTAAAGTTCTTCCTCGATGTTCCCAACACGGAGATTGCCGCCGAGCTGAGGCTAAGCGCGTCGAACGTTGGCGTGATTATCCATCGGGCGATGAAACAATTGCGGGAATTGATGGAAGAGCCCGCGTTGCAGCGACACTCGGAAAGAAATCCATTGAAGGCCCGCGCGGTTCTCAGCGGACCGGGAGAGCCGGGCGGTCCTCCGCCCGGAGCGGCCCGGGACCGGGCCGGCTCTGCTGGGAAAATGGGATCGTTCGTTGTTCTACTGGTTTGGGGAATCTGGTCGTATTTGCAGTGATCAATCGGTAACGCTTATGCCTCCGACCATCGATAATCCGACCGACCGCGCCCAAAACGAGGGCGATGATGCCGACTGGGCGCGCTGGGAGCAGAATTTCCGCGACGCCAAACCGGTTTTGCCCGAGCTTGCCATCGCGCGCATTGAGGCGGCCATCGAGCGCGAAGCCCGGCGGCATGTTCCGCCGCGCCGATCTCGCCTTCGGCAATGGATCCTGCTGCTGGTCGGCGCACTCGCCCTGATCAACTGCGCGGTGGTGCTGATATTAACTCATCTGAAAACGGCGACGCCGCTTCCCGAACCCGGCACGACCACTGGCGTCAGCTTGATTCAGGCGCGATTCCCGATGGACATCACGGTCGGCGCGCCACTGGTAGCGCCGGATCGGGCAATTCTTTCCGGCATGGCCGATTTCGACCTGATCACCAACTCGCCCGATCAAAAACTGACGCCGCCCGTTCCCGTGCCCGGCGGCGCAATCCTCAAGGCGGCGGAGAAATTCGCGCCCAACTGGCTTGACGGATGGCATCAGCTCGGGCTTATGGAAATGCGCCGCGCGGCGGGGGTTTCCGCGCCGTTGCCGGCGGTCTTTCCGCCGCGCGACGGCGACTTCCTCATCGTTTCCGTATGGCGCATGCTGCCGATCGACGACACGCGCCTCGACGAGTTCCGCCAGCAGCTTTACCGGCTCGGCAACGTTTCATATCAAACTGCCGCCCATCCGCTCTCGCCCGACCAGTTGTACTGGACGGAAATGTACAAGCTGATCATGGCCCGGCATGATGGATCAACACCGCCCGCGCTGCCGAGGATCAAGCCTGGCGCGCCGATCGGGTTTCCATCGCGCCTTGGCGATCAGGCCCGCTTCGATCTACTGACCGAGCTCGGCGAAACCAAGGCGCAGGCGGCGTTGGATGTGCTGACCACGCGCTCCTATCAACCCCTGGCGGCCATCGCCCGCCTGGCACTGGCGGAAAAGTATCTGCCTGTTTATCAGCGGCCGGACTATCGCCCGATTGCCCGGGATGTAGTCGGCCAGGCCTTCGCCATGGAACTGATGAAGCAGCAAAGTGACGCAATCGGCCTGCTGGGCGACGCCCGGGAAATCCGCTACCTGAACGACCCGCAGGACCTGGCAGTATTGCTCGCCCGCCTTGGTCCTGAAGATGCCTGGACCAAGCTTTTGAAACCTTTGATGGACAACGAAGCCGCGTTCGTCCAGAACCCGCCAAAGCTCGACGATACGACCCCGGCCACGCTCTCCACCGCCCTCGTCGAATCGAGCACCAAATCGATGAAAGGCGATACAACGACCTACCTCGGCCCAATCCTCCGGCTCTCGGTCGGTCCCTGGCGAATCACCTGCGACCACCTTACACCGTTCCACAACGCCGATGAGGGCTTTCTCCTTACCGGCAGCGGGAAGGTTCGGGCCGAGGGAATTCTCGGCCTCTACAGCGCCACCGCCGACGACCTGACCCTGAACACCCACACCGGCGAGTTGAAACTCTCCGGCCACGTTCACCTTGAAGGCTGGACCATCGCTCGCGACATGAAGTCCTGCACCATTACGCGAACCAATGAAGTGAAAGCGGGGGAGTGAACATGCCGGGAACGCCCGGCCGTCATGTTGAGCTGAGCACTGCGCGCCCTCCGAGCGATCCGCGTCCTCGCTGGCGCTCGTCCACGGCGTGAACGAGCAATACCCGACCGCGACAACGAATATTTTCGAACCTTTTCCCCGCCCCGCGCACTACACGACAAGCAGACCCGCCGGTTTGGATCGGCGGTCGCCATTCAATCCCTATGCAGGAAAGGATTTGTCATGCAGAGGAAACATGTCATCGCGGGCATAAGCGCGGGGGCGCTGGCCGGTGTTGGAATCCTTCTGGCGGCGCTGGCCGGATGCGAACAGGCCATCACCAGCCAAAGCCGTGCGCTTTCGTCGTCGGCTACCGGCGCATCGAACATGGCCCTTATGTCCGAGCCAATCACCGCGCCGGGGAGTATCGGCAAAACCGCGACAAGTCTGACCACGACAGGCGGGCGCGGGCCGGTGATTGCCACGGCGGCGAATGAGGAAATATGGGTCATTCAGCGGCCTGCGGACGAGCAAGCCGCCGATGCGAAAAATGATGTGCCGGGAACCGGCTCGCTTTTAAAACGGGACACAACGACGAATACCACCATCCCCATCCCGCTGAAACATACCGATGTGTCGGCATCGATCACCGGCTACATCGCCAGTGTGGACGTCAAGCAGCAATTCCAGAACCCCTTCAGCGAAAAGATCGAAGCAGTCTATGTGTTTCCACTTCCGCATAACGCGGCTGTCAATGAATTTGTCATGACTGTCGGCGATCGCCATATCCATGGCCTGATTCGTGAAAAGGCCGAGGCACAGCGGATTTACAACGAAGCCAAAAACCAGGGCTATGTGGCATCCCTCATGACGCAGCAAAGGCCGAATATTTTTACGCAGTCGGTGGCGAACATCGAACCGGGCAAGACCATTGACATCGACATTCGCTATT
Organism: Tepidisphaeraceae bacterium; assembly: GCA_035695715.1. Taxonomy (GTDB): domain Bacteria; phylum Planctomycetota; class Phycisphaerae; order Tepidisphaerales; family Tepidisphaeraceae; genus RYN-428. Next base: position 17,242 of record DASRRM010000125.1, read on the forward strand.
TCAATACCCTCACCTACGTTGACGGCTGGTATGAATGGGTTTTCCCGATGGTGGTCGGCCCACGCTATAATCCCGCGGGAAGCGCCGATCCGATTGTTCCCACGCCACGGGGAGGCGTGGCCGCCGATGGTCATGGCACCGTCATTCCTTATCTCGCGCCCAATGAGCGCAGCGGGCATGATATTGCCGTGAATGTATCGGTGGACGCCGGCGTTGGCATTGAGGACGTCGCCTGCCCGAGCCATCAAATTGTAGTGAGCGATGCTTCGCCGACGGTGAAAAAGGTGAAACTGAACGAGGCGGATTCCATCCCCAATCGCGATTTCATTCTTCGCTACAAGGTGGCCGGCGGCAAGATCAAGACCGGCATCTTCACCCAGCGCGATGAGAAGGGAAATGGCTACTTCGCGATGATGCTTTTCCCGCCTGCCGTGGTCGGCGACCTTCCCCGCCAGCCGATGGAAATGGTTTTCACGCTGGATGTTTCCGGCAGCCAGTCCGGCCAGCCATTCGCCCAGGAGAAAGCCGCCACCATTTATGCGCTTCAGCACATGGGACCCAAGGACATGTTTCAGGTCGTCCGGTTTGGGTACGATGCAGACCGGCTGTTCCCCACGCCGCAGCCGGCCGATCAGGCGCGCGTGAGCCAGGCGTTGCAATGGATCAACGGCAGCGGCTTTTTCACCGGCGGCGGCACGGAACTCATCAAGGGCGTGGATGCTTCGCTCGATTTTCCCCCTGACCGCGATCGCTTACGATTCGTCTGCTTCATGACCGACGGCTTCATCGGCAACGAAGCCGAGGCGCTGGGCGAGATCCATAATCATCTCGGCGCGAGCCGGCTTTTCAGCCTCGGCGTCGGCAGCAGCACGAACCGATTTCTGCTGGACGGCATGGCAAAAATGGGACGCGGCGCGGTGGCGTATCTCGCCCTCAACGACGACGCCGGCAAAACCATGGATCAGTTCTATTCCCGCATCAGCCATCCCGCCTTGACTAACGTGTCGATTGATTATGGCACGATGGGTGCGACGAATGTGTATCCCACCGAACTGCCCGACTTGTTCGTCGGCAGGCCGGTGATCATCGCCGGTCGGTTCACGGGTTCGGGCATGACGACGATTCACGTTCACGGCAAGTGCGGCGGGCAGGATTGCGACATCGCCGTCCCAATTGATCTCGACGCCGCACATCATCCCGCGCTCCCGGCGGTTTGGGCACGGGCGAAGATTGCCGACCTTTCCGACCGCGCCACTTATGAACAGGACGCCGCCCAACTTACCAGCGAGATTCGCGAAACCGCCCTGAAATATGGCTTGATGTCACAATTCACCAGCTTCGTGGCGGTGGATGACAGTCACGTAACCGCCGGTGATCATGGCGTGACCGTTGGCGTGACCGTTCCGGTGCCGGAGGGAGTTCGGTACGACACGACGGTAACGCCGAGGAGGGAATAGATCGAGTTTGAAGACAAAAGGTGAGACGTGGATTTCAAATGTCCCATCCGTCCGCGGAAGAGGGGGGATGGGACATTCCACGCTTCATCGCAAAAGCTTTCAGATTCGTGGCATAGGAATATTTTCAGCAAGAAAATGACAAATGTCCCAAGAATTCCAATGGGACATTCGGTAATATCGTTCGGCCCGTGCGTTGTTATATATATGCGGTGAGTGAACAGATGTTTTGGATTGGCGAGTCTTGAGGTTGTTAGCGGC
>DASRRM010000126.1:0-6916 GCA_035695715.1 Tepidisphaeraceae bacterium
CCTAAATCCGGGGCGGCGCGGCGACAGAGCTGTTTTCAAGATGAAGCGTTACGCGCGCCGCTTGCCCCGGCGTGGAGGCATTCTCCGCAAAAACCGCTCAGGTTGAGGATTTAATAATTGAATGGCCCATTCGCGAATTCAAACATATCCCAACGCCAATTTCGCCACATCAAACGCCGCCCTTGGCTTTCCCAATTTTTTCGCGTTGGCTTTTACTGCCGCCAGGCGCTTGGGGTCATCCAGTAACTGCGAGAGTTTCATCGCCAGCGTGCCTTCGTTGTTGATCTTGATCGCCGCGCCGTTTTCCAGCAGGAAATCGCTGTTGCGGCTTTCCTGGCCGGGAATGGGGTTGACGATCGCCATGGCGGCTCCCTTTGCCAGCACTTCTGATGTCGTCAGGCCGCCGGGCTTGGAGAGGACGATGTCGGCCACGCTCATCAGCTCGTCAATCTGGTCGGTGAAGCCGAGAATCTTAGTGCGATGCTGGGCGGGGATTTTGACGGCTTCGAGTTGCTGCTTGGCCTTGGCGTTGCGCCCGGTGACGACGACCACCTCGAGCGGGTTTTTGATCGACAGCACGCCGCGATAAAGCTGCTCGATCGGGCCGACGCCAAATCCCCCGGCGACTTGCAAAATAATCGGCCGGTCGCCGGCGAGGCCCTGGTTTTTCAGGCAGGTTTTGCGGTCTTTTTCCTCGCTGAAAATCGGATGAATGGGAATGCCGGTGACGGTGACCGTGTCGGCGGGAATGCCCCAATGCGCCAGGTAGGCGGCCCCTTCGCTTGTAGCCGTGGTGTAGCGGTCGCATGGCTGATTTACCCACAGGCGATGGGTTTCAAAATCGGTGGTGACGGTGAGATGGGGGACGGTTAGTTTTCCATCCCGCCGAAGGCTGGCGATGATCTCGGCGGGAAGGAAATGGGTGTTGACGATGACATCCCAGTGCTCTTCGGTGAGAAGTTTGGTGAGCTTGCGGAGATTGAGTTTTTCAACGACCAGCCGCAGGCGATCGCGCTTGGAGCGCGGCCCGCGTGGCTTGTCGAGCAGGTCGTAAAAGTAGCCCAGGACGTGCGGGGCCTTGTTGACGAGGTCGAAATACGCCTCGCCGTAAAGTTTGCGGAAGGGGGCGTTGGTGAGGGTGAGGAGATCGATGTTGCGAATCTCGGCCTCCGGCGCGATTTGGCGCAGGGCCAGCTCGACGGCCTGGGCGGCGCGCATGTGGCCGGCCCCGACGGAGGCGGAAATAACGAGAATGCGTGCTGCCATGAAGAGCCCTCGAAAAGTGAAGCGGGAAGATGCCGGTAGAAGAGAGAGGCGGCGGGGAAATGTCAAGATGTGCCCGACGTGTAATTGGCAGTATAACTGAGGAATGGCCGCTCATGACTGGACGCGAGGGACTACGGTTGTGGCGGATGTGCAGTTGCTTAATGCTGAGGTACCCCGAAGAGCCGGGTTCTCCGCGCGTGCGATCCGGATCTTCGGAGTACCTCAGAACCGGCGTCTTCAAGACATGCGATCGTGAGGGCGCTTATGGCTGTAATTGGCGATGGAGATCAACGAATCCAAGGTCATGCCGAATGCCGATCGACTGACCACTGACCACGAACAACTGACAACTGCAAGATTATATCATCCCAAACCGCTCCAGCGCCGCATGCACGCCATGGTCCTCATTCGACGGCGCGACCCAATCCGCGGCGGCTTTTACCTCGGCTCGTGCATTGTCCATCGCCACGCCTACGCCGGCGGCTTGCAGCATCGGAATATCGTTGGCGGCGTCGCCGATGGCCATCACGTTTTCCATCGAGATGCCGTAATGCGTTGACAGTTCCGCCAGCGCCACGCCCTTGTTCACCCGGCAATGCACCACTTCGATCAAATCCGCATCGCTGTGAAAGGCGGCCACCGCCGGGTCGGCATCAACCATCGGCTTTAGGGCGCGCATTACTTCGACACTGCCGAGCAGCATGAACTTGGTGATCGGCTGATTGCAGAATTCCTCAAGCGGCGCGATGACATCGGGCTTGAACAGCCGGCCAGTCTGCGTGGTGTAGGTCTGATCTTCGCGATCGGTGTACCAGCGATCGAGAATCTCGCAGGTGATGAGCACCTGCGGAAACCGTGATCGTGCCGCCAGCGCCAATTCGAGAACCCTGGCACCCTGCATCGGCGTATGGCGAACCGCACGCCGCCCCGGCTCATCCCAAATCAGCGCGCCGTTGTAGTTAATCTGCCAGGTATCCAGTTCAAGGCATTGATAAAACGGCCGCACGCTTCGCGGCGGGCGCGCCGATGCGATCACCACCTTGACCCCCCGCCGCCGCACGCCGATTAGCGACTCGGCGGCTTTGGGGCAGACGCGCTTGGCCGAGTCGAGCAGCGTGCCGTCGAGGTCGATCGCGATCAGTTTGATGGGGTGTTCTATTTTCACTGGCTTATCACGAATCGCCGAATAGCGAAGTGGGGAATTTCGCCTCGATTTTAGTCTTTTCCGCCCGGCGGACTTTCACGCTGACACTCACTTGCGGCGGCGCTGTTTCGGCTGTCGCCATCGCTGCCAATTCCGGGCCTCCGTGCAGTGGAAACATCACGCGAGGCGAAAGAAACGCGAGATAGGTCCGATCGATTTTGATTCCCGTGATAAGCTGCAGCGCATCGCGATAAGCCTCCAGTTGCGGCCGATAAGCTGCCGCCCGCACGGGGAGGTGTTCGGGCGAAACGTTGTCTGTCTTGTAGTCCAGCAAGGCAGCGGACTTTTCGCCGAGGATCAGCACGTCAATCCGCCCACGGACCATCACGCGATCGAGGGCATCCCCATCTGCCGCGGTGTCGCATGGGCGGGCAAAATTCACCGGCAATTCCCGGCGAACCATCGCCGGCGGCTGGCGAAGCAGCGCCCCCGTAACCGGGTGCGACATCAGCCATTCAATCGCCCCCGCATCCACCGCACTTGCCTCGGCTTCACTTAACACACCCCGCGCCAGCAAGGCGTCAATCTGCCGGCGGATGTCGTTCAGATCGCATTTCGACTGGAAATCGAGGTATTGCAAGACAAGATGCGTTGCCGTGCCGCGATCGGTGGCCGAGAGCGTCATCTTCTCGAGGAAATTCGGAAGCGCGGGAAGTGCCGGCACAGGCGCGGCCGGCGTCTGCCGCGAATCAACCGTGGCAAGCGGCCCATGTGCGCCGGCGGTGACGGACTGCGCCGCGCGCATCTGGCTGAACGCCTGGTGCGGATATTCGAAAGACATCCGGTCGATCACGCCCTGTGCAACCGCGCCCGGCGGCGCGGGATCGGCCAGCGGAATCAGCCGGGCCATTTGCGCCTGCGTCGCCGTGATAACCGGCCGCGAAAGACCGGGCGCTTTCCATGTCGCTACCTCCTGCGGCTTGTGAAATGTCACGTGCAAGGCCGGCCGCTCGCTGCGCGTCATTACCTCAATCGGGCCAAGCCAATCGAGCATCGTCTCGGCGCGCAGAATCGCATCGGCCGGCATAACCCCCTCATGATTTTCCCAGCGTGATCCCCACTTTTCCGCGGTCTTCAGCTTCGTCGTGCCGATCAGGATGACGTGTTCCCTGGCCCGCGTCATGGCGACATAGAGCACCCGCAATTCCTCGGCCAGCGACTGCTGGCGAAGCCGGTTTCCAACCACCACCGACGCGAGCGACGGATATCGGCAGCGCTTTTGCTCGTCAACCACCACCATCCCCAGCCCCGCCTGCCGATCAGCAAGAATGGGTCCCTGGCAGCTTTGCATATTGATGCGCTTTCCCAGGTCCGGCACGAAAACGATCGGAAACTCCAAACCCTTGGCCGCATGGATGCTCATGATGCGGACAACGTTCTCGCCTTCGTTGGCTGTCGAAGGTTGGCCCAGGTCTGATTCATCCTGAAGCTGCTCCAGAAAGCGCATAAAGCGCGATAAGCCCCGGCTCTGAAATTGACCAAACTCCGCCGCCCGTTCGTGGAGAACGATCAGATTTTTGGCGCGCTGCTCCCCATTGTTCAATCCGCCGACGTAGGCAAGGTAGCCGGTCTCGTGATAGATCGACCAGATGACCTCGGCGATAGGCTGCACCTGTGCGGCATGCCGCCAGGATTCCAGCCGGGCGAAGAAAGCGCGGAGGTGCGCCGCCAGAGCGTCGGTTTTCTCGGCGGCGTAGCGCAGGGCGGCTTCGTGAAAGGGGACGCTTGGCGGAAAGGCCGTGCGAATGCGGGCCAGATTCGTCTCGGCCTCGGGCAATTCGGCCAGCGGGCTGCGCAAAATGGCGGCCAGCGGAATATCCTGCCGCTGGTTGTCGAGCAGCGCCAGCAGCGCCATCATGTCGCGAACTTCCATCGATGCGAAATAGCCGTCGTTGCTGGCGGCATAAACCGGAATGCCATGCTGGCGCAGAATGTCGGAAAACTGCTCGGCCTTGTATTGCATCGAGCGCAGAAGAATCACAATGTCGCGAAACGTGGCTTTCCGCGGCTCGAGTTTGCCGCCATTTCCCGGGTGCATCACGTGCATGGCAGCGCCGCCGGGATCCATGCCCAAAAGCCGGCGGATTTCCTTCGCCACCAGCACCGCCTCGCGCTCGGTCCGGCCCAGCTCCTCATCATCGTCATCGCAAGGCTTGGCCGCACTGTTGTTGGAATCATCCGCCTCCGGCGCATCCTCGGAGACCAGGTGCAGGTCAATCGGCGCGCCGTGGAACGATTGGCCATCATCCATTTCGGGATAATTGGTCTGGCCCACCAGCGCATGCGTCTGGTCATATTCAATATCAACCGCGTCTGCCGTCATCACCCGGGCAAAGACGCTGTTGATGGCATCGAGCAGCGGCCGGCGGCTGCGGAAATTGGCCTGCAGGTCGATCACTTCACCGTGACTGCCTTCATCGCCAAACGCCTGCTGGCGGTCGAGAAACCGCCGGGCCTCGGCCAGGCGAAAGCGATAGATGCTCTGCTTCACGTCGCCAACGCAAAACAGATTTGGCTGCTGCGCGGTTTGCCCGGGCCCGGCCATTTTTCCTGTCCTGGTATCAACCGCCGCCCCGGAAGAATCCCGCCGACGGCCGTCCCGCGTGATCTGCGTGCTGCGATTTCCCCCAGCGACGCACTCCCGGCTCACCAGCGACAAAATCGCATCCTGCACTTCATTAATGTCCTGGAATTCATCCACCAGCACATGAGCAAACCGCCGATGAAACGCCCGCGCGGCAGGCGACGGCTGATCCGATTCGGCGGCGGATTTGCACAACGCCCTCAGGGTAAATCGCTCCAGATCTGCAAAATCCAGCGCGCGAATTTGATTTTTCGCGCGGGCATAGTCGGCCGTGAACTGCTCGACCAGCTCGAGAAATGTCTCACCATGCGGGCGCATCAGTTTCAAGCCATCGCGCCATTGCTCCGTCGAAAAACGCAGCACATCGCGCCAGCTTCCTTCCTTCGCCTGCTTTCTCAGCTTTTCAATCAGCGATTTGCCAAGCTCTTTATTCGGCACGCCCGTGCGAACGCTGGACAACGTTGCAAATGCCAGATCGCCACTCGCCTCGGCCAATGCGTCAATTCCCTTGTCGCGAAAAACCTTCTGCCAGTTCAGAAATTTTCGCTTCAGTTCGTCGCGCAGATATGCCGCATATTGCGGCAAACCCCATTCCCCCATCTTCGCGATCCCCTTGTCGCACTGGCTCAAAAGCGAATCGAGCCCGCGCTCGATCATGCGCGATAACTCCCGGCCCAATTCGGTTTCATGCAGCGGCAACTCGATCGCCTGCACGATCCGCCGCTGCGCGTCGGCAAGCCATTTTTCCGGGCTGACCACGCTGGTGAGCAATTCGTGAACGTGAAGCATTTGCCGCATCACGCGGTCGTCGTTGCCTTCGCCGTACCCGTCGATCAGGCGGTGAAACCGCCCGTCTTCGTCGTTATAGCGGCGCTCGAACAGCGCGCGGGCCACTTCCCGGCGAAGAAGCTTCGCCTCCTCCGCCGCCATCACCGTGAATCCCGGGTCGATTCCCACCAGTTGAAAATGCTGCCGCAAAACGCGGGCACAAAACGCGTGCAGCGTGGAAACCTGCGCCTGCTCGACGAGTGCCAACTGCCGATCCAGCCGGTCGGACGGCTCCTTTTTCGCCCGCTCGCGCAGTGCCGCGGCCATTCGAGCGCGCATCTGATCGGCGGCCTTTTCGGTGAATGTGACCACCAGCAGATCATCAATATCACAGGCCGGCTCAGCATCGCATACCAGATAAACGCAGCGCCGCGCCAGCACCGCAGTCTTCCCCGAGCCCGCCGCCGCCGATACCAAAAGGCTTTTTCCCGTTTGGGAAATGCCGCGCCACTGCTCGGCCGTCCACGATTCTCCCGCGGGAATTTCCGGGATATCATTTGCCATGACTTTCCTCCCGGCGAATGTTTTGCATGACCTGCTCGCGCTTCAGCGGCTGCAGATGGTTATAGCGATTGATCGGCGTTTCAAACCGGCACACCCCGCGGAATTCACACGTCGCGCACGGAGACCTTCGCTCCAGCCGGTACGGCGTAATCGAGATTTTCCCGGAAAGCACCTCATCGCTCAGCGCCGCAATCCGCCGCCGCACCATCTGCAACACCGCCGCGAATTCCTCCGGATAGATCGAATCGCTCTTCTCGACATGACCCAGCGTTCCATCTTTTTTTACATACGCATGCACGACCATCGACCGGCCGGTTTCCAATTCGCCATCCAGGTCGCTCAGCGCGCGGGCGTCAAACAATCCCCGCGGCTTATTGGCCAGCAAATATCGCTCGTCGCCCGGGTCGAACGCCATGTCCGGATGCTCGACGTCGGCGAATGACCGCACCATCTCCAGATAAAACGCGGCCTTTGGCGTCAGCTTGCGGCCGATCAGTTGCTCGCCGAAGTTTTCCAGCACCAGCAACGAA
>DASRRM010000127.1:0-4982 GCA_035695715.1 Tepidisphaeraceae bacterium
TTGAACCGTGCACAAGGCCGGGCGGACTCGCCTCGTCGCCTGAGCGACTGCGGCGCTCCACAGGCCTCAACTCCTAAGCTGAAGATGTGCACACTTCAAAGAATTCCATCGCTGCGCTTACGTGCGCGCACGCCGTGCACCCCCGTTGTAGGATAGTCTCAGTAGGATGACAGTCGCGCGAACGCGCCACCAACCTGAGAAACGCTATAGAATAAGATTCCAGTGGCCAAGCGTTGCAAGAACAGATTTAACATGGATGAACAGGATGGACAGGATAAAGAAAAGCAACAACGATTCGATTCATCCTGTCCATCCTGTTCATCCATGTTAATTCCTCTTTGACCGCTCCCGGTCATCAGGAAAGAATGGCGTCGCTGATGCGGCGGACTTCCTCAGTCAGGTCCGTCGCGTTGGCCACTTTGCCCACAAACTTCATTGGCACCGGCGGCTGGACGGCTTCGGTCACCTGCGTTCGCAAATCCGTCGTGGGTGACTCGGCGACTTCGGTGAAACTGGCGCCGATGTTGAAAACCTCATGAACCACCTGCTTGCACACCCGCACCGTGCAAAGCAGAAGAATCGGCGTGTCATCCTGGCGCGGAAGCCGGATGATGAATTTCTTCCCTTCGCGCATGGGCTTGTGATAAATGATTCCGATGCCGCCGGGGCAAATATCGCGCGTCCAGACAAAAAATGGCTCGCCCAACGCTCGGTCTTCGAAGGGAATGGCCTTCACTTTGAACCGGAGCGGCACGCGTACGTGCTCGCGCCGTTCCCCCGGCGGATTTGCCGACGCAACGGTCGAGTGCAACAATTCTGCGGAAAGTTCCACGGTGCGGCCCTTGTCTGTTGCGCGGTTCTCGCGACTCGATTGATCCGATGCCTGCCCACAAACCAAGCTGCCCGATCTCATTGGCCGCTGCATCGCTTGCGGCTTGTATCTATATCGTGCAATTGGGCTTGCGGCTTAGTATGAATTCCTCACCACCCCGCCGGGGCCTTTATAGCGCGCTTTGTCACCAAGCAGCCAACATCGCGTCAAGTTCCACGTCATGTTTACCGAAAATAAGCTGGGTGAAACGCCATTTTGGCGCAAGGGCAGTATGGAACTATCCGCTGAAGTATTCGAATCGACGCTCCACCGCATCAAAGGCGATGGGGGAACAGGCGGCGTGGAACGGCGCACCAAGCCTCGCGTTGGGCTGCGCGCCCGAATCAAACTCCTGCCGTTGCAACACGGCGTGGTTGGCGCTCCCGTTGACGTCTGGACCCGCGACATCTCGCTGACTGGCGTGGGAGTCATAACCTCCAAGCGCATGAAGGTTGGCGATCACTATATCCTCACCCTCCCCCGCGAGCAGGCCGACAGCAACCTGGTGCTTTATTGCACCGTGCGGAATTGCGAGGCGCTGGTCACCGACATTTATGCGGTGGGCCTCAGTTTCGAGGCACTTCGCGGCCGCGAAGCCGCCTGATGTCCTGATCCCCCGCCATCCAAACCCAGTCTCGCGCGGCCCCAGGCGCGGATGTTTTTAATCCGTCACCGCCCGGCGAATCACGCGGGCATACTCGATGGCGCGTTTCATCACTTCCTGCAACGATTCGCGAACCATCAACTTTTCCCCGGTATCGCAGCAAACCACCGTGTCAGGGGTTGCCTCGATATATCGAATCTTTTCGGCATTCATCACGAACTGCTGGCCATTCAAACGAGTCAGTGCGATCATCGGATCCTCCGATTGAAATAAGTGAAGAATGAAGAGTGAAGAGTGAAGAATCAGGAATACAAAGTCGCCGGTTCCTTATCCCTCATTCTTCACTCTTCATTCTGCATTCTTCACTTCCCCGAATACCTGCCCCCGCGACAGCAGAAATTAACACCTGCCGCGAGGGCTAGTTTGTCGGCCGGCTCCTCATGGAACCGGCGAAATTCCTCTTCTTAACGATTGCTGTTTAACAAGTCCTGGATCAACTGATCACCTGTGCTGATCACCCGGCTCGAGGCTGAAAACCCGGTGGAGGCGATGATCAAGTTGGTAAATTCCGTGGAGAGATCCACATTGCTCAGTTCCAACGAACCCGATCGCAGCGCTCCGGTGCCAAGGCTCTGTGGCGAAGTAATAATCGCCGCCCCGCTGTCAGCGCCGGTCTGGTAGATATTTCCGCCGACATTATCCAGGCCCTGCGGATTGGTGAAATTCGCCACCGCCACCTGCCCAAGTGAGCGGGTCAGGCCGTTGGAATACGCGCCGGTGATTGCGCCATCGGTACCAACGGAATAGCTGCTAAGCGTCCCTGGCGGCATGCCGTCCTGATTGCTCATGACCAGGCTTGAGGTCGTCCCGCTCAGTTCCGTCGTTCCGGAAAAATCCAAATTAATGGACAGCGGCGATTGTGCGCCGGTGCCGGTGCGGTCAACGTTGATAGTCGTTCCAGTGCTTCCGACCAATTGGCCGGTCGAATCGAAAGTGAGCGTTCCATCGCCCAGCGACTGGCCACCGACTTTATTATCGGCACTGGTTGCAAAAAACCGCCAGGTATTTCCCGTATCTGCCGTGCTTTCCAGGGTCGCCGTCACATCCACATTCACAGGATTTCCCAGCGAGTCGTAGGCGGTGAACGATGTATTGACGCTTTCGCCCGAAGGTGCGCTGGTGAAGCCTTCCTGGTTGGTTCCGTCGGCAAAGGTCATCGGCGAGGTTGCCGCCTGATTGCTGAATCCGCTGGCGGGAATTTCCAGGGCGTTGTCGTTTCCTTCATTGCCCACGATGGTGAAGATGGCGCTGCCGGGATTGGCCGCGTCAGCTTCGAGCGTTGCGCCGGGGGGAGGAATGGCGGGATTGGTGCTTGCCGTTGTATCGATTCCCAGCCCCTGCTGATAGAAGTTCAATAAGTCCTGGGCGCTGCTGGTGGCAGTGACTGTGAAAGTTTCCGGCTCCAGCGTACGGCCCCCTTTCACCCCGTCCAGCGTCAGCGTGTCGCCGACGTTGAACAACGGAACGGTGGGATTGTCCGTGGAGGCGATGTTCGTCAACAGGGTGGTCGGATCGGGCGCGCCGGTTCCATCGGCATTGGTGACGTCGCCGCTGGTCAGGACGCTTGCCCCGGCGGCGGCGGTGCCGCTGGCATTGAGATTCCCTTCCAAATTCACGCTGGTGGTTGGCGAGGCGACCGTGCTTGCGCCCAGTGGAATGCTCAGGTCGGTCAGGTTGCCGGGAATGATATTACCCTTGGCATCCGCCGCAAACCCCTGAACATATGCGCCGCTGGTGGTGACGAGCTGGTTATTGGAGTTCAGGCTGAATGCGCCGTTGCGGGTGTACTGCTGCATCCCATTGCTCTTGATGACGAAAAATCCGCTCCCGTCCAGCGCCATGTCTGTCGGCACGCCGGTCGATTGAATGGTGCCCGGCGTGAAATTCTGCTCGATGCCGGCGACCGTCGCGCCCAGCCCATACTGGCTCGGATCGGTGCCCCCGCTGGTGGCCGACGGGGGCGTTCCCGCCTGGTCGGTTATATAAAATTGCGGTGCGAAAAGTGCCCGGCTGGACTTGAACGCGGTGGTGTTGGCGTTGGCAATGTTGTTGCCCACCACGTCCATCTGCGTCGTGTTGACGCTCAGACCCGACAGGCCGGCGAATAAAGCTCCGGTAAGTGATGACATAACGTGTTCCGAGGCTGCGCCAACCGTGGCGGATTCCACGCGGCTTTCCAAGCCGCGCTTGCTGTACAACTTTTTCGTCCGCGCGATCGTGGGCTAAGATGGGCTTGCGCAACCCGCCGCCCGGATCTTCGTAGCACCCTGTTTTCGTGACACGGGCGTCTCGCCGGCGTCTCGCCCGTGCCTGCGCCGCAATGCGAACTTGAACCACGCGGTCTTAGACCTCCCTGAGTAATCGAGTCGAAGGCACGGCCGAGACGGCCGTGTCACCACCAAGGGTCCAAAACCGCTCAGTTTGAGTATTTAGCCGCCGACGGCCGGCGTCGTGGACGTGCCGGTCGAGGCCGTCGTGCCCGAGGGGCCGGCGGCAATCGTCGCCACGTTTGCCAGCGGCATCGTCGTGCCGTTGTCCAGTTCCAAAGACACATTTCCCCCCGCAACCTGCACCGAGGTGACAACGCCCGACAGCGGATTGCTGTTGGCGTCGGTGCCGGTGACGCTCTTGCCGATCATCGACGATGCCGAGCTTAAGGAGGTTTGCGTTCCGAAATTTCCCAGCGTCGTTTGCAGCGAAGTGGAGGACTGCAACTGGCCGATCTGGCTCATTTGCGCCAGGAGGTCGGAGCTGGAAGTCGGATTGAGCGGGTCCTGGTTCTGAAGCTGCTGCACCATCATGTTGAGAAAGTCGGTCGGCGTGAGATTCAAGTTGGCGTTGGTCGTGGCGCCGGTCGTGGAACTGGCCGGCGTGGATGTCAGGGAGGGGATGGTGGTGGACATGGTGGATGTTTCGGGCATCGCGATTCGGCCGGATCAAAAATCGAATGCGGTAATTTCATCGCGGGCAATTGGTGCGCGGGCGAAGCGCCAAATCGGCGCGGGAGATGCATTCGACTTGCTACAGCAGCGTGGTCGTCATCCTACTGAGACTATCCTACAATGGAGGTGCACGGCGTGCGCGCACGTAAGCGCAGCGATGGAATTCTTTGAGGTGTGCACATCTTCAGCTTAGGAGTTGAGGCCTGTGGAGCGCCGCAGTCGCTCAGGCGACGAGGCGAGTCCGCCCGGCCTTGTGCACGGTTCAAAGAATTCCATCGCGAGCAACCCTAAATTTAGCTTTCGAAAGTGCTTATGTGCACTAGCATGTGATCGAGCTAAAGCCGTGCGCTTTTGGGCTTGACAGGCCCTCGGCGGTGTGTCGTACAGCCGGAAAGCACTCGCCATTGATGCATTTCGATGCACGGCAATGCAGCATAATGTGGTCGCGTGGCGGGAATTCTTTGAACCGTGCACAAGGCCGGGCAGACTTGCCTTGTCGCCTGAG
>DASRRM010000128.1:0-15779 GCA_035695715.1 Tepidisphaeraceae bacterium
CTCCGAAGAGCCGGGTTTTATCGCGAAAGATCCAGCTCTTCGAAGTACTCCAAAGGATGCCGCCCGCCTCTTTTTCACGACTCATCACGGCTGCGTCGCCGCGGTGGTTGGCTGGGGATGTTTCACCGCATTTTGCCATTCCGATAGCAACGCCATAAACGCCGGATTCGGGCTGACGCCGGGGCGCTTGGTGCGAAGGTAGCGGATCGTCTCGTCGCGCGACCATCCCTGGCGGCGCATGAGATAGGCCGCCGTCACCAAGCCCGCCCGGCTGATTCCTCCGGCGCAATGGATGTAGACGCCATGCCCGGCCTGCCGTTGCGCTTCGACGAACGTTACCTGCCGAGCAAGCCATTCGATGCTTGGCGCGGGAGCGGCGTCGGGAATCGCGTCCCAGCGATGGAACTCGACGCGATACGGATCTGCCGATTCGCACAGGTTCAGCACCGCCTTTGTTCCCGGCGGAGGCTCGGTCACAGATCCACCCATCCATAGGCCATTTTCAATTTTCGAATAATTGTGATCTGGCTCCCCAGCGCGCGTCCGCGCTGCGGCGGCCCTGCGCGGGAAGAAAACCGGCAGCCGCCGATCGTGGAGATACATCGCGACATGAAAACTCGAAACGCAGATAAGGATCGCGACAAACGCGAGGACGAGCCGGGTTTGCCGGGATTTGCGGGGGATGTGAAGCACGCCCCCAATCATAACATCGCATGGTGGGGAAGTCCGCTGTCTTTCGCGGGGGGACCGTGGGCTTCCGCCCTCGGCTATTATGCGGAAGCTCATCCTTCCGGTGTATCGATTAATTGCTGCAATCTGTTTCCCAATTCCGCGGGCAATCGCGCAACCCAGGATGAATCGACCAACCCAACGTCAATCAAATCGCGCAGATGCGTTCTGTCCTTGTCTCGAAACGATGTCAGCTTCATTTTCACCAGCGGCTCCAGCGATAGCACGCGAAACTCATCAGGCTTTTCCGATTCGCTCACATCCGGGGCCGCAGTTAAATAATCGGGGCGAATTTTCTCCCCCGCTGGAACGACATGCACCGCATCCCGCGCCCGGGCATCCGGGCCATCGAGAAACATGTCGATCCCCGCCGAGTGGCGCCGGATGAATCCCGCCGATTCCAAGGCAGCCCCGGCGGCGTCGAGGTCGGCGCGGCGAAGAAGCACGTCCACATCCTGCGTGTTACGCACTGCCGCTGGGTCCACCATCGCAACCCAGGCTGCGATGGCATTACCCCCCGCAACGGCATAGGGAACGCCGGCGGATTCCAGCGCCGCCGTGGCGCGCAATAATCGCTGTCGCACGAGCTCCACGGCACGCACCATCCTGTCGAGAAGAGTTTCCTGACCTGTCGGCATTTGATTCCCAACCTACGCGCCGCGCAAAATCGATAACGCCCACGCGGGAAAGCCTGGGGCCGGAGTCGAACCGGCAACCTCCGGTGATAATCCCTTGCGGGTGACCCGGTGAGCTGTCGCTGCTACCACCCAGACCGGCGCGGGATTATATCCTACCTTGCCTCATTCCCAATCGATTCCCCCGATGGATGAAACATCGCCCCCGTTTGCACGGCCCAGATCGAATGTTGCGAGGTGAGAAACACCGTCCCATTGGCTACCACCGGCGTGCCGTAGCTGGGCGATCCCATGGGGATCATCGCTAAAACCTTGGGCTTCTTTCCGGTCGCCATGATCACCACGCCTTTCTTATTCGTGATGTAAATCTTCCCATCCGCCACCATCGGCGTCCCCCAGGTTTCCGAACCTGTCTCATACACCCAATATGGCTTGCCCGTCGCCAGGTCCAGGCAATGCACGTGGCCGGGCAAATCGACGGCATAGAGCAGCCCATCGCTGATCGCCACGCTGCTGATCGACCGCTCGATTCCTTGATACGTCCAAACATTTCCGGTTTTGGTGATGTCGCCGGTCTTTGAGGCATCGATGCAGTGAAGCAATCCGCGGCCGCGGCCGTGGGTGGGGTCCTGGCCGATGGTGGTGTACACCCGGCCATCATAAAACACCGGGGCGGCGATCATTTCGCTCGGACCCAGGAATTTGCCGTCGTTTTTGTTGGTGGAATATTTCTTCCGCTTGTCGCCGATGTAATAATTGAACGGGTTCTGCCCGTTGGGATGGCGAAACTCCGGCGGATCGTTGTCAAACTGCCAGACCTTCTTGAAATGGATCGGCTGATCGGGCGCGGTTGTCAGTGCTTCAAACGCATAGCATATTCCGTCCGCCCCGCCGAAAAAGACCAGTTTCTTCCCGTTCACGACGCCCATCGACGGCGGCGACCAGAGGCAATGCCACATGCGATGGCCCAGGCCCTCGGTGTCGGTTGCCAGCAGTTTTCCCGTCTCGGAATCCAGGCAGATGAAGCTCGGCGCATCGGGTCGCAGGCAATGATCGTGAGCCGCGTTCACGCCGTTGCAACTGACGCAATAGAGGAACTTCCCATCGACCAGCGGCGAACACGCCGCCACATCATGCGGGCAGACGCCAAGCTGGTCGATCAAGTCGAACTTCCAGATGATGTCTCCGTCCTGCTTGCCCAGCGCGATGGGCAAATTCCCCTCGCCGGCCATGTAGCGCGCTTCATCCTTGAACGGCCCATCGTTGCCGTCGGCCATGCCGTTTACATCCAGGCACAATATTTCGCAGGCATCGCTGACAACATAGGCATGTTTCCCGGAAACGGCCGGCGAAGAGCAAACGCCCATCTTTTGTTCGCCGTAGTGGGCACCCTGCGGCAGCCGATCGCGCGTCCGCACCGGGACCGCCAATCGCCAGAGAACCTTTCCCGTCGCTTCATCCAGGCATTGCACCATGCCGCCGTGCGTGCGATGAAACCGCGAGTCATCCTCCAGCACCGCGTCATCTGTCCCAATAAACACCTTCCCATCGGCCACCGTGGGGTTGCCGCTGATGCAGTTTCCCAGCGTGGTCATCCAGCGGACATTTTTTGTTGGCATGCGCGGCGCGAAGGTGTCCGGCAGGTTCTTCTCGGAGGAGACCATGTTTCGGCCAAGGTTTCCGCCCCATTGCGGCCAATCGTCGCCGCTGGCCTGGCTGGTTATAAAAACGCCGAGCAGGAGGGCAATCGCCAGAAGTGATAAGCGGTGCATGGCATTGATACCGCGGCGGGGCCTTTTCGTGTAATGGGCGCGGAGTTGCCTGAAGCGGCCTGAAGCGGTCGTTGAGGCAAAATCGACCTGCGCCTTACTTCCGCAATCGCCGCAGCATTTCCGCGTCAATGCCTTTTTGCTTCAACTGGATCAGGTCGTCGGCCGACAGGTTTTCGTGGCCGCCTTCGATGACCGCCGATGCGTAGTCCGCGTCCACGCTGGCCTTGGCCAGGCGGACCAGGTCCTCGGCGCTGAGGGTATAGCCGGCCTTGCGCATGGCGATGGCGTATTCCCCGCCAATCGAGGCGATGCGCAGCTTCACTATGTCCCCGGCGGTGAAATGATAGCCGGCACTGGCGAATTGCCGGGCGTAGTCGGCCGATACGTCTGCGTGCTGAAGATAAACCAGATCGCTTACCGACGTTGCCACGCCCGCCTTTCGCATGGCAACCGCGTAGTCGGCGGCAATTCCGCTGTGCGCCAGCAAAATCAGATCGTCCACCGACAACTGATATCCGCCCAGATGCAGCTCGGCGACATAGCTTGCCAGCAGCCCCGCATGATGCAGGTGAAGGATATCGGCGAATGTCAATTCATAGCCGGCGCGATGTAGATCGACCGCATAGTCGGCGGGAATTTCGGCCAGGTAGAGCGCCAACGCATCGGAAAGCGTAAAGCGATAGCCCGCCTGATAAAGCGCCTTGGCGTAGGTCAAATCGTAGCCGGCCAGCGCCAATTCGAAAAGGCGGTCGGGGCTGACTTGTCCGTAGGTTGTCTGGATTTCCGAAGCATAAGCCGCGTCCGCCTCGAAGCGGGCAATTCCCTGGGCGGCTTTTCCATCGCTGGTCCCGTCAAACGTGAGCGTCCCCGCTGCCCGCGCCAGACCGAAATGCACCGCGCCGGGCGCGCCCGCCGCCGGCAGGCCATCGATGGGCGTGTCGCTTCGCCAGAAGGCATCGCTGACGGCGGTTTTATCTTCCTGGCGATTGACGGTGAGCTGCACCGGCGCACGCGCGCCGCGCGTGGAAATATCCGCCGTCCACTCGCCGACAATCGTTCCAGGCCGATCCGGCGACGGATGCAGATCGCGAACGATGACCGGCGTGGGCAACTGCGTGCTGGATGCCGCGGGCATCTGTCCCTGCGCCTGCAAAGCCGCCGGCGGCGAAGCAGCACACCCGGCCAAAACACCCGCACTGACAAACAACATCGCCCGTAGAAAACATCTCATCGGGATTTCCTTCTTGGCTGCAACCCATCCGGCTGAAACATATCACAGGAAATGAAATTCGGAAAGTTGGCGGGTGGATCGCATCAATCAAGCCGTGGCCGTCATTCCTCCTCATCTTCTTCATCCTCCTCCTCCGGCATGTATCCCGGCCCGCTTCCCAGCGAGTTCAGCGCCTCCAGAATCACCTCCGCATGGCGGGCGGTCGCGCCGAGATTTTTGCGCACCACATCCTGCGCCCGCTGGCCCATCTCGGCCGCGGCGATCGGCGCCAGCAGCAGTTCCTCCACCGCGTTTTGCAACTGCGATTCATCGCCCACTTCGCGCATCGAATCGGCCTCGCGAAAACGGTTCATCACCTCCGCGAAGTTGCCAGTGAATGGGCCGACGATCACCGGCTTTGCCAGCGCCGCCGGCTCGATCATGTCGCTCCCGTGCTGCTTGGAGCCCAGATCAACCAGGGTGCGCCCGACGAATACCACGTCGGCCAGGCTGTAAAACTTCCGCAGCTCGCCCATGGTGTCGCCGAGGATGACGGCCAGGGCGTCGGCCGAGGCGGCGGTTGGCGTGGCGGGTTGGGCGTTGGCCTGCGACCGGCGAATGACTGCCAGGCCGGCGCTATGAATCAGGCCGGCCACTTCATCAAAGCGTTGGGGATGCCGCGGGACGATGACCAGGCGCAGGGAGGGGAATTTCTGCCGCAGGCGGGCGTAGACGTTTAGGACGATTTGCTCTTCGCCGGGCCCGGTCGATCCGCAAACCCAGATTTTTTCCGGGCGAAGGCGCAGCCCGACGCTGATGCCGACCGCGTCAGCGCCGCTGACGCGATCGATGCCGGCGGCGGTGTCGAACTTCATGGTTCCGGTGACGCGGATTCGCTCTTGGACCACGCCGACGCGGGCGAAGCGCTTTGCGTACGCCTGCTCCTGCACGCACGCCGCCGCCAGCCGGCGAAACATGGGCCGGGTGAGCGGCCCGGCGAGTCGGTAGCCGCGGAAGCTGTATGCCGAGAGGCGGCCATTGACGAGAATCACGGGAATGGCGCGCTTCTGGCACTCGACCATGAAGTTGGGCCAGACTTCCAGTTCCATGAGCACGGCGACTTTCGGCCGCTGCGCCACGAGAAGCCGGGCCACGCGCCGGCTGAAGTCAAGCGGGAAGCGCACCAGGGTGACGTCGGGATTTTTCCCGTAAAGTTCCTTCGCCCGCGCTGCGCCGGTAAGCGATGTCGTGGTGATGATAAAGCGCAACTCCGGCACCGCCTGCGAAAGCAGGTTGACCAGTGCGGTGGTGGCGTTGATCTCCCCCATGCTGACGGCGTGAATCAGGATGCCGGGGCGGCCGCGAGGCGCCTGTGGCGCCTGCCCATCGCGCTGCCGCAGCGCTTCGAGCACCTTGCGCCGCAGTTTGGGCGCCAGGAGCCAGATCGGCGCTGTCGCACCGACGCCAAGGGAATAAGCCAGATCGTAAACAGTCATCGGCGGGCATGTTAATCAGCGTTGTCGCGATTCGCACCATCCGCTTACTTCGGGGCACCCTTCGTGCGCGGCTCATTCATTTTGCCACCACCGCCGCCGTTACAAGAGCGTCCATTCCCGCGGCACGCTGGCTAACGCCAGGCCGATCGCGTCGCGCGGCGCGATCACCTGCTTGGCCGCCGATTGCGCCAGCCATGCCGCCCACCAACTGAACGTGCTGTTGGCGATGACGAAATGGCGGCATTGGGTCATGAGCCAGAAGTCTTCATAATCTTTCCCGGCTCCGTTATGGGTTATGTATTCGATGGGGAAGGATGAACGGATGTTATCGCGGGCCCAATCCGGAAAATCCGAAAACACGAAGAAATGCGGGTTGTTGACCCGCCCGGCGATGGCGTCGATTCCGCGCTGGTAGTAAGTCGCCGCAACGTGCTGGGCGGGGTTTTCCGCCAGCGGAGTGGCGGCGTCGCTTTTCGGCACGCCGTGCAGCCGTCGCACATGCAGGCACACCGCCTCCACTGATTCGATTTTCCGCGCCAGCTCGAGGTTGACCGGCTCGTGCGGGGTGCGGATTTGCAGGTCGCTGAGCAGCGTGGGGCGGATGTCGCGAAAATAGTCCTCGTGCGGCCAGACCCCTTCAATAAAAACCGGGCGCGTCACCCGCAGGTCGAGCATGTCCGGCATCAAGCCGCCACCCGCTACTTCCTGGATGTATGTTCTTTGACTTAAAGGCCGATGGCGATTGAGACGGCGGTCGATTCGCCGGCGAATGCGGCCGGCGAGGGTTGCATACGAATGCCGCGGATCGGCCTGCGGGCAATCGATGTTGAAATGATGCAGCAGAAAGGCGCGTTTGTAGAAGTCCCGCGCAAATCCCGATAGCACGTCGAGGGTCAGACCGACGTCGTTGTGCAAAGTCAATCGGCGCGCCATGGCGTATTCGAAGAGCTGGTTCCCCAATCCGCCGCCAAGTTGAAGCGTGACGCGGGCATTTTTTTTGGAGGGATCGTCGGCGTTGGTCGAAGGTGTTTTCGGTAGGATTTGCATGGGTCTATCGTCGTCATCGTCATTTTACCATGCCGCGGTGATTCGCCAAAAGCGCGACGGGCGACATGAGGGCCGCGGCTTTCCAGCATTATCGCCCCAGGCTTCGCGCCACATCCGACAGCTTCTGATGCGCCAACTCGCAGGCGTAATCCACGCGAATCGCGGTGCGATACCCTTCCATTTTCTGGATCGGGTCGGCCTGGGCATCGGCGGCGGCAAGGAACGGCGTGTGCAGCCGCTCCCAGAGCGCCATCACCTGGCCGTAGATTTTCCACGTGCCGGCCTGGCTTCCTTTGGGTAGCTCGCCATCGCGAAGGATCAGGCCAAAAGCAGGCAGAAGTTTTTGCAACTCGTCCATCGGTCGAACGATCGGCTCAGGCAGGCGCGTTTCGGGCAGGGGAATGATAGCCGTCACCGGGCCGGTTTCGGTCGGGAAACTGGCGGCTAGAAATGTGTCGAGAAAAAGCCCATGCTCGGCGGCCAGTTCGCGGACCTTAATGGCCGGGGCGATCGTTCCCCATCCGCCGACCAGCAGCTGCCCATGCGAAAAGTTCTGCACGACATGGCGAGGGTCGACGATATCGCCCGGTGCATCGGCCAGCAGATCGAGGCAGACAACCCCTTCCCCCGCGCGCTGCCGGCGTTGCCGCCTGGCTTCCTGCAACGGCATATACAACCGCGAAAGCGCATCCCAATCGCGATTGGCCCACGCCTGCCGCTCGGCATCGGCGAGGGTTTTCTCCGCCTGCAAATATTCCATCCGCATGAGCTGCGCCTGCCCGCGCTCACACTCGGCTTGAAGCTGCTCGGTGGTCATAGGGGAGGATTGTAGGGGTCGAGGGGCGACGGGAAGAAGGGGCTGTCATAGAATCGGTCGATGGTACGTTGGATGCTCAAAGTCCTGACGGCGCTTTCGCTTTTATTGTGCGTGTTGACCGCCGCACTATGGGTATGCAATCGGCCGTTAGATTTTTCCCGTGGAAACGATCAGACTCCGACTTCATGGAATTTGACGGTTCAACGCCGGGTTAAGTTTTTGCATCGTACCAGTTTCGCTACGCCGATCGTGACGCGTGTGGGAGACTTTCCGGCTGGTTCAATATCGGCGTGGCTCGCTTCACATCCGGCGACGAGCGTTAATTTTTCAGATTGCTCATGGCGAAAGCACGATAGAATCGACGCCACTACTTCAGCCGGCGAGATCGAGTTGAACTACCGAGGAATCGACCGCGAGCTGACCGTTCCGCTGTGGATTCTGTTTGTTGCATCTTTGCTCCTGCCCGCAGTCAACCTTGTTGCAAACGCGATTCGACAACGAGGTCTAAAGCGTGCGGGCTGTTGCACCGGGTGCGGATATGACGTCCGCGCGACACCGAGACGCTGCCCAGAGTGTGGAACAAAAATAAAAATGCCGCCAATAGCAGCGGCGCGGGATGCTTCGGTTTAGATCTTTACTCAATATCCAGCTTCATCATCTTCGGGCCGAATTTCCTCGGCAACCAGCATCCGCCAGACGGCAAGAATGTCTTCATCCGCCCCGTTGGCGATCAGACGCTCGTGTACCGCACCGGTTTCAGTCTTCAGTTCGGGGAATTTCAAAAGCAGCAGGGCAATATCCCGGCGATCTGTGAACGATTTGGGCGTGCCATTCCGCCGCTGATAAGCAATCACCTTTGTCGCAACAAGTTCGACCGGCGTTAACACCAGAACGTTGGCCACTCTCTGTGCCGGGGGCAACATTGCAACCGGCCTTACGTCCACCAAATGGCGGTTGGCGGGCTTTCGCAGTTGAAAAATCCGATAGCCGATGCCTTCGCGGATTTTGCGCACGCGCACGGCGATGTGAAATTTGCCATTCAAGAATTCACGGATCTCTTCAGCCAGTGCCTCGCCACGAAGCGAAAGAACGTCAACGTCTTGCGTGGCCCGGGCATCGTCGATATAGGCATTGACCGCCTGCGCCCCGAATAGAATTGCATCGTCGCGATCGCGCAGAAACTCTATGACGGCCGCGTGGATCAGCGCAAGCGATGCCGTCTCACCCATCGCGAATTCTCGAAATAAGAGGGGACCGTCGCCAAACATCGTTGATGATTATACCACGTCGCCATCAGGGCTTCACTACCACGCCAATCGCATCGCGCATGGCGTCCAGGGCGTGACGCCAGCGGTTGTTGGTTTCGGTGGCTTCGTAGACCAGAATGTCGGTCAGCAGCACGTAATCGCGGTTCTCCAGTGATGACTTGATGCTGCGAAGCTGCACCGTGAACTCCGCGACCATCTGCTGCAACGTGCGGTCTTCCACGCGAATGCGCTCCAGATCGATGCGAAGAAGCTGCGCGGTTTTCAGGACCGATTCCTGGGCGTGATGCCAGGTGCTGAAGCAGCCGCTCAGCTTTTGCAGAGCGGTTTCAACGTGATTGTGTTGGAGCAGGTCGATGGCATCGCCCTTGAGCCGGTCGGCTTCCTGAAGCTGCAGTTCAACTTCATACAACACTTCCAACGCCATGTCGCGCGGGTCGGCGGTTTCAATGTACAGCGTGTGGGTATTGAGCGTCTGGCGGCGGACAATTCCCATCTGCGAAAGGTCGGGTTCTTCGCCGTCGATCAGCAGGTTGGTCACCAGCCGATTGTCGCGCTGCAGATGCGAAAGTACCTGCCCAACCGTGTGCAGGCCAAAGGATTCCGGCTCAAACAATTCATGATCGATGGTAATGGACATGGCAAGCCTCCGTGAGGGTTCGTTGCCAAAGTTATCGGCCGATGGGGGATCGGCAGTTTAATAAAGTCCGATAAATCGAAGCGCGTCAGCGCCGAAAGCGAAGACGAAGGAGCCGCGCACGGAGGGTACTCCCGGAGTAAGCGGTGTCGGAGATCCGCTTACTCCGGGAGTACCCTACGTGCGCGGCTCATTGGTCTGGACAGGAGCGATCTGCGATCGAGATCGGAGCGAGAAAACAGAGCTCGCGAAGGCGCGAAGTTGCGAAGGAAGACGCGAAGAATACGTCGAAAATTTGTCTTGTCTGGTGAACGGCGCTGAAAACGCGAACATTATCGGTGGTTCTATGTCCTCTTCGCGTCTGTCTTCGCACCTTCGCGCCTTCGCGAGCTACCGACATTTTTCTTCGATAATCAGCGGTCCGCCTGCTTTAGCAGGCGCCAGACCCGACCGCGCGAGCAACCTCCCCTTCAAACCGGCGGAAGGTAGATGCTAAAGATCGTTCCCTTCCCCACTTCGCTTTGCACATCGAGATGCCCCTTGTGATGCTCGACGATTTCCTTGCAGATCGCCAGACCCAGGCCCGTGCCTTTGGCCTCGCCTTTGCGCGCGGTGGCTTTGGTGGTGAAGAAGGGTTGGAAAATTTTGGGCAGGAGCTTTTCGGGAATGCCGGGACCAGTGTCGATCACCTGGATGCGCGTTTCGCCCGATTCCAGCCGGCTGGCTTTGATGGTGATCGAGCCGCCTCTTCCAAGCATTGATTGGCGGGCGTTGATGAGCAGGTTAAGCAGCACTTGCTCGAGCTGCACGACTTCGCCGGTCACCATCAGCCCCGATTGCACCTGTACGCGAAGAGCGATGCCATCCTTCTGCGGGTCGCGGGCCATGACAGCCAGGGTTTCATCCACCAGCTTCTGCACACTGACTTCGCCGAAAATTGATTCTCCGCGAGCCAGCCCGAGCATCGACGTGCAGATTCGGCCCGCCTTGGACGAGCCTTGGAATGACTTTGACAGCGCCTTGCAGATCAACTCCATGTCCGGCGTTTCGCTTTGCGCGCTTTGCAGGGCAAACTGCGAATAGCTGACGATCGGCGTGAGCAGATTATTGAATTCATGCGCGATAACCGCGGCAATGGTGCCGATGGTCGCCAGGCGCTGCGATTCGGTGAGCGCCTCGCGCAGATACGCCAGTTGCTGCTCCATGGAAGCAAGCTGGGCGGCGAGGGAGTCTTCGGAAACTACGATGGGGAACTTCGGATCGCTCACGTTATCGAGTTTATCGGTACGGAAGCGGGGCAGGCTTGACGTGGGGAAATAGGGAATCAGCGCCGGATCGATGCGGGATTTATTGGACGATGAGACGAAGCCTCAGAAACGGAATCGCTCCCACCGCGTCATTAAAAAGACATCATTTCGCCGACGCCGCCGCGAAGTCGCTTGCGCCTTCGCGATTGCTCCTGATACGGTTCTCAAGCGGGTGTTAGCAGCCGGTGACGCGCAGGCGCTTGAGCCTGAAATGCGGCGCATGAACGGGCACGCACCCTATAAAAACCTCGGGGGGGAATGCGTTAGCAGCCGAAAGCGTGTTTTCGAGGGAGACTTCCTTCGCGACCTTCGTCTGCCTTCGCGCCTTCGCGTCAAAAACGCAATTGCTCGCATGAACCGGAGCGGATCCCCACGGGCATGACGTACACCCCGCTCTGGACCCCGCGCCTCGTTGCGGGCAAAATGATCCCCACCAACAACGCCCGAAATTTCATGCGCCTTCAAAACAAAGTCATCATCATCACCGGCAGCACCACCGGAATCGGCGAGGCGATTGCCCGGCGATTCGTCGCCGAGGGCGCCAAGGTCCTCGTGCATGGCCTGGAGCGCGAGCTGGGCGAAAAAGTCGTGGCCGACCTCGGCTCCGCCGCCGCCCTTCATGTGGACGACCTGTCCGATCCGCAATCGGCCGTGCGCATCGCGGCGGCGGCGGTCCATTCCTTTGGGCGGATCGATGGCATCGTCAACAACGCCGCCTTCATCGTCCGCAGTAATTTGCAAACCACCGATGCCGAGGTCTTCGACCGCGCGATGAACGTGAATGTCCGCGCGCCGCTGCTGCTGATTCGCGCCGCCATGTCGGAATTGAAACAATCGCAGGGCGCGGTGCTGAACATCGGCTCCATCAATGGCTATTGTGGAGAGCGCAATCAACTGGCGTACAGCATTTCCAAGGGCGGCTTAATGACCCTGACGCGCAATCTGGCCGATGCCCATGGCCGCGAGAAGGTGCGGTTCAACCAGCTTAATCTGGGATGGGTGCTCTCGCCCAACGAATACAAACTGAAGGTGAGCGAAGGATTGGCGGCGGACTGGCCCGACCATCCGCCGCTGGAATTTGCCCCGTCGGGAAAAATAATGTCCCCGGAAACAATCGCGACGGCGGCGGTTTACTGGCTGAGTGATGAAAGCCGGCCGGTATCGGGAAGCGTGCTGGAAATAAATCAATATCCGGTAATCGGAAGAAATCCGGAGAAATAATTAAGAGCTCCTGACCTGACAAAATACTGAAAATGAACGCCAAGACGCCAGGAATGCGACGGATTTTCCTCTTCTTTCTGAACTTGGAGTTCTTGGCGTCTTGGCGTTCAAACCGTTTTGGCAGGAGCTTTAACATTGGAACCTTCAACTATGCCGCAACTTGCTGCCTTCCCCAAAGCCTTCATGGATGAGCTGTGCGTCAACGGAAAAATGACGCTGGATCAATGGATCGATCTCGCCACGACACTCGACATCGACGGCCTGGAATTCTACAGCGGCTTTCTCGACCTGCGCGATCCGGCCAAATGGCCGGCCGCGCGAAAGCGCGTCGAAGACAAAGGGCTGAGCATTCCCATGCTCTGCGTCTCTCCGGATTTCACCCACCCCGATCCCGCGTTTCGCGAGAAAGAAATCGCCCAGCAAAAAAAGATGATCGATATGACCGCGGTCCTCGGCGGGAAATTCTGCCGGGTGCTGTCGGGCCAGCGCCGCCCGGAAGTCAGCCGGGCACAGGGAATTCAATACGCCGTCGATTGCATCAAGGCGTGCGTTCCCCACGCCGCGGCTAATGGCGTGACGCTCATCATCGAAAATCACTACAAGGACAATTACTGGCAGTACCCCGAATTCGCCCAGAAAATGGATGTTTTCTGCGAGTTGGTCGACCAGATTCATTCGCCAAACTTCGGCGTCAATTACGACCCAAGCAACACCATCCTGGCCGGCGAAGATCCGCTGGAGCTCCTTCGCCGGGTGAAAAATCGCGTGGTCACCATGCACGCCAGCGACCGTTATCTGGCCGAGGGAACCATCGAGGACCTTCGCCGCGAGGAAGACAGCGTCGGCTACGCCAAGCGCCTTCGCCACGGTGAAATCGGCAAAGGCCTCAACGACTACGACGCCATTTTCCGCGAATTAAAAGATGCCGGCTTCAATGGGTGGATCAGCATCGAAGATGGCGTGAACGGGATGGAAGAACTCGACCGCAGCGCGAAATTCCTGCGGCGGAAGATGAAGGAATATTGGCCGTAGTCCTTCGTGCCGAATTCTTATGCCGGGCATAGGTGGGCTTGCCCAACGCGCGCCCGCCACGCAGCGCCCGATTGCGAGGGCTCGCGGTCATGGATGCGGGATCATCGCCACAACATCCAGGATTTTTCTCGAGTCTCGTTATATATATCGTATTTGCTGACCATTGAATGGCTTGACAAAGTCATCGTTCCACCAGCAAATACCCGTATGGCGCATGTCATAAAACCTTCCGCATTCCCGGATCTGGGCGACTTATTCGCCTTTATACGGCAATTCATACTACGACTCGAGATAACCCCCGAAGACGACCCCGATAGCAGGGATGTGGGGACCTGCTTCATTTACGGTCGCAGGGAAATGACCGGCGAGCTATTTGCTGGAACGGCAAAACACTTAATACCAGATCGGCCCGCATCATGGAAAATACAACGCTTCGACAGGTTGGGTAAGGTGGATTTTCAGGCAATTTTTACTACTAAACCGGGTGACGATTCGTATCTGACCCACAAGAAAAGAGATATCGGCTGGTTTTTAATCCACCCATCCCATGCGAGATCTTTCCCTGAGCCATCTGAGAGCTTTCCGCGGTTCATAACTCTGAACACGGTGCTCAGCGAGGGATCGCGCGTGAGCTGGGGTGGCTATGCGCACCAGATCGCAGAGCGTATTGGCAGTCCTCATCTCTGCTATTTTGAGGGTTCTGTGTCAGCCTCATACCAGAGCGATGATTCCGGCGCATATCTGTTGGATGGTCACGTCGCTCATGGCGTGAGCGGCGGCCCCGTGTGGTTCTGGGACAATGACGCCCAGATGATCAAGATTGCGGGCGTAATTACGGAATACTGCGCGACGGAATCGAAGTCGAGGCTTCAAGTGCCGGGGTTCTGCGTCGTTGAGTGGATAAATCCGCTTTTAGGCTATATGGAGTGGTGGAATAGGATGGCTTTGCTGCCGCCCGATCACCCCGACCGTAAGGGAGCAAGAACTATGAAACTTCCCTATGAACGTTAGATTCATTTGCACGCCCCAGGTGCGACTCGGTGACACCCGTTGGAGTGCATAATCGCTCCGTGATATTATCTATAGGCGTAGCCGGGGGCGAATGTGATTGCTGTGACCGATTAAGTTGTGCGGTCCAGTCTTCGTCATCGGATCCTGTCCGACCGAAAGGCAAGAACGCGTGATAATCGAATCAGTTTCAATTAAGGGGATGTGGAGTATTGGAAGCGAGGGCTTAGTTTTTTCCGGATTCGGTAAGCATAATTTGATTATCGGTAAGAACAACGTAGGAAAGTCAAAGCTTCTCGCCGCGATTAATTTCTTCGGGCAAAAAAGTAGAAACATTATTAGTAGTCAGCCTTTCGATGTTCCCGCAGAGGTCTTGTACGATTCCGGATCCGATCAGATCGCCCAAGACGCCGCGCTAGTCATAGTCGTCGACGTCGGCGATGAAGTGCAGCTCGCGGTGAGATCGAAACTCGTTAATCAACTAAAATCACCGCGCATGACGGCGATGATCAATGACATCACTTCACGGCGGCTTGAAATTCACGCGAAGATCACGGACGAGAGAAAAATGATTGGAGGCGTCGCTCTACTTGACGTTCGTCCGCCTAATGACGACGCGTATTCAAGGATCAAGGCATCTACTCCCGGCCAAATGGCCGGAGATTGGAATTCCGCCGAGGGGCACGTCCGATCCGGTTTTCTTACAGCGTTTTGCTCTCAAATTGATTACGTCAGCGGTTGGCGGTCTTTGAGAGAGCAGCGCCTCTCTGACCCGGGAAATCTCAATATCATCCAGCAACTACATCTATGGAGCGATCCGCCTCAGTTTCAAAAGCACCTTCGACGAAGATTCGAGCGAATACAACAATTGTTTCACGACTTGACACGTAGCAAGATTGATTTGCATCCCGAGCATACCGGGCAAAATCTCCACGTGAAGATCGGCGACCGTTATCTTCCAATCGAGTCGTTAGGAGACGGTATCCAGCATTTGCTGATGATAGCCTACCATCTGGTAGCTGACTCCGAGTCGATT
The DNA here is from genome assembly GCA_035695715.1 of Tepidisphaeraceae bacterium. Taxonomy (GTDB): domain Bacteria; phylum Planctomycetota; class Phycisphaerae; order Tepidisphaerales; family Tepidisphaeraceae; genus RYN-428. The sequence goes on from DASRRM010000128.1 coordinate 15,213, forward strand.
CTTCTCTTGGAGGAGCCTGAAACACATCTCCACCCGGAAATCCAACGCCATTTGATGGCAGTGCTTCGGCGCGAGTTAAGAGGTCAATCATTTACGACGACGCACTCGCCAGTGCTTTTAGATGCGGGATTGCATTCTCACGTCTATCGAGTTGAGCATGACGGCCACCGTTCCGCCGTGAATCGGTGCGAGACCCCGCACGATCTTCGGGGAGTGCTCGATCTCTTGGATGTTCGAGCGAGCGACATTTTGCAAGCGAATTTGGTGATTTGGGTTGAAGGTCCGACCGATCGTTCGTTTCTTCGAAAGTGCTTTGAACTTCGCGGGGATAAGCTTGAGGAGGGCGTTGACTACCAAATTGCCTTTTACGGAGGGCGTCTTCGATCGCACCTAACATTCGACGAGATGGCCCCGGATTTGGTCAACCTAGATCATCGCGGCTGATATCCAATGGCAAAGTCAGCAGTTGCGGCAGCACAGCCCGGTCCAGACATCATTCGAATTGAGTCTGTAATGAACCCTAACCGCTCAAAGCGGTATTTATCATGAAAGGTTCTACGTGTGAAG
>DASRRM010000129.1:0-23066 GCA_035695715.1 Tepidisphaeraceae bacterium
CCGTGATTGCCAAAATGCGTGTCTACCGTCCCGTTACGATTAAATCGCACCAGGTCGGCAGTCCCGACCGCGCCAGATGGAACTAACATAGTGAATAACGCAAGCGTCTTCCCGCCGCTCAAGGACGCGACAGCAGAGTATCTGTCGTGCCCCGCGTCCACCGTTCCGTTTGCCGCAAACGTTGTGTCAAACATGCCAGCGCTGAAGTGCATGCGCTGCTCAAGCGCCTGAACCATCCCGAAGCGGCGCGACAACCCCGTCCTCGCGCACCCATCCGTCCACCCTTGGAAAATATTTGATTTCATTCTCGAATGTCGCAAGGCACTTCCCGCCTGCGTGACCTCCGCGTCGAGCAAAGGTTTGCTTTAAATCCGCGTCTTGAAACGTACAATACAAATTCGGACCTGCCAAATACCCAGAACGGATATTTAGTCCGGCCAAAACGGCAGATATCAACTGCGCTGCGGATCACGTCACAACGGGCTGGTCCGTGCTTATGCCATAATTGAAATAGAGATCAGAGGCATCCAGCGAATGGTTTCCGTTGGAGTCGAGCGTAAAGTAAGCGCCGCTGAAATCTCCCACGTCGGTGATCCCATCAAGATTCCAATCGCCCGCGACCGGCGTGCCGGTGGTGGGACCAAAACTGAATGTCCCGTTGGACCCTTCGTCGGCTCCAGGGCGCAACGCCAACGGTGATATCCCACAGGCCCGACGCATCGGCCGGGGCGGTTTTGGCGAGGGTGACATCGGTGCTTCCCGGCGCGACGATCATGTATTCGTGCGTGCCGATATTTTCGATGCGCTCAAGGCCGTGAACGTCCTGAAGCGTCCATTGGAACCTGGCGTCGTTGCCGGGGCCGTAAATGACTTTCCCGTCACCGGCGGCAAGATATTGCGTGTTGAGCCAGCGGTTATGGATTTTGTAAACGGTGGGATCATCGGCCAACGCCGGGCTTCCAAACGCGCAAATCGCGGGCACAATTGCCAGGATGAAAAGGCGGACCGGCCGTGAAGAATCGAGATAACGCACGCAGGACTCCTTCGCACAAAGATGAAAAGCCATCGGCGGGAAATGCAGACCCGACGGGCCGGGGATATGGTATTGCGCGAGCGAGCGGGTGAACATAGCGCGGCTGCGCCGCAAATCCGAAATTCAAACCTCAAAACCTTGACCTCGGAGGACGTTGTCAGGCTCGCGCACGGTTTTTCTGCAATTTTCCCGCGCGGATCCGCATTTTCAGGTCAAAAACGCATCCCCGCGCACGATTGCGCACGGTTTAACCGACCGTGCGCAGCAAATATGTGATATTTCATATATAACTGCCGGAGTGGCACGCCAAGGCTCAGTGTTTGTCCGCCAGCAACGTAATCTTGCGAATCTTGGGTGGCTCGGCCAACAGTTCATTTGCCTTGGCCATCAGCGCTTTGGCAATCGGCCCGTCAAGGTGATCCTGACGGGCAGATTCCGTGTCGAATGTGTCGAAGATTCCGTAGGAACCTTCCTCTTCAGAGAACGCATACCACGTAATGGTGCCGGCCTCCTGCTGGACCAGGGGGAGCGCAGATTTGAGAAACGCTTCAACTTCGGCATTTTTGCCTGACTTGGCTTTCAAGTGAACGTAAAGGGCGAGTCTTGCCATTGTGAGCTGCCTTTCCAGACAAAGTTTGAACGGCGCATTTAAAAAACTCGTTCTCGACGGGATTTCCTATCTGCCGTACTCAGATGCCGGTCCATACTGTCCATGGCCATATACTATTCCCCACTTTGGAGGATCTTCTCAGAAAAATCGCCCGTCGACTTGCGCATGCGGAGAAATGGTGGGCGAATGTACGCCCACCCTATGCCAACGCCTTGAAGGATATGTTGGTTTGCGACGTGCTCAGTCCCCAGGCCCCTTGCCGCTGTAGACCGGCAGATAACGATTTGGCATCTGCAAAATAATCAGCGCCATGGACGTCGCGTAGGCGTCACCCGCTTCGCCGGTCCAGTTGCCGGCGGTTTTGTCCTGGCGCTCGATTAACTGGTCGCGGATGGCGGGGTAAAACGTGGCCCAGTAGTCGCCGCCGGCGAGGAACATTGCCTGCACGGCGTAATAGTTGCCGTAGAAATACATTCCCTCGGCGGCTTGTTCGCCGGAGCCGGGGGTGAATCTTGCCAGATAGCGCAGGCCGCGTTCGAGATCGTCGCCTTCAAACACGCCGGCGTAATAGAGGGCGGACACGCCGGCGGCGGTGCGGGCGTAGCCCGAGCCGGCTCCGTGCATCTCGGCTTGATAGCAGAATCCGCCGTCGTCGTTCTGGCATTCGCGGACGTATTTGATCGCCTTGTCCATGACGCTTTTTTCGACCTTCACCCCGCCGTCGCGGGCGGCGCGCAGGGCCATCACCTGGCAAATGGTGACAGAGATGTCGGCATCCAGCGGGACGGGCTGATAGCGCCAGCCGCCCTGCGGATTTTGCGTGCGCTCGATGAGATGGACGGCTTTGACGAGATGGTCCTTGACGGCTTCATCGCCGGTCATTCCGTAGATTTCGCCGAGGAAGAGGGTGGCAAAGCCGTGGGCGTACATTGCGCCGTTGGAATTGTCAGAGGAAATCAGGCCGCTTTCATGGCAATTGTTGAGAACAAAATCGAGGCAGCGCTGGACGTTTTTTCCATATTTGCCGCGTGCGGGAAGATTGCCGCCCTGCATGAATGCCAGGCCGGCCAATGCGGTGATGCCGGCATGATGCGTATCCTGGCTGGCGTAGGGGCTTCCGCCGTAGCCTCCGTCTTCACCCTGCTGCTCGGCAAGCCAGGCGAGTCCTTTATTGACGCATTGTTTTTGCGCTGGCGTGATTTCGTCGCCGCGAACGGCGGGATGATCGGCGATGGTGGAAGGTATGGAAGGTTTTTCGACAGGCTCGGTGAGTTCGGCCCCGGTGAGCGGGATGACCAATCCTGTTGCGAGCATCAAGGCAACAAGAAGGGAAACAGAAGATGTCATTCGCATAGCGTTCGCCGGGGTGGGATCCTTCCCAACGCGGGCGATCATGCCGACAACAATCCGGCGGAGTCCACACGGGCACCGCACCCTTCGGCACGATCAACCGCTCCCAAGCCTCCGGGTTGGTGCTAATACAACTCCCGTGCCGCGCCGCAAGCGCGTGCGGCGCAGTGGGTCAAAACAGCAGTTTGCCTGAGGGAAAACGCATGCTTAGGCATAAAACACCGGCGCGTTAAGCGGGCAAAGCCCCCGGCGCTGCCCAAACATCGCGCGAAGACTTGACGATGTTCGCGCGAAAACCGCCGATAATTGCGCATGAACTGCCGGCAAGGGAATGGACCGCCACAACCCCCTCGGTTATCTTTCCCGCGGTGCCATCACTCCTTTTGAGGGATCATCCATGTTCCGTGGAATTACCCAAATCGCGTCATTGCCGGGCTGTCTGCTCATGGCGTTGCTGGTTGCGTCTTGTGCCGTCGCGGCAGGACCGCAGCCGCAAGCTCCCAACACACCTGCGCCCACGCTGCATTTGCTGACGCGTTCGCGCGCTGAGATCACCCCCAAAAGCGGCAAATTCGAAGTCGTCGAGCAAACCGCCGACCTCGATCCAAAGCAAACCGCCCTGATCATCTGCGATCTGTGGGATAAGCACTGGTGTGATGGCGCGACCGGGCGCGTTGGCATCATGGCGCCGCGCATCGATGCGCTGGCCAAGGCGCTGCGGGCCAAGGGCGCGCTGATCGTCCATGCCCCCAGCGACACGATGGGCTTCTATAAGGATACGCCGCAGCGTAAACGCGCTATTGATGCGCCGCTTGCTGATACGAAGGTGGCGTTTAAGTGGAACGTCTGCGACCCGGCGGTCGAGCCGCCGCTTCCCATCGATGATTCCGATGGCGGGTGTGACAGCAACCAGCAGCCACCCAAGGGCGGGCCATATCCCTGGAAGCGCGAGCATCCGGCAGTCGAGGTTTTTCCAGAGGACGCCGTCAGCGACCAGGGGCGGGAAATCTACAATCTCTTCGTTCAGCACGGCATCCGCAACGTCCTGTACTGTGGCGTGCATGCCAACATGTGCGTTTTGGGCCGCTCGTTTGGCATTCGCGAGATGCGCAAGCTGGGCCTGAATCCTCTCCTGGTGCGCGACCTGACCGACACGATGTACAACCCCAAGATGCGGCCTTTCGTGCCGCACGATCGCGGGACGGATCTGGTTGTCGAGCACATCGAAAAATACTGGTGCCCGTCGATCCTTAGCAGTGAAGTGATCGGCGATGCCAAGCCGGCGAATATTGTCTTTGCCATTGCCGAGGATGAATATCACGCCAGCGAAACCCTGCCGGCTTTTGCGAAGGAGCATCTTGAAGGAAAGCTGAATTGCAAATGCGTTTTCCTGCAGAGTGACAGCAAGACCGATCTGCCGGGATTGGAGGCTCTGAAGTCGGCGGACGTGCTGGTGATGTTCATGCGCCGCCGAAGTTTGCCGGACGCAGAGCTCAAGGCATTCCAGGCGTACTTTGACGCGGGCAAGCCGGTGGTCGGCATTCGCACGGCCTGCCATTCCTTCCAAACCTGGCTCGACTTCGACAGCACGGTGCTCGGCTGCCATTACAACAATCATTACCCAGCCGGCAAATCGGCGATGACGGTGAAGCTCGCCGAGCGCGCGACAAGAAATCCAATCCTGCGAAATATCGCCCCGACATGGACCACGCCATCCTCGCTTTACAAAGTCCTGCCATTAAACGCCGGCTGCACGCCCCTTCTCACCGGCACCTGGGAAGACAAACCCGCCGAGCCGATCGCGTGGACCACCACGTATGATGGCGGACGGGTTTTCTTCACGTCGCTGGGAAGTCCGGATGACTTCAAGGACGAGAATTTCCAGAAGCTGCTGGATCACGGGATTTTGTGGGCGCTGGATCGCGCGATTCCGAAGTAAGTTCTGCAGGAGCATCCCGGCCGGCATCGTTCACTAACATGGGGTCGTGTGCGATTTAAGTTCGCAAACATTCCAGCATTCGCGTCGCTGTTGCTCCTGTTGCTTCTTGCGACAGCGTACGTCGACACGCGGCAGGTTGCCGCGATCTGGCGGATGGATAATTCCGCTCAGGCAACCAGCCGCAAGGGATTGGTCATCTATCAGATTGAGATGGGTCGAGGCCGGGTTGCGATTCGCCGGGAGGACGTGACAACCGACGCCGATACGCTGTTTGAGTTTACGGAGATGAAGGCGCACGAGGTGCATTATATCTTCGAGCGCGAACCGGCATTGGGACGCGTGCTGGATGAGGCGAATTTCGTGGGGTTTGGATGCTCAAGCTCGAGCGCCGGCTTCTTTAAGGATGCGATCGGACAGGCGTGGACGGCCATTATTCCGCTCTGGCTTCCCATACTCCTCCTGGCAATTTTGCCGGCGAGAGCAATTTGGCGCGCGGCGGTTCGCATCGATCGCAGTGCGCGGTATCTGTGTCCCGAATGCGGATATGATACACGCGAATGCGGCATGGTTTGTTCTGAATGCGGGGCGTCGCGAACAGCGCCCCGGGGTGGGCCACGTCGCAGGTATCTACGAATCGCGCTTGCGGTCCTATTCTGGCTTGCGCTGCTGTCGACGCTAATTCTGGCGGTGCATGAGCCTCTAAGGTTGAAGAATCGCAATGGGCCGCTCACCCCTGATGAAGCGCTCGCGTTGGCGGAGGCCCGCGCTGATCCGCTCGAAGTCGGCGATGCGTTGGCGCGGGATCCGTCGCAGTGGTTAAAGGACTCGACTCTATTCCGGGCGGTCCTCGACAATGATGACCAATTAATTGATGTGCTTCTTCATGGGGGCGCAAATCCCAACGCTGTTCTCGACCGGTATCGTTACAACGGGCTTTATAGCCACCCAGGGGCAGGACAGAGGAACGCATTTCCTTACCCGGTCGATCCGCTGCCAGCAAGCATCGATTCGATTTCGGTCCTCGATCTGGCGATTATGTTCTCCGACAGGTCGGTCGTCGAATGGATCGTTGCAGCCGGCGGAAAAGTTGATTTGTCGACATTCCACTGTTCGCTTTTGTTTGTCAGTGAAACGATCGATGCCGATCGCGCCGAAGAGTTCGATCTCCTTCGGGCCGCAGGCGCCAGGCTCGACGGGATCGACGATCGAGGCAACACCCCGCTTCACAGCGCCGTTTTACACCACGATCTGGCGTTGACTCAGCGACTGCTCGCTGCGGGGGCGAATCCTCATATCAGGCAAAAGCAGGGCATTACGCCATTCCAGATGCTGAAGAATCCGTCCTGGCCCGAAGGAAACGCGCTTCTTCGCAAACACGACACGGCGAAATAATGCGTGGCCAAGACATGGGATTACTCCCTTTCCTTCTTGCGAATTTCGCGGCGGGTTTTTTGCACGTCGAATGAGCCGTAATTCTTCTTCAGGCTCCCGGCCTTGGCGAGGTTTTCCGCGGTGATGGCAATGTCGAATTCGCCTCCCACCGCCTTGCTGCAGGCGATGCACAGCCGGGTTTCCGGCATTACCTCCAGCCGCTCGGCGGGAATTTCGTTGCCGCAGCGCTGACAGGGGCGTGGTTTTGCCATGATGCGTTCTCCTTGGTTCGGCGCGTGGATCAGCCCCGGAAATGGCCTGATTGCCGTTCCCGTGGGGGGTTAATCGCGATGCGTCGTATTGATGGAAGAAGTTTAACAAAGTTGGCCAGACAGTGCCACTCAATTCCTGCGGGGAAGTTTCCAACCCGTTGACCACGCCGTGGACGAGCGACAGCGAGGACGCGGATGGGTGCGTGGAACAGGAAACCGCAGCCTCGCCACCGCTCGTCCATCGCGTGGTGAGTGGTGAGATAAGCGATGAGAAACCGAATCTGGAATCTGGCTCAGTTTCCACTCACGCCAAAATCGGCTTGATCACATTCCCCGACACATCCGTCAGCCGGAATTTTCTACCATTATGCTCGAACGTCAGCTTATCATGCTGGATGCCCAGGAGATGCAGAATGGTGGCGTGGAAATCGGGGACGGAGACGGGGTTTTCTTCGGCGGCGTAGCCGATTTCGTCGGTCGCGCCGTAGCTGGTTCCACCTTTCACGCCGCCGCCGGCCATCCAGCTTAAAAAGCCATGGGGATTGTGGTCGCGGCCTTTGCCGCCTTCGGAGACGGGCATTCTGCCAAATTCGCCGCCCCAGATGACGAGGGTTTCGTCGAGCAGGCCGCGTTGTTTGAGGTCGGTGAGCAGGCCGAAGATCGGGACATCGGTTTCCCCGCAGCGGGCGGTGTGGTTGGATTCGATGCCGCCGTGGGCATCCCATTCGTCGTTGCTGTAGACCTGGATGAAGCGCACGCCGCGCTCGACCAGGCGCCGCGCCATCAGACACTTGCGGCCGAATTCATCGGTCGTTTTCTGTCCAATGCCGTAGAGCGATTTGGTGGCCTGCGATTCGCGCGACAGATCGATCGCGTCAGGCGCCTCGGCCTGCATGCGATAAGCCAGCTCGAAGCTTGCGATGCGGCCAAGCAATTCCTGCTCGCCGGGGTGCTGTTCGATGTGCGCCTGATTGAGCGAGGCGGCCAGATCGAGCATTCGTCGTTGCCGTTCGGCATCAACGCCATGCGGGCGATCGAGATTGAGAATCGCCTGCCCGTTGGTGCGAAGCAGCGTGCCCTGGTAGGCGCTGGGCAAAAAGCCATTGCCCCAGTTCAGCGCGCCGCCCTTGGCGACTCCCGGGGCAATGACGACGAAGCCGGGCAGATTTTGGTTGGCCGAGCCCAGGCCATAGGTGACCCATGCGCCGGCGCTGGGAAGGCCCGGGCGCGTGCTGCCGGTGTTCATTTGGAACATGGCGGGCGCGTGATTGCTCGAATCGGTGTGCAGGCTCTTGATGAAGGCGATGTCGTCGACGCATTTGGCGAGGTTGGCGTATTTCTCGCAGACCCATGCGCCGCTTTGGCCATACTGACGGAAGGTATATGGGCTTTTGAGGAGTGGGCCGGGGTTGCCGAAGAAGGTCTGGATGTTTGAGACGCGTTGGCCGTTGCGTTTTTGGAGTTCGGGTTTGAAGTCGAAGAGGTCGAAGCCGCTGGGACCGCCCTCCATGAAGAGCCAGATGACGGACTTGGCTTTTGCGGGGAAGTGCGAAAGCTTGGGGGCCATTGGGCCGGAAGGGACGGCTGCACTTTTGGGAGTGTAGAACGTCCAGCCGGTGTCGATTTTCGTCGGTGGAACATCCGAAGCGAGCAGGTTTTCCTGCTGGAGCAACCCGGCCAGGGCCAGCATGCCTAACCCGCCTCCGGCGCGCTGGAGAAATTGCCGGCGGTTGATGAAGGAGGTTTGGTGGTGAGGTTTGGAGGTTTGGTTTTCCATTTTGGAACCGGAAATCGCGAAGCGAATCGCGCGTCGCGTAGCGGAATTCGTTAACGCCCACTGTGCTTGCACAGTGGGTTTTATCGTTCCGCGAAAAGTCGGTCATTCATCCGTGACGCGCGTTTTCCCACCGTGCAAGCACGGTGGGCGTTATGCAGAAACACCCGAGTGCACGAGTCGGCGCTTCGCTTCGCGTCGTTACCTGGTCTTCCTGATGCTTCATCACGCTCAATCGATATAAGCAAACTCGTTCAATCCCAACAATACCTGGCACAGATCAACAAACGCTCCCTCACGATCAGCGCGATCCAAGAATTTCAATGCCCGGTCCATTTCAGACGCGGTCGGCACTCGTGACAGCGCCAGAAGATACGCATCCGTGATCCGCTTGCCTGGATCATCCCCCGCATCTTTCGCAATGCGCTTCGCAAAATGCTCCGCCTGCATTCTAACAAACGGATCGTTCAGCAGCGCCAGCGCCTGCGGCGCGACGGTCGTTGCCTGGCGGCGGGTACAGGGGCTGTTTCCCGTCGGGGCATCGAAGACTTCGAGGAGGGGTATGGGGAGCGAGCGCTTGGTGAAGATGTAGATGCTCCGCCGCCAAACCTCGGGGCCTTCCTGTTTGGCGCGGGGGATGAGGTTGTCTTTGTCGCGCCCCGCCGCCGGCACGGGCGGCTTTACGCCTGGGCCATACATCTTGTCGTTGAGCGTGCCAGCCGTCGCCAGCATCGCATCGCGCAGGGCCTCGGCTTCCAGCCGCATCGGCCGGCGATGCCAGAGCAGGCGATTGTCCGGATCGACTTTGGCGGATGCCGCGTCGAAGGTCGTGTCCATCTGATAGGTGTTGCTGGCGAGAATCAGGCGTTGGATTGCCTTGATGCTCCAGCCGCGGGCGATGAGTTGGTCGGCGAGATAGTCGAGCAATTCCGGATGGCTGGGCCGATCGCCCTGCACGCCGAAATCGCCCGGCGTTCGCACGATTCCTTCGCCGAAATGGTGCTGCCAGAGCCGATTGACGGCCACGCGGGCGGCAAGTGCCCCGCCGCCGTGATCGACATCGGTGATCCATTTCGCCAGGGCCGCGCGCTGAAAAGTTGTCTTTGCACCCGCCGGAGGCGCCACGGCAAATTGCGATACATCCCCATGCGTCAGGCAGGTGAGGAAGCCAGGTGTAACCTGCTCGACTTTATGCGCCGGATCGCCACGGCGAAGCAGGAAGCTTGCGACGGGAGTCGGGCTCTGGTCGGTAATTACCAGCGCCTCGATTGGCTTGGGCCGCACCTTCTCCAGAGATTCGACTTCCTTCTTATTCCCGGCGGCTTTCGCTTCGGCTAGCTTTTTCTCGAACGCCTCGATCCGCTTTCGGAAATCGGACCGCTCAACATCCGTCATCACCGGCAGATTTTCGCGCTTCGTGCTCGCGAAGGTGGCCAGCATTCGGTAATAGTCGCGCGTCGGGATCGGGTCGAATTTGTGGTCGTGGCAGCGGGCGCAATTGATGGTCAGGCCGAGCATCGCCTGCCCGGTGGCGGTCAGCATATCGTCGAGTTCATCGTAGCGATTCTTGTCCAGCTCCGATTGCAGTTTGGTGCCGGTTTCCAGCCAGGGGGCGGCGGCGAGAAACCCGGTGGCCAGATGCGCGTCCTGGTTTGCCGGGGCCAGTTCATCGCCGGCCAGGTTCCATTGCAGAAACGTGTTGTAAGGCAGGTCGTCGTTGAAGGCGCGGATGACGAAGTCGCGGTAAAAATAAGCGCCGGGACGATCGCCGTCATTTTCATAGCCGTCGCTGTCGGCATAGCGGGCGGTGTCGAGCCAGTGGCGGGCCCAACGCTCGCCATAATGCGGATCGGCGAGCAATTGGTCCACCAAATGCGGATACCAGTCAGCCGATGAATCATTGAGCGCTGTCGCGAGCTGCGCCGGCGTTGGTGGAAGGCCCAGCAGATCGAAATAAAGCCGGCGGATGAGTTTCCCGCGCGGCGCTTGCGGAGCCGGAGATAATCCAGCCTTCTCAAGCTTTGCCAGAACAAACGCATCCACCGGGTTTCTCACCCACCCGCCGTTTTTTACTGCTGGCGGCGCGGGATGCCCGAGCGGCTGCAGCGACCAGAACGGCTGCGTCGCGGGCGCCTCGGCGCAACTGGAAATGCGACCCGTTGCATGGGCAACCAGGAAGATAATGAGGGATAGGAGGGCAAGCGGGCGCATCCGATTCCATCTGATTGTACAGGATTATGCGGCGCGCGTTGCTGATTCGGTCTCAAGAAGAAGTTGGCGCGAAGTTGCGAAGAATCAAAGGATACGAAAAGGAGTCTTCAGACTCGAATTATAGCACTTTTCAAGCGGGCAGCGCGTTTGCGCGTGATCCTGGTGTACTCCTCGGCGCGGCCGTTAACCGCAACCAGAACACGCGCCCACCACCGCGGCGCGGCCGGATTTCCCGTATCACGGGCGTCTCGCCCGTGTCCTTTTTGAAATTAAGACACGGGCGAGACGCCCGTGATACGGAAAATCAGTCGCGCCTGTTCGTCTCTGGAGATGGCCCTGCGCGACGATCGTGGCACTAAAACCCGAAGAAGTTTTTTGCTTCCTTCGCGCCTTCGCGTCAAGAACCCGCACACCCGCACTCATATCGCAAAATCGCCATGGGTTTCAACACGGCGTTGGCCTCCCTGTACTGTAACCGAAGGGCCTTGCAGTGGGTCAAAATTTCTCACGGAGCGCGGACGAACGTAGTACCACTCAAAGTCCATCACCCAATAGAACATTGCTTCGATTCATCCAACGGCGGCTATCCAACCCCCGCCCTTTTTTCTTCAGGAGAATCTCTCCATGACGCAGGCGCAACAACCCATCGCGGCTTCTACAGACCTTAAGGCCGTCGAGGAATTATCGCGGGCTTACAAGACCATGGCCGCCGAGCTCGGCAAGATCATCGTGGGCCAGCAGGAAGTGGTCGAGCAGGTGCTGACGGCCATGTTTTGCCAGGGGCATGTGCTGCTGGTGGGCGTGCCGGGGCTGGCTAAGACGTTGCTGGTGAAGACGATCAGCGATGTGCTTCACCTGTCGTTTAAGCGCGTGCAGTTCACGCCGGACCTCATGCCGTCGGATATAACGGGAACCGACATTCTCGAAGAGGATCACACCACCGGCCGCCGGGCGTTTCGCTTTGTGAAGGGGCCGCTCTTTGCCAACATGGTGCTGGCTGACGAAATTAACCGGACGCCGCCGAAAACGCAGGCCGCATTGCTCGAAGCGATGCAGGAGCATCGGGTGACGGTTGGTGAAAAGACGTATGAATTGCCCGAGCCGTTCTTCGTGCTGGCGACGCAGAATCCGATCGAGCAGGAAGGCACCTACCCGCTGCCTGAAGCACAGCTCGACCGGTTCATGTTTCATGTGAACGTGCGTTATCCGACGCCGGCTGATGAAATTCAGATCATGAAGCAGGCCACGACGGAGTATCGCCCTGATGTGTCGCGGCTGCTAGACGGGGCGGCGATTCAGAATTTGCAAAAGATTGTCCGCCGGGTGCCGGTGGCCGAGCATGTCTATGCCTATGCCCGCGACCTGGTCCGCGCCACACGGCCGGGCGAGGCGGGCGTGCCGGCGTATATCAACGACCTCGTGCAATGGGGCGCTGGTCCCCGCGCCTGCATCTACCTGATCATGGCCGGCAAGGCCCGTTCCATATTGCATGGCCGCGTGCATGTGACGACCGAGGACATCGCCCGCGTGGCGCATCCGGTGCTCCGCCATCGCATTCTGCCCACGTTCAGCGCCGAGGCGGCGGGCATGAACAGCGACAAGATCATCGACCGGCTGATCAAGGAAATCCCCCGCACGGCAGCGGAAGCCGCCTGAGGAAATCCCTGAAGGAAGTCCGAATGACGAACGACGAAATCCGAATCAATGACGAATGAGCAGGAGTTAATCGATACAGGAGGAGATCGTCATCCTGAGGTACTCCGAAGGATCTGCGTCCCGTGCAGGTACAGGCAAGATCCTTCGGAGTACCTCAGGATGACGGGCAGTAAACGTATCACCAACCTGAAAAGCGCCAAAGAACGTACGTGACCCGGCTTTCGGTTTTCGGAATTTTCCTCGAATCGGATCTTCGCGCAAGGACTGTAGTATGACCGCAATCGCCAATCCCTCCAACACCCGCGCGGCCGGCACATCGCTGCTGGAGCCGCACATTTTGCAGAAGATCAGCAAGATGGAGATGGTCGCGCATCAGGTGATGGACGGCTACGTGCAAGGGATGCACAAGTCGCCACATATCGGCTTTGCGCTCGATTTCGCGCAGCACCGCCAGTATGTGCCGGGCGACGATGTGAAGCGCATCGACTGGCGCGTTTTCGCCAAGAGCGAGCGCTATTACATCAAGCAGTATGAGGTGACCACCAACCTCCGCTGCCATCTCGTGCTCGACGCCAGCGGGTCGATGGGATACCAGGGCCCCGGCGACGTGATGAGCAAATTTCGCTATGGGCAGTTTCTCGCCGCCGCCATCAGCTACATCGTTCTGCACCAGCAGGATTCCATTGGGCTGATCACGTTTGACAACAAGGTTCGCAGCTTTATTCCGCCGCGCTCCTCGCCGGCGCAGTTGCTGCGAATCGTGCGGACGCTTGATGACACCAAGGCCGAGCGCGAATCGGGCATTTCGCCATTGCTTCACGAGGTTGCCGAGCGCATCGCGCGGCGGAGCATGGTGGTGGTCATCTCCGATTTATTCGACGATGCCGACAAGCTGATCGAAGCCCTGCATCACCTTCGCCACAAACGGCACGAAGTCATTCTGATGCAGACGATGGCCAGCGACGAATTGGAATTCCCCTTCCGCAAGTGGAGCCTGTTTGAAAACCTTGAAAACACCAGCGACCGCCTGAAGCTCGACCCGGCCATGATGCGAAACGTCTATCTGGAAAATGTGGCGCGGCATCTGGAAAAAATTCGCGACGCGGTCGCCAAAATGCGCATCCATCACCTGCTGCTGAATACCAGCCAGCCTTTCGATGAAGCGCTGATGATCTTTTTGGCGCAAAGAGCAGGGCGAAGGTGATCTCAAGTGGCACGGGCATCCTGCCCGTGCGTTTTTGTCCTGCTGTTGAGTGTATTCAAAACCCATCGGCATTGCGGGCACGGGCAAGATGCCCGTGCCACTGTGTGAGACAGCCATATGACTTTCCTAATGGGTTCCACCCTCCTGATGGCCGGCCTGCTCAGCGTGAGCATTCCGATCATCATTCACCTTCTGCATCGGCAGAAGACCACGCCGCTGCGCTGGGGCGCGATGATGTTCCTGAAGGAATCGGCACTTCAAATGAAGCGCCGCAAGAACATCGACCAGTGGCTGCTTCTTTTGCTGCGAATGCTGGTGCTGGCGTTTTTGGCCTGGCTTTTGGCGCGGCCGCTGTTCGATTTTTCCAAGCACGGGTCGGCGGCATCCAAGCAGCCGGTCGACCTGGCGATCGTTATCGACCATTCCATGTCGATGGGCCGACATGCCGGCGATCACACGCTCTTTGAAGAAGCCCAGGGCGTTGTCGACAAGCTGACCGATCCGCAAAACCCGATCCTTCGCAACGGCTGCACGGTTTCGGTCATTCTGGCCGAGCACCGGCCGCGAAAGCTCACGCCGGTTCCATTGCAGGTGAACAATTCCGCGTCGATGACTCAGCTTCATGCTGACATCCACGCCCTCAAGCCCGGCACCACCGACTGCACCATTCCCGAGGCGATCGAAGCCGCCCGCGAAGTGGTGAATCATGGGCCAAATCTTGCCAAAGTGGTGCTGGTTGTTTCCGACGAGCAGAAGACCAACTGGAGCATCGGCGATTTTGCCGCCTGGCAGCGCGCGGTCGGCGAAGACGCCGCCAATGGGCTGGACAAACACGTTGAAATCCATTCCTACCCGCTGGCCGCCGACCAAAACTCGTCGAATATTTCGGTGGAAGGACTGACCGTCTCTCCCAACACCGTCGGCATCAACCGTCCGGTGCAGGTCACCGCCAAGATTTCCAACAGCGGGCCAAAAGACGTCAACGCCATCAACATTCATTTCAGCGTCAACGGGAAAGAACAGGGCGCTGTTCAGACCATCCCAACGCTCAGCTCGGGCCAGTCGGCCACCATTCGCTTTGACCGTACCTTCACCACCGCCGGTTCAACCCATGTGCGCGTCTGGACGGATGTGGTGGATGCGTTGGCAGCGGATAATGAGGCGGTCGCCGCCTTCCATGTCTGGCAGAGCCTTCCGATCCTGGTGATCGACGGCCAGTTGACGTCCAACAAGGATTTCAAGAGCAGCATGTTCCTCGATCTGGCGATGCAGCCGGTTGAGATCGATCAGGTGAAGACGGCGTTGATTCAGCCCAAGACGGTCGGCGTTGCTGACAGCGCGGGGATGAATCTGAACGACTATTACGCGGTGGTATTGAACGATGTGCCGCAGATCCCGCCGCAATTGCAGGCCAAGTTGGGCGACTATGTCAGCTCCGGGCATGGCCTGTGGGTGATTCTCGGCGCGCGCACCTCGCCGAAGATGCTGGCATCGCTGGGGCGAAACGAAATCGACCCGGATCACATTCTGTTCTCGGCGGATTTGAAACAGCCAACCCCGCACGAGGAAAAAGGCGCGCCGGCTTCGGTCGAGATCAAAGAGCCGAACAATCCCATGGTGCGGATTGTCGCGTCATCGCAGCAAAATGCGCTCAACGGCGCGGTGGCGCAAAAGTGGTGGCAGCTTGTGCCGAAAGATGACAGCCAGGTTGTGCTGGCGTCGACCAGCGGCGACCCGCTGATCCTCAGCCGGCCCTTCGGGTCGGGGCAGGTGGTGGTGTGGGCCACGTCCGTCGATGGGAACTGGAACAACTGGCACATCATGCCAAACTTCGTGCCGCTGGTGAACGAAACCATCTATCAGCTCTCGGCGGCCCAGACCCGCCAGCACAACAGCGGTAACATCGAAGCCGGCGGCGCAATCGCCTGGGCCGGGCCACCAACCCCGGCGGTGCAATCGGTTGACGTGACCCTCCCCGATGGAACGGTCGACGGCGGCCGCAAGGCAAACTTCCGCGGCGGACAGTACGAATTCACGTACTCCAACGCCTTCATGCCCGGCCTGTATCAACTGCGTTTCACGCCTACGGAAATTCCCCAGCCGGTGTTTTATGGCGTGGGAATCGACCATCGCGAGCTCGATCCCGCCAAGCTGTCGGGGGATGACATGAAATGGCTCGACAAGGGAAAATTCCTGAGCACCGATTACTCGCAAATCCAACCGGACCAGCTCGAACAGGTGATGACCGGCGTGGGCGAGCCCTCGGGATTTTGGTGGAAGCTGCTGGCGATTTTGCTGAGCTGGAAAACGCTGGCGATTTTGGTCGTGGCCAGCCTCTTTGCTGAAACGCTAATGACGTATTTCATGACCGGATTGCAGAAGAACATTGATGTCGCCGGAGCGGGATTGGTGCCGAAGGTGTAGGCCGGTTCTTTCTTCCCGGAATACCGCCGAGAGGGAGCAAGATCCGTAGGGTGGGCGTACTCGCCCACCGGATGGATTGTCCGTCCCGGCGTGAATGGTGGGCGGGTACGCCCACCCTGCATCGAAATGGCCTTGCGCGATTCGTGTGTAGGGTCCGCACCGCGGACCATTACGTTTGAGCTGGAAAAACGCGGTCCGCGGTGCGGACCCTACGAAGATTCGAAGCGCCTAACCGCGCAATGTCACTTAGAGCGTTTTTCAGATTGGTGTAGCGGCCGATCGTCATCCTGAGGTACTCCGAAGGATCTGGCTTGCTTTCGCGTACCAGCTGGATCCTTCGGAGTCCCTCAGGATGACGGTCGCGCAGTCGGGCCATCAACGTGAAAAGTGCTAGCGACGCATCTCGGCGTCATGTGATTACGCGTGCCGTCGAAGCTGCGATGTATTTTTGGGAGCGTGCGTGTTTCTTCCATCCTTTTCACCTTCATCCTTCGCGGGACTCCTGGCGTTTGAGATTTCCTATCAGCCGGCCTGGGCGTGGTGGAAGCTTTTGATCGGCACCATCGCCGTCGCTGTGATGCTGGTCTATCTCTATCGCGCCCAAAGCAGCATTGCCGCTCCGCACATCATTCTCTGGCTGACGATCATTCGCGTTTCGCTGCTGGTGTTGGTGGCGATCCTGTTGTTTCGCCCGCTTTTGATTTTTCACAAGGCCACCAAAACCAACGAAACCCTCTGGGTGGTGCTCGATCAGAGTCTGTCGATGGCCCAGAAGGACCAGCAGGCCACGCCGATCGAGCATCTGCGCTGGGCCGACGCTTTGGGGCTGATGCCCCCGGAAACCCGTGCGAGCAAGCTGGATCGCGCCGCGGCCCGGCTGTATACGCTTCACGACGACCTGCTTCAGATTCAGAGCCAAAACCGCGCCGGCGTGGATGAAAACGACAACGCCCGCCTCGCGAAGGAATTCATCGCTTCGATGAAGGAATGGGGCGACCATTTCGCCGACGTGACGGCGGCATTGGAAAAAGATCCGAAGATTCAGAGCGGCGATGCGGTCTCCATTGCCCGCGATCTCCGTGGCGCCTGCGACCAATTCACCGCTGCCGTTGCCCAGGCCGCCGACCAGAAAAGCGCCACCGAAGCAGCCGCGATGATTCCGTGGGCCAAGACCGGTTCGGCCATTCAGGCCGCCCTGCTGAAGCTCAATCCGCTGGCCAACCAGTCGGATGCTGAATTTCTCAATCAGCATGGGAATGACCAGGCCGTGAAGGACGCGCTGACGAAGGTTGCCAGCATGCGCCGCGCTGACGTTGCGTATCAAGCCATGACCTGCAATTTCCATGGTGTTGCCGATATCACGCCGCCCAAACTTCAGACGAATGTCCTGGGTGAAATTTGTTTCATCGTCGGCGTGATTGGGTGTGTGGTATTTGTTTGGCAGCTCCTGGTAATTATCGTCGGGATGGGCGCAGCGAGTACGTTCCGTAAGTTGGGGATCGGCGTTGTTGGGTTAGCTCTGGCGCTGGTCGGGTTTATCGGTTGGGGATTGCTCTCGGGCGACAAGACGAAAGATTATCTTGAAAATATCGCCGCCGGAAATCTTCGACCCCGCGCCACGTCGATGGCTGATGTGATGGATGAACAGACGACCCGAGTCGTCACGTTCGCCGGCGGGGAGCAGATCATTGCCACCGCCGCCAAATCGGAGATTCCCAAAGCCATCAAGGCCGGCGTTGAGCCGGTCGGCACATCGACCGATTTGAATGGCGCGCTGAAATTCGTCAACGACCAGATCAGCCAGGACGAGCATGCCTCGGTGCTGGTGGTCAGCGATGGCCGGGTGAACGAGGGCGGAGACGCCAGCATCGCGGCGCAGCGGCTGGCCAGCCGGGGGATCCGCGTTTTTGGCCTGGGTGTTGGCTCGCGGCAGATCGCCCCGGATGCCTCGGTCGATTACATCGACTCGCCGGAATGGGTCTACAAGGACGACACGCTTAAGGCGTCGGCCCTGGTTCGCCTGGACGGCCTGAGCGGCCAGCCGGTGAAGATCGATTTTTTCCGCGGCAAGACGCGAATCGATTCCCATACCGTCACGCCCACCGACGATCACATCACCGACATCGAAACCTTCAAGGACAAGCCGCCCGAAGCCGGCGTTTATGCTTACAGCGTCCACGTGCAGGAAATGCCCAGGGAAGTTGTGACGAGCAACAACGTTCAGGATTTCCGGGTGATGGTGAAGGATGACAAGCTGCACGTGATTTTGGTGCAGGACCAGCCGCGTTGGGAAGACCGGTATCTGGCAAATTATCTGAAGCGCGATAACCGCGTGCAGTTGCAGCAGGTTTTAGTGGAGCCGGCCCATATTTCCGATGTGAAGCCGCCCGAGCCGGTCAAGGCTTCGCCGACCAACAAGGTTGATACCGCCCAGATTCTCCCGGCCACCGCCGAGGAATGGGCCGCATTCGATTTCATTGTGATCGGCGACGTTCCGCCAAGCATTCTGACGACGGAAATGCAGAACAATATCGCCAAGGCCGTCCGCGATCGCGGGACGACGCTTTTGGTGGTGGCCGGACAGCTCAATATGCCCGCGAGTTATGCCGCCAGCCCGCTGGAGGAATTGCTGCCGGTGCATCTGGCCAGCGCCTGGCAGGTGTCGACGCTGGCCGATCATCTTCGGCATGGGTTCAAGGTGGAAGTCGCGCCCGAAGGCATGAACAGCATCTTCAGCCAGCTCGATCTGGATGAAAAGAAGAATGCTGAGTACTGGTCGGCCATGGGCTCTGAAGATAATCGCTGGTATTGGCATAGCGAACAGACGCAGGCCAAGCAATCGGCCAGCGTTTTGTGGCAGATCGGCGATTTGCATCCAAGTCATGCCGCCGATTCCGACGCGCTGACCTCCGCCCGCCAGCGTGCCTTGTTGGTGTCGATGCCCGTGGGATCGGGCCGGGTGCTTTATCTGGCCAGCCCCGAAACCTGGCGCATGCGGCAGGTGGATGGCGCAAACCTTCACGAGAAATTCTGGGGTCAGGTGGTGCGATGGGTCGTGCAGAACGACATGCCCGCCGGCGGCAAATACGTGCGCTTCGGGTCGAAGAACAAATATCTGGCCGGCGCGCCGGTGGTGGTATCGATCCGGCTGTTGAAGGACGATTTTACCCCGCGAACCGGTGAGAAGTTCAAGGTGGTGGCCCGGGCCGTCAAGGCCAAGGACGCGGCCATCGGCAGCGTGCAGGGCGGCGATATCATCGCCAGCGCTGATGCCGTGGAAATTCCCGAATCGCCGGGCATTTATCGGGCGGTGCTCAGCGGCCTTAAGCCGGGCGGCATCGAAATCTCACTGCAGGGCGCGACGGTGGAAAAACTGCTGGCCGACGATCCCGTCGCCAGCCAGAAATCATTGCTGGTCGACATCCTCAATGGAACCGACCTGGAACTAAAAAACATCAACCCCGACCATGCCAACATGGCCCGCATCGCCCAGGCGGGTAATGGCGTGGCGAGCGACGTGATTTACGCCGACATCCTCGGCCAGTGCATCCCCGACCGCACGCATCCAGAAGTGCTGACTGAGCGCGTTGGCCTCTTCGCCGACCCAGGCAACCCCTTGACCCGCTACGCCCATTACGGATTTCTCATCCTGTTCGTGGTGCTGATTACGACCGAATGGATCCTCCGCAAGGTGGGCGGATTGGTGTGACGGGCCCACAGTGGCGAACGCGCATTCTGTTTCCGCCCATCGGCGCGCGGGAAATCGGTACTACGAAAATGCCTCTGTCGCCGGGTGCGGCTGATACGGCTCTTCCAATCGTGCGATCTCCGCGTCAGAGAGCTTTACCGAGACAGCCGCGATGGCATCGTCCAGATGCCGCGGCTTGGTGGCGCCGAAAATGGGGGACGTGATGGCGGGCTTATGAAGCAGCCATGCCAGCGCAATCTGCGATGGCGGCAGCCCGCGCTCGCTAGCCACTTCATTTACGCGATCGATGACGGGCTTGTCGATGTCGGCGCTTTGCGTATACAGCTTTTTCGCGAAACTGTCGGTTTTGGCGCGCTCGGTCGGCGATTCCTGCGACCACGGCCGGGCCAGCCTGCCGCGCGCCAGCGGCGACCAGGGAATGACGCCAACCCCTTCTGATTTGCACAGGCCAAGCATCTCGCGTTCGTCCTCGCGGTAGAGCAGGTTGTAATAATTCTGCATGGAGATGAAGCGCGCCCAGCCGTTGGCGCGCTGGAGGCCGATGGCTTTCATGAATTGCCACGCATGCATCGATGATGCGCCCAGATATCGCACCTTTCCTGCGCGAACCAGGTCGTTGAGCGCCTCGAGCGTTTCCTCGATTGGCGTGTCGTAATCGAAGCGATGAATCTGATACAGGTCGACATAATCGGTGAGAAGCCGTTGCAGGCTCTTGTCAATTTCCGAAAAGATCGCCTTGCGCGAAAGCCCGCGGCCATTGGGGCCGGGGCGCACCGGGCCCCACACTTTCGTGGCGATGACCAGTTCATCGCGCCTGGCAAAATCGCGCACCGCCCTTCCCAGCACCCGCTCGCTTTCACCGTCGGAATAAACATTGGCGGTGTCAAAAAAGTTGATCCCCTGCTCCAGCGCCGACTTGATGAAAGGTCGGCTGGCCTCTTCGCTGAGCGTCCAGGGCCAGGAAATCATGCCACCGGTTGCCTGCCCGTAGCTCATGCACCCCAGGCAAAAGCGCGATACTTCAAGGCCGGTGGATCCGAGTCGAACGTATTCCATTTTAGAACTCCTTCGTGATCAGTTTGCGGGCGAATCATAGGCAGGCATCGCGTGTGTGGCTTGTTTTTTGATAACCGGTTGCTCGATGTAGGGTGGGCGTACTCGCCCACCATTTACCGCCCGCGAACGACGGTGGGCGAGTACGCGCGAGTACGCCCACCCTAAGGCTTCCCAGGAAAGACGGCTACACCCGCCACCGCCGCGTGGTGCGAGCCAGCGGAAAGTTTCGTGTAGAATATTCTCATGGCTGAAACCTGGCGAATTCGAATTCCATTGTTTGAAAATGAACCGGATGGCGAAGCGATCTGGGGAACGACCGATAAGTTTGTGGGAAAGCCCGAGTCCGATGGCGTCATCTACGACGGGGTTGTGCATACGCTGGAGATTCATCCCGACGAATCCGATGAAGATTACTTTTTCGAGGAGTCGTGGCTCGGGGCTCCGCAATGGATCAGCGGTGACGACACGCCGGAATGTTGCGGCCGGCCGATGTTTTTTGTCGGGCAGATGAAAGATGAGAACCTCCATCGTGAAGCGCCGGACGATTGCCGGCTCTGGTGGCACGACATTGCGTTTTTCTACGTCTTTACCTGCCCGCAATGTATGTCCGTCAAGGCAGTGGGACAGCAGTTTTGACCGAAAAATTTCCCGTTTGCGGCCAACCGCGTTGTGCGACGTGCTGACCAGTTGAGAAACATCGCACCCGCCGCAAGAATGTCCCATCGCATGCAATATTCTCCCCTGCCCATAGCCCAAACCTCCGGAATCCGCGTCCGCGTATCGGGCGTGCGGCGGTCATTCGAAGGCGGCGTGGTTGCACTTGATGGAATCGATCTGGATGTTGCGCCGGGGGAGTTTCTGGCGATTCTCGGGCCATCGGGATGCGGGAAATCGACGCTCTTGCGCCTGATCGCCGGGCTCGATTCGCCGCAGGCGGGAGAGGTGCAGACGTTTGCGCGCGAAAATGTCCAGGTCGCGTGGGCGGCCGGGCGGCGGGCGGATCTTGCCTATGTCTTTCAGGATGCGCATCTGCTCCCGTGGCGAAGCGTCCTCCAGAACGTCGCACTGCCGCTGGAACTAATGCATCAGGGCCGCGGCCAGCGACTTGACGCCTCGCGAAGGGCGATCGAACTTGTCGGTCTGACCGAAGCGGTTGACCGGTTTCCCGCGCAACTGTCCGGCGGGCAGCGCATGCGCGTGTCGCTGGCCCGGGCGATGGTCACCAATCCCCGGCTGCTTTTGCTGGACGAGCCTTTTGCGGCGCTTGACGAAATCACCCGACAGCATCTCGACGAGCAACTTCGCCGGCTTTGGGCGGCGATGGGGATGACGATTATCTTCGTCACCCATTCCACCACCGAGGCGGCGTATCTGGCGCAGCGCGCGGTGGTGATGACGCGGCGCCCGGGGCGCATCATTGCCGATCATCGCATCGCCCTGGCGGACGAGCGCCCCGCCGCCCTTCGCGGTTCGGCGGAGTTTGCCCAGGAAACGCGCGTGCTATACAGCGCGCTGGAAAGGGGCGGGGCATGAGTGATGGCCGCCGAAGCTTCATTTCTCGAATCGGCCCGCCGGCCCTGATGCTGGTCGTCGCCGTGGCGGCGTGGGAGGGTTACCTCCGGCTGGCGCACGTGCCGGGGTATATCATGACGCCGCCATCGGACATCGCGCGCACGATGTTCGATGCCGACGATCGCGGCGAGTTGCTCTCCGCGTTTTGCTGGACCGCACTGGCGGCGTCTGTCGGATTTGCGGCCAGCACTATTATCGGAATCCTGCTGGCGATTCTGCTTTCATCCTCCTCGCTCATCCGCCGGGCGATTTATCCGTACACGATTTTCTTTCAGACGGTGCCGATCATCGCCATCGCGCCGATGCTGGTCCTTTTCGTGGGATTTGGTTTTTGGCCGGTGCTGGTGTGCGCGTTCATCGTTTCGGTGTTTCCAGTGATCGTCAATACTCTGGTCGGGCTGCTTTCAACCGAGCCGGCGCTGCGGGATCTTTTTCGGCTTTATGGCGCGGGCTCGTTCGCCACGCTGTGGAAGCTGCGCCTGCCGTCGGCATTGCCCAATATTTTGGCCGGCCTGCGCGTTGCGTCGGGATTGGCCGTCATCGGCACCGTGGTGGCCGAGTTCATGGTGGGCAAGATGATCGGCAATGGCGTGGGGCTGGGCGTCATCATCGTTACTGGCACGGCCCATCGCATGGACAAAGCCTCGGCGGCAGTCCTGCTGGCATCGCTGCTGGGGCTGGGAATGTTCGCGGCGGTCAATGTTGCCGGTTGGCTGGCGCTGCGGCGATGGCATGCTTCGGAAAAATGAACGCCCAAGGAGATGGGCGAGGGGCGGATTTTCTAAATGCGCACGCCGGTGTCTGAGGTACTCCGAAGACCCGGATCCTTCTCGCGACCGATCCGGGTCTTCGGAGTACCTCAGACACCGGCGGGAATATTACGAA
>DASRRM010000130.1:0-9735 GCA_035695715.1 Tepidisphaeraceae bacterium
ATTTCGTGTAGGATTCTTCAAAGAGATCAAAAACCGCTCAGTTTGAGTAAATCGATATGCCCAGTTGCATTCTCCATGTTCTTGGGAAGTCATTCGATCCGCATCTGGCTCTGGCGGGGTCAACTCTGCGCGCTTATTCGATTTTCAGGTGCGGCGAACATTTCTCCCGCAACCGCAGACATGAATCGAGCGGCTTCAAATGCCTGGTAAGCGATGGCGATGAGAACTTCGTTCAGCAAGTAAAAGATGCGATTGCTTTCTTGAAATCCAACGAAATCGAGTTAAGGAGAATCTCCACCTCGGCGGGACTCGAATCGATGACCCTGGATTTTGGTCATAACTTGCGAATCGATGGGAAACAATGCGCCATTCAATGCGACACGCTTCCGCTGGAATTATTGAAGCTTTGTGGATCCATTGGAATAGCCATCGAGCTTTCGTTATATCCGGCCCCGAACGGACGCGTTTGATCGCTTGTCCGGACCGGGAAATAACCTGACATTCCAAATCGTGCTCTAATACACCGGCAGGATGCACGTGATAACGTAGAGGGCCTTATGTTTCGTATTCGCACGCGCGGTACGCATCTCCCAGGCAGTCTGATCCGCGCCGCATTTTGCGTCGCGACCGGTATCGCGTTACTTCTTGCAATCATCCACAACGTCAACGCCAATGTCGGTCTGAAAGAGCAGTCGAAATCCGTGACGATCGCACCGCCCGGCGCGCCATCAATCGAACAAATTGATTCGGCGATCGACAAAGCCGTTCAGTATCTCATGTCGCAGCAAGTTAATGGCAAATGGGATCGCCCGCCCGACGCCGGGGCAGCGCCATCGTGGCGGCTCACCGCCCTGGTGCTGCTGGCACTGACAGACGCCGGTCAGTCGCCACAGAATGCCGACATACGCAAGTCGACGGATATCCTTGATGAAGCAAACGTGCAGGATGTGCAAACTGCCGCCATGCGGGCTCAGTTTGATGGGGCAACTGCATTCGCACGCCCCAACGCCAGAATCACGCGCGGCGCAGATGTGCTGGCGGCCGCCGCCTTGACAGGGAAGGCTCCGCCTCGCAAGGCTTTCACTCCCATGGTTGGCGAAGCGTTTGGCAGCCAGAATCCCGATCATATCTCGAGCTATTTCGAACTTCTTGGGCTCGACGCTTGCCAGGAGAATTGGGCGGCGATCCCCGGTGATTTCTGGAAGGATGCCGATCTTCAATGGCGTCATCATCAGCTTGCCGATGGCGGGTGGCCATTCAACGCTTCGGTCCAGCATGATAATCCGACGGAATCCGATTTTCGCAGCACCGCGGCGGGCATCCTGGCATTGGAATTAATGGCGGTGACGCCACACGCAATTGACACCGATGCCTTCGACGGCTGCAAGGGAAACGCGGTCGATCCGGAGTTGGAAAAAGCCATGGTGTGGTTGGGACAACGCGCCCCGCAAATGTGCGGCGATCTGGCCGCCGGGAAACTTCGGCATCCCTGCGAAACGTGCTGGTGGTTCGAGAAGGTTCTCCAAGCTACCGGCAATAATCGCATTACTGACCGTTGCGCAAAGATTGTCACCCAATTTAGGTAGTCTATGATACGGGATGCACGCCAAGGATGGCGACTTTCGAGAGTGGCGTCGGCTGCAATCGCTGCATCTGAGGGAGCAGGGTTGGCGTCGCTGGGATGTTGCTGTTGCGTTGGATGTTACGGAGAGGTCGGTGAGCCGCTGGACTGCAGTTGCACGCGAACGTGGACCGCAGGGATTATTGTCGGCTCCCATTCCCGGCCGGCCGTCTGTTCTATCGCGGGAACAACTGCGCTTGATTCCGGAATTTCTTTGGCATGGCGCTGAGGCATATGGATTTCATGGGTCAGTGTGGACCTGCGGTCGCGTTGCCAAAGTGATCCAAGAGGAATTTGGTGTTGTCTACGACAGAGGACATGTTTCGCGTCTGCTGAAGCAACTCGACTGGACGCCGCAGATGCCGATTCGGCGTGCCACGCAACGAAACGAAGGGGCAATCGCCCTGTGGCGACACCAGACTTGGCCACGGCTGCTCCGGGAAGCGAAGGCTGAGCGCAGAACCCTTGTTTTCGTGGATGAATCGGGGTTTTACCTCCTGCCATCGGTTGTGAAAACGTACGCGCCGCGAGCTCACACGCCGGTCTTGGCGGTGAAACTGACGCGAGACCATCTGTCGGTGATGGCCGGGATGACGCCAGCGGGACGCATTTACACGCTGGCCCGCCAGGAATCGCTCAATGGCTCGCACAGCGTGGAGTTTCTCGTGCATCTGCAGCGCGTGGCAGGCGAGCGTGTGATGGTCGTCTGGGATGGCTCGCCGATCCACCGCCGCATGCTGGTTAAGGAGTTTGTGACTCACACGCACGGCAAGATTCGGCTGGAGGCGTTGCCAGCCTATGCGCCTGACCTTAACCCTTGGGACGAAGGAGGATGGCATCACTTGAAGGGCGTGGAGATGCGAAATGTGATCTGCAAGGACTTGGAAGATGTGCACGAGCAGTTTCACCTCGCCATACATCGCCTACGACAAAAGGCATGGCTGATTCACTCGTTTTTCCGTCAAGCAGGGTTACAACTATAGCGAAACTTGGGTGACAATCTTTGCGCAACGGTCAGTAATGGCCGGAACTTTTCAGGGGAAATGGCGCACTGGGTCATCACGCATCAAAATGAAGACGGTTCCTGGGCAGGCGGCATCAGCGAAACGGCCTGGGGGCTGCGCTGCCTGGCGGAATTTCGCAGTGGGCCGGCATTCGCCAAGTTGCAGTACGCGCCTGGGATTCACAACTCCGCGTGGAATGAGCGCCCATCCGATGTTCGGAACTTCACCGCATATCTCGGATATTATTGTTACTGTGCTACTCCGCAAAGGTGGGAGCTTTTCAATCTTAGCCAGCCTCTGGGTGATCTTCTGGATATGCCGGTGTTGTTTGTCAGTGGCAACAATGAATTGGACTTCGACGAAGCGCAAATTAAAAAGCTGCGCGCGTTTGTCGAACACAGCGGGCTGATCCTGGGCAATGCAGATTGTGGGAATGCGGCTTTCGCGGCGAGCTTCCGAACCCTCGGAAGAACCCTATTCCCCCATTACGCTTTCCGCGAACTGCCGCAGTCACACGTCATTTTTTCCGACGAAATGTTTCATGCACGGAAATGGCGAAAGCACCCGGTGGTTGAAGGAATGAGCAACGGTATCCGCGAGTTGTTGATCCTGATTCCTCAGGCCGACTTCTCGCTCGCCTGGCAGCATGTCGCTCGCAAGACGCAAGTGGAGTCATTTCAGCTCGCCGCCAACATTCACCTGTATGCCACCGATAAGGAGGCGAATCTCAGCTACGCCGGAGCGATCGCCCCGGCATCGAAATCAAATCGGCCGCGGCGGTCAATTCGCGTCGCACGACTTCAGGTCGGCGACAATTGGAACCCCGAGCCCCGCGCGTGGCCGCGCATGGCTGAATTCATGGAGCTTAACTGCAATGTGAAGCTTGTCAGCGAAGCGGTAAAGCCCGATCCGGCCCATATGATCGGATTCAACGTCGCGCATCTCACGGGCACCACAGCCTTCTCGCTAACTCCGACAGAGCGCGATGAATTAAAATCGTTCGTCAACAATGGCGGCGTACTCTTGATCGACGCGGCAGGCGGCTCGACTGAATTTGCCGACGCCGCGCAGAAAGAGTTGAAGCTGGTCTTCGGCGATCCTGCAAAGGAATTGGACAGTGCGATCGGCCTCGACGCCCTGAAATCCAAGCAAGCGGGCTACGTTCCGATCGAACGCATTGAATACCGCAATTACGCCCGCAACCTTATCAACGGGAGTGTTCACGTGTCGCACCTTCGCGCGATGCATTGGAATGGTCGCGTCGCTGTCGTTTTCAGCCGTGAGGACCTTACTGCCGGGATGGCGGCAATTCACAGCGACGGGATTAATGGCTATAAAGCGTCGACCGCGTCGGCGATCGTGCGCAACCTCCTGCTCTACGCGATGGGACCTGTCTGAATCGCTGAATCTTGCCTTAGAACCAGCACCGCAAATCCATTCAACAACATTCTACCGCCCCTGCCATCAGACGCCCCGTCAGCGTATAACTCCGCGGTTGTAATTGAGGAGTTTCATGCAGGCAGCAATCTTCGACATGGACGGCTTGATGGTCGACACCGAGGGGATTTACTGGGCTGTGGCCCGGCAGATGGCCCGCGAATACGGCAGGGAAGTCAGCGACGAAACCCTTGGCAACATGATGGGCCGTGCGCCGCTGGATTCGGTGGAGCTTTATGCGCGGGAGGTGGGGCTGACGCGGCCGCCGGAGCAGCTCATGCGCGAACGCGATGAGCGCGTGCTGGAAATTATCCGGCAGGGGATTGAGCCGATGCCGGGGTTGATTGACGTGCTCGAATCGTTTCGCCCGCGATTCAAGATGGCCATCGCCACCAGCGCCCGGCGGACGTTTGTCGATCTGATCTTCGGCAGGCTGGAAATTCACCGCTATTTCGACGTGTTGCAAACCTCCGATGACATCACCCGCGGCAAACCCGATCCGCAAATTTACCAGATGGCCATGGAAAAGCTCGGCGTAAAGCCGGCGGCGTCATTCGTGATGGAGGATTCGTCCAATGGCTCATTGGCGGCAAAGCGGGCCGGGGCGTATACGATTGCCGTGCCATCGCAATATACGCGGAAGCAGGATTTCAGTTTCGTCGATTACGTGGCGAGCAGCCTGCTCGACGCCAGGGCGCATATTGATGGCATAATCTCCCGCGCGGAAAGGATCGATTCGTGACGACGGTGATTCCCAGCGACCTGGCCGATTCACGCCTGCGCCGGCGCTGGCCCTTCTTCCTGCGCCGGCTTCATTCGCTGACCGGCATCATGTTCGGCGCGTATTTGATCGTGCATCTGGTCATCAACGCCACGCTCGCTCAGGGCAATACGCCGCGCGATTTTTATCAGGGGCATGTGGGGCGGATTCATGCCGTGCCGTTTTTGGCAGGCGTTGAATGGGTGTTTATTTTTGTGCCAATCCTCTATCACGCGATCTATGGAACCTGGCTGACGTTTACCGCCAAATGGAACGTCGACCATTACCCGTACCTGAAGAATTGGCTTTACGTCTGCCAGCGGATCAGCGGATTCATCCTGGCGTTGTTCATCCTGTTTCATGTGCTGAGCCTCAAGGGCGTGTTCGGCGGCCGCCTTGCGTTTGATCCAAATCGCGCAACGCTCAGCATCGTCAGCCATGTCAATGCGACCTGGGCGTTGGCGTATCTGGTTTATCCGATCGGCATCCTGGCATCCGCCTATCACACCGCCAATGGTTTCTGGACTGCCGGCATCACCTGGGGCCTGACGATCAGCACCGGCGGGCAACGCCGCTGGGGATACGTATGCGCCGGCGTCGGCGTTGTGCTGCTGGCCTGCGGGTTGATGGCGCTGATCGCCGCTGTTCATGATGCATCGCATCTGGTGGCTCGCAAGTAGCCAACTAATGACGCCGCTATCGTCAGTACCTCCTCCAAAAATGTCCACCATGAATTCGCTCACGTTCACCAACGCCAGTTCGAACGTGTCCCCGAAGCGCGCCGTTCGGCCCGAAACGTGTTTTTCGCTGACGTTGCGCGTATGACGACAGCTTCTGAAGTATTGAGTGGGAGATTTTCGCAGCGGATAATCGTCATTCATCCTCGCTCCGCAGCCGTCTCACGATTTCGCGCAGTCGAGTGGTCATTCGTGACTTGGCCTGGTGGACGTTGTCAACGCTCGTGTTCAGTTCCTGCGCGACATCCTGCGCCGGCCGGTCCAGAAGCACATATTGCTCAAAGGCGCGAAAGGGGACGCCGTCACCGGCTGTCTGCCGCAACACCGTCAGCGCGCGGGCGAACAATTCGCGTTCCCATACATCCTGCCAGATCGGTTCGGCAGCGGCTTGGACGTCGGTTCGCTCGTCGAGCGGCACGCCCTGAAATCTCAAATTCTTGCCCGCCCGGCGCACGGCGGCTCGAACGGTACAGGTCTTGAGCCATCCCCTGAAGCGCCCCAGTTTCGGGTCGTATTCAAATTCGCCGCTGACGGCGAAGAAGCTGGCCATCACGTCCTGCACGATGTCATTGATGTCTTGCCGGCCTGCGCCGCAGCGTTTGGCGAAGGCGACAATAACCGGGCCGTAGCGGGCGAAAAATTCCTTCCAGGCCGTCTCGCGGTCCACCGGCTCGGGAGAATTAAGCTTGGCAAAAATACTGGCGCGCGTGGCATAATCGGGCAAAGCCTCGCCGCGTGCGCCCCGTCCTGAATTCTCGATCGCATGGTCCATATCGCGTCCTTGGCTGCTTATAACCGCGCAAGGCTCCTGCCTGACAAACATTTTTTGCAAAAGTGCGCCGTCCCTGTCTTTTTTGGCAGGTTCAGTCTCTTGCCGGTTATAATGGCGGGGGAGCATAGACTATCCAGAAATGAACAACGAATCCGCACAACCCGATGAGGGGACCGTTTCACCCGGCCGTCCTTATGATTCGGCGGCAATCGACCGCGCCCGCCTGGCCGCACAGGAGGCAGCCATATCTCCGACGTCCGTTCCTGGCGCGGTCAGCGGGGCGATCATCGGCAAACGCTATAAACTCCTCGAACCCATCGGCGAAGGGGGCATGGGCGTGGTCTGGATGGCCGAGCAACGCTCCCCCATCCGCCGGATCGTCGCCATCAAACTGATCAAGGCCGGGATGGATTCTTCCGCAATCCTGGCGCGCTTTTCCGCCGAGAGGCAGGCGCTGGCGATGATGGATCACCCCAACATCGCCCGCATTTTCGACGGCGGCACCTCCGAGCAGGGCCACCCGTTCTTCGTCATGGAGCTGGTAAAGGGCCTGCCGCTGACGCGCTATTGCGATGAGCGAAAGATGCCGCTTCACGAACGGCTCGATCTGTTCGTGCAGGTCTGCGGCGCCGTGCAGCACGCCCATCAAAAAGGGATCATCCACCGCGATCTGAAGCCCGCGAACCTGCTCGTGACCGAACATGATGGCAAGCCCATTGCCAAGGTCATCGACTTTGGCCTGGCCAAGGCGCTGGGCGGTTCGGCCGTGCTGACCGATCGCACGCTGCACACCTCCTTCGGCGCCGCCGCCGGCACGCCGCAATATATGGCCCCCGAGCAGGTGGCGATCAACGCCCTGGACATCGACACGCGCGCCGACGTCTACGCCCTTGGCGTGATCCTCTACGAATTGCTGGCCGGGTCGACCCCGCACGACGTTTCCGGGCTTCACCAGGCGGCGTGGGACGAAATCCGCCGGGTAATTCGCGAAGTCGACCCGCCGCGTCCCAGCCTGCGCATCACGCAGAGCAAGACGCTGGTGAATCTCGCCGCGACGCGCCACATCGAGCCCGCGCGTCTGGGCAAGCTCATCGCCGGCGATCTTGATTGGATCGTGATGAAGGCCCTGGAAAAAGACCGCCATCGCCGCTACGGCAGCGTGAGCGACCTGGCCGCCGATCTGCAAAGGCATCTGGCGGGAGACCCGGTGCTGGCGGCTCCGCCGACGGTGGCATACCGGCTGCAAAAGTTCACGCGGAAGTATAAAGTCGCGCTGAGCACCGCCGCCACGATTTTGATGGTACTCATGGCCGGTGTGCTCCTCAGCACCTGGCAAGCGATCCGCGCCCGCCGTGCTGAAAACTTCGCCCGACGACAGACTACCGAGGCGAACAATCAAAAAACTGAAGCCGACCGTCAAAAAGCCGACGCCCAGCGCCAACGCGCAACGGCTGACGAGGCAAACAGCAAAGCGGTAGACGAGGCCAAAAAGGTTCAGCGGCAGTTGGCGGATTCGTATGTGCAGAATGGAATTTCCGCATGGGCCGAGCACGATCCGAGCCTGGCAGCGCTCTGGTTCGCCAAGGCATTGAAGATTGATCAGGGCGATCCGCACGATCCGCATCGAGAATTGATGGACCGGATTCGGCTGGGGGATTCGTTTCGGCATTGTGCGTGGCCGACGATCGTGGCGCAGGACGAGGCAAATCGTGTTAGAGTAAAGGATGACGATATCACCACCCTGACGATGAGGAAGGAGCGAGACGGAACCCTAACAGTCGTTTCGCCCCATGGAACGCGGATCACGCTGGATTCATCCGTCACCCGAGTAACTGAAGCCGGCAATGTTTTGTTGGCGGCAAAGCGAGGATCCGTGCAGCTTTGGGACGGCGTGACGGGCAAAGCTCTCTCGCCCTCACTCCAAGCTCCTGGTGATAGTACGAGTCTCATCCGATTGGGTCGGAACCACCGATTTGTTACGATGAGCTTAAATTCCGATCGCGGGATTTGGGACACACACACGGGAGAAGCGTTATCGCTCAATGGCGTGTCAGTATTCGATGAACTGATTTACAGTGCGGATCGGTCATTGATCGCATTCAAAGACGGCGGGCGGGCTCAGGTCTGGAGCATTGAAACCCTTAAGCAGGTCGGGGTTTCAGGTGACGTGCCCGAGCAACTATACAGGATGAACGAACACGGTCAGGTCATTCTATATTGGGACGCCTTCTTGAGAGTTTGGGATCCATTCAGCGGCACCTATGCGGGGCCGCGGTTCACCACCGATTATCAATACTTCGACAACTTGATTAGCGTTAGCCCCGACGGCAAGCGGGCAACGCTACGGAAGGACGCCTCGCGTTTATCGCTGTTCGACGCTTGTACGGGAACCGAGCTTTGCGATTTCGAATCCTTCACGTTTCACGACGAATCTCCTCGATTTTCAAACGACGGAAGATGGATCTATTCACGCGACTTGCGGTGGGACACCCGGCTTTTGTCGCCGCCGGATCCGCTCATTCGCAAGGCACATGATACCGGAGGGTATTTTTGTCTCAACGGCGACGGGTCAATGTTGGCCTCATGGGGGAATGATTCGGGACTTCGGATATGGAATATCGATAAGCTCCAGCCAGTCGCACCCGTAGCGTCTGATCTGATGGAGGGGCAGTGGAATTTAAGGTTCATGCCGGGAACCGATGAACTAATCGCGCTATCCAACGACGATGACGAACAATGGCACTTGGCTGTATGCAGTCTTTCAAATGGCCGAATCGTTCGGAGTAGCGCTAGAATTAAGCATGCACCTCGAACATATGTGTCGATGCGGTCTGTGAGTCCCGATGGTGCGTACGTTTTAGTAACGTACCACACCCAGAGCCTCGGCGATTGGACGGAAGGCGTTTTTTCGACGAAAAACCTGAATCAAGTCGCAGTAATCGCACAAGGTGGGAGTTTACCAACTCTGCGATTCAGCCCGGATGGTCGGGCCCTGATTGCGGTGGGATTTGGGGGTATCGGTGCGTGGGATGTGGCTACCGGAAAAAACATTTCGAGTCCGCCCAGCGGATGGCGAGCATTCGCCGCGCCGGGGGTACTATGCCCCGACGGGAAATCCTGTCTAACGTCCGGTGACCCGTCCGGAACCCGTGCGGAACTCAGAATTCGGGCATTGGAGAATGGCGAGGCACTTACGCCCCCTTTCGCGACTACAAATCATATCGGCTTGTCTGAGTACGACCTGAGCCATTCGCTCGGTTTTAATGGAGCGGTAGTTTGCACGCCGCTCGACGATTCGATCCGATTGTGGGATGCGCGAAGCACGATCGCAGTTACGTCCAAGTTGTCTTGCGACTCAAATACGATCGCTGCCGGGATTTGCTCAGATGGAACATCTGTCCTAT
>DASRRM010000131.1:0-16977 GCA_035695715.1 Tepidisphaeraceae bacterium
TCATGTCGCGTCGATCTATTCTAGCGCGCACCCTCCTTTATTTCTGCAACGGCAGCGTATCCAGCAGCGCCTTGAAATCGGTCTCCACCCGTACATGCTGCGGCCGCCATTTGCCATCGACCTGGTAGAAGCCGAACTCAAAAAGGACAGGGCGCTTTTCGAAATAAACCAAAACGTATTCCACCTGAAACCGCGGCGTAAGGGCCTTGTAGCCGGCAATGTCGAACCCGGAATATTTCCCGGCATTGCTGTAAACCGCGACCATGCGCTCGCGCTGTTGTTCATAGTCCGCGCGATCGCTCTCCAGGACCGGCCCGATGCGGTCGAGCATCTGGTCGATCCGCCCCTGGCCGACCAGCTTCACCATCTCGCCCGCGGCGGCGTCAATAGTCGTGCGATCGTTGGGCACAGCAGGCTTGGCGGGCGGATCGGCGGCGATTGCACTGGCGACGATCAAGGCGGCCAGCGCAAAAGCAGCCAGCAGCAAATGACAAAACCCCGTTTGTCTCCGAGCCATGTGAGCCTTTCGGCGAACTCTTATTCGCCAGCTAAGTGATGACCTTCTCGAATGCATCGCCAACGAGAAATTTGAATCCAGGGAGCACACTCTGGTCGGTCAATTCTTCGGACGCGGAAAAACGCCTGACAACTTCATCCTGCGAGTAGACTGTCGCAGTTCGGGCCTTCGGATCAAACACCCAAACCGATCGGCCGCCACCACTCAACCACATTTGAACTTTATCGGCAACTTGCTCGGGCCGGTCCGAAGGCGATACAACTTCAACCGCCAGGTCCGGCGCATGGGGAAGCCACTCGTCTTCGTTGTGAG
This sequence comes from Tepidisphaeraceae bacterium, assembly GCA_035695715.1. Classification (GTDB taxonomy): domain Bacteria; phylum Planctomycetota; class Phycisphaerae; order Tepidisphaerales; family Tepidisphaeraceae; genus RYN-428. The sequence continues at coordinate 830 of DASRRM010000131.1, forward strand.
TGGCAGCAATTTCGGTTCTTACAAATGCGACATCCGGGGCTCGCACCGAATCGGGATTCCTGCCGGCGATGAACCCGGTCTCGGCGGCGTATACTTCTCCCAGCTTGTTGTCGCGCACAAAAACGAAGATGGCTGTTCCAATTCGCATCGCGACGCGGCCGTGCCTGGGCTTTGGCTTGGTCAACTGGACGATCCTCCCTCGGACAAGCTCCGCCGGGCCAATATCGCCGAGCGACGCGAAGTTCTCGGCCGTCAGCAGCGTGGGCATGGTGGTTTGGACGGTCATAATCATTTACCGCTCTAAGTTCGCATCGGGAACGCGGTCTCCATGTCGTCGTAATGAACGCCGTAAATCTTGAATTTGTTCCGTTCCATTGCGCTGGCCATCGACGCCGAACTTACCTGGGCGTCCATCGTTCGCTTCAAAGACCCAAATATCTTATCCATAACGTCATCATGCCAGATCTCAAAATCCTCGTCGCTATCATCCGAGTGATCGTGATAAATTTCGTCAACCACTTCAAGAACCAGGCTGACCATTACGCGGGCAATACCTTTTCTCGTGGGCAGTTGTGTCGGGTAGCCACTAATTCTCCCCGAGTCAGGCCGTACCATGATTAACAACACGTCCCAAGGCTCCGAAGCGACAGCGTCCGACTGAAGGCAGTCCCACAATTTATTCCAAAACTCGGCGATTGCCTCATCGATCAGATTCCATTCCCGTGCGGAGGTCCTCGCAATCCAATGGATCATCTCACCTCGACGCGGGCTTTTCGAGAGGAACCTTTCCCACTCGAGCATCACTCAATGCCCCTTCCCGAAAAACGTCTTGATCGAATCGTAAATGTCATCCTTGCTGTTCACCCGGCTTGTCAGCACCTTTTCATGCCCGCGCAAATGTTCGTGCAGCACGTTGATGAAATTCCCCGAGCCGTAAGCGCTGGCGACCTGGCAGTAGCCGAACATGTTGCAGATCGGCAAAAGCTGCTCTTTGAGCAATTTCACGCAATCGCGGCTGTCGGCTTCGCTGCTGTTGTCGCCGTCGCTGAAATGAAACAGGTAAATGTTCCATTCATCGGGGCTGTAATGGGCGTCGAGAAGCTGCTTGGCGGTGCGGAAGGCGCTGCTGATCTTGGTGCCGCCGTCTTCGCGAAGGTGGTAGAAAGTGTGCTTGTCGACTTCCTTGGCGCTGACATCGTGCACGATGTACCGGCTTTCGATTCCTTCGTAATTCTTCCGCAGCCACGTGTCGATCCAGAATGATTCCAGCCGGACCAGTTCCTTTTGCTCCTCGCCCATCGAGCCGGAAACGTCCATCATGAAAATGATGACGGCATTGCTCTGCGGGCTTTTCACTTCCCGCCAGCTTCGATAGCGAATGTCTTTTTTTTGCGGGATAATGACCGGGTTCTTCGGATCGTAATCTCCCACCATGATCTGGCGGCGAAGCGCTTCCTTGAACGAGCGCTTGAAGTGGCGGAGCGACTGCGGGCCGACTTTGCGGATGCCGCTGTATTTATCGCGAACGGTGGTGATGCGGTGCCGGCCCTTGGGCTCGATGCGCGGAAGCTTGAGTTCCTCGGCGAGAATCTCGGCCAATTCGTCAAGCGTGAGATCGACTTCCATCAGGTGCTGGCCCGGATCGTTTCCGCCCTGTCCTTTGCCTGCGCCTTTGCCGACGGTATCGCCCTCGTCGCCGTCACCGGCGCCCACGCCCTGGGAATTATCGCCGTAGCGAAAATGGGGGAGTTCGATGCCGCGAACCGGGATGGAGATGAGGTGTTTGCCTTCTTTCCCGATCAGTTCGCCCTTGGTGAGGAATTTGCGCAGGTCGTCGCGGATTCTGCCTTTGACGATCTGGCGAAATCGCTGGTGATCTTTTTCGATCTTGAGGACCATGGGTTTTACATCTCCATCTCCGAGAGCGGCGATTTCTTTTCGGGGCGAACGTCCGTGGGCTTCCGCCCTCGGCAATTAGAGGGTTTCTCAGGTTGATCTAGCGGAGCATTGTCATCCTGAGGTACTCCGAAGGATCTACGTCCCTGCACGTACGGGCAAGATCCTTCGGAGTACCTCAGGATGACGGTCACGCAAACGCGTGAGATCGTGAAAACCGCTATAAGCGGGCCAATCAAGCTCGCGATTTTCATGCCCTTCTTCGCGTCAGGAGCCACAGACCAACCAGCAAAACGCACGCCGACCCGGCAATTCCCACAAGCGTTCCGGTCAGCGCCTGGTTGGAAGCGTCGACGATATTCTCGGGCGAGCCGCGAAGGACGAAAAGCCAGTGCCGCCAATCGACATGGACATGCACGTTGGCGGCGGCGTGGCCGGTCGGACCCAGGTGCGGATCGGTCGCCCAGAAAAACGCCACGCCGACCAACCCCAGGATTGCCAGGGTCAGGCCGGAGCGCCGGGTTGCGGAGGCCATGCTCATGGTTTTGAACCGAAATCAGGGGTGCTCGCTCTCCTCAATCGTTTCAATTACCGCTACATCGATTACGCCGAGCCATGCCATGCGATCATTGCGTTCGAAGAAGTATTGAATACGCAGATTCTTGATCACGAGTTGATACGGACTTCGGACGTCGTACGCATTGCCGCTGGTCATAATGAGGCGGAAAGCAACGAATGGTTCCCGTACAAGCAGACTTTGGAGATCTTCGAGCATGGTTCCTCAGGCAGCGGTTACGTTACCGATCGTTTCAAGCGAGACAATGAGCTCAATAGGCAATTGCAGGGTTTTCCCTGACGTATCGTCGGCATAGCCGAATATCGTTTTTCCGATCCCAAGCTGCGCAATGCGAGTCACGTCAAGACGTCTTCCATCGCGCAATACCACGCGGAACGCCTTAAACGGTCGTTCACACACGCGTCGTTTCAGTTCATCGATCATATTTGCGTCTCCTAGTCATCCTGCTTCGAATCCCCTCGCGCGAAGATGCTGGCCACATAATTCAGCACATCCGTCGCCGAGGTCTCATTGTACCCGAAGTATTTGATCAACCGTTGCTTCACCACGTCGATCTTCTGCTGGGTTTCATCGTCCACCACACTGCTGACCAGGTTCTTCAGCTTGATCGTGTCGCGCTGGTCCTCAAAAAGCTTCAGTTCCAATGCCTTGAGCAAGCGGGCGTTGGTGTTGTATTCGAACTTCTTGCCATCGAGCGCCAAGGCGCCGATGTAGTTCATGATCTCCTGCCGGAAGTCGTCCTTGCGGCTGTCGGGGATGTCAATCTTTTCCTCGATCGAACGCATGAGCCGTTCGTCCGGCTCCTCGTCGCGGCCGGTGTAACGATTGCGCACGCGTTCGTGCTGTGTATAGGCGCGCACGCTTTCGATGTAGTTGGTCGCCAGGCGCTTGATGGCGTCTTCGTCGGCACTGATGGCGCGCTGCACCTCGCCCTTGAGCACGTCTTCGTATTCCTCGCGCACGACGGCCAGCAGCTCCTTGTACTCCTTTTTCAGCTCTTCATCGGTGATGAGCGAATGGTGGGAAAGGCCGCCGTCCAGCTCGTTCATCACCATGAACGGGTTGATCGATTTTTCGGCCTGCGCCTGATGGCTCACCAGGGAATTGCTGATCTTATCCTGGATGTATCGCGGGCTGATGCCCTGCATGCCTTCGCGCGGGGCCTCTTCCTTCAATTCCTTGATGGAATCCTCGGTGAAGCCGGGAATGCTCTTGCCATCGTAGAGTTTCAGCTTTTGCAGCTTGGTGATGCCGGCTTTCTTCGGCTCGGCCAGGCGGGTCAGCACGGCCCACATCGCCGCCACTTCGATCGTATGTGGGGCAATGTGCATTCCCTTCACCTTTTCCGGCCCGAAGTCCTTCATGTAAATCTTGATTTCATCACCCAGGCGGATGTTGTAAGGCACGTCGATCTTGATCGTGCGATCGCGGAATGCCTCCATCATCTCGTTGCCTTGCAGCTTCTTATATTCCGGCTCATTGGTGTGGCCGAGAATGACCTCGTCGATATAAGTCTGGGCAAACTTCTTTGGCTTGATGAGATGCTCCTGCGAAGCGCCCAGCAGGTCATATAAAAACGCCACATCGAGCTTCAAAACTTCGATAAATTCGACCATGCCGCGATTGGCGATGTTCAGCTCGCCGTCGAAGTTGAAGGCGCGGGGGTCGGAGTCTGAGCCGTACTCGGCAATCTTGCGATAATTGATGTCGCCGGTGAGTTCGGTCGAGTCCTGGTTCTTTTCATCCTTGGGCTGGAAGGTGCCGATGCCCCGGCGATCCTTTTCCGACAGGATCAGGCGTTTCACCTTGATGTGTTCCATCACCTTCTTCCAGTCGCCGTCGTAGTCGGCCATCAGGTCGGCGTGAATCCGGCGGCAGAAGGGACAGATTTCGCCATACAGCCGGATCTTGCGCCCATCGGGCAACTTCTCGTTGATCACATCCAGCACTTCCTGGCGGGCATCGCGCGGAATGAGAAGCAACGGCTCCTCATGCATCGGGCAGTCGACGAATTCCTCGGGATGCTCACCCTTGGCCGGGAAACGCCAGGAGTAGGTGTAGCATTTCCCGCCGTCGGTTTTGGAATAGCTCTCCAGGCCTTTTTTCAACAACCGGGCAATGGTTGATTTGGACGAGCCCACCGGGCCGTGAAGCAGAAGGATGCGCTTCTCAGTGCCGTAGCCCTGCGAGGCAGACTTGAAGAAGTCGACCAGTTGCATGAGCGGTTGCTCGAGGCCGTAAATGGCATCGCCACCGCTGTCGATGGGGTCGCCGAAGAAGCGATAGCGCGTGTAATCGTGCTTGAACTGCGTGAAGGGATCTGATCCGTAAGTGAGGATCATGTCGTAAACGCGCTGAAAGGCGTTTCGGGCGACGGCGGGGTTTTCCTGGACAATGTCCAGGTATTCGAAGAAGGAGCCTTCCCAGTGTTGTTCGCGGAATCGGCTCACGTCGAGCTTGCGATCAATGATGCCGACCAATGCATTACTTTTTGCCATGTTACATCTCTCCGAAAAATCGGAATCAATCCGCATAGCGCCGGGAAGATTGCCCGCGCGAGGCGGAATGACATCAGGCGAATAAAAGAGCAGCGAAGGGTTTGGGCGTGAGGCGGCGCAAGGTCATGACGCCAGCGAATCGGCGGGAGCGCGTGAACGCCATCCTCGTCATCATCAATATCGGATATTGATGCGGGGATAGTCCAGCACTTCCCAAGGTAAGTCCGAGTCAGCGCGCGTCGCACCAACCGTCCAAACATTAAACCGAGCCTGGCTCGTTATCGGGTAAATGCCCGGGTGTGTGGTACATCCGGGGCGTTTCAGCGGGCATGGCCTGCCGGGCGAAAGAGGGCTGCTCTTCAAAGAAAACCGCGGCCCTTTCGCTCCCCATTCTCCGGGATTCATTGTAAGCCATAAACCGCGGTAAGTCTAACTTAATTCGGGTAGCGTTCGGGCTAAATCCGCCGCGGAATTTGTATCACTCGGCGCAGATAAATATTCAATGTGAAACTCTCACATTTATTAGGTTGCATGTAATAAACCCTCCGGTCCATAATCCGCGTCGATGTTGCCGGTGGGTCAAGTTTTTGACACCGCCGTGCTGATTACTCCGGCTGACTCACGACAAGACGCGGCGCGTGCCGTGGCGGGTTCTGTGCGGAGATCGGTCATCTTGGAAGAAGGAAAAAATATGCGCGCCACATTGTTCTGCGCTGCACTGGCGTTTGCCGGTGCCGCGGCAATCGGATTCTCCAGCGACAAAGGCCCGGCCAACAACACCCGCGCCCCCGAAGTTCGCGGCGAGCATGGTGGCCACGAAGTCGCCGAGCAGGCTCTCCGCAACTATTACGGCCCAACCGCCAAGGCCCATATCACCAGCGAATTTGAAGTCGACGGCGTACACGTCTTCAACGCCAGCGTTGATCGCGACGGCGCCCGGGCCGAGGCAACCCTCACCGCCAAGGGAGATTACATCACCATGGGCGTTCCCGAGGCGATGAACACCATTACCCCCGCCGCTGCCGACACCGCCCAACTCTTCAAAACTCCGCCGACCTCGATCATTCGCGAAGACATTCATGCATTTTACGTGACGGTGAAGGGACCGGAGAACCGCCCCTCCACCTTTGAATTTGATGCGACCGGCCGCGTGCGCGACGTTAAGACCAGCGAAGAGCTTCGCGCCGACGCCAACGCCCCCCGCGCCAACGCCGCGCAATCACGCCGCATGACCGACGTCACCATGCAGCGTTTCTCCGGAATCCAGGTGGAAGGCGTCCTGATCGCCCTTCACAACCCCGGCTACTTCAACGTCCCGTTCCATAACCAGCACGGGCGCGGCTGGGCAATCATCAACGAGCAGAATGACGTTGCCGAATGGCGTTATCCCGAGCCAATCGACAAGCTTCCCGAACCCGTTCGCCGGGCGATCGATCACGACCTGCGTGGTGACCGCATTCTCAATATCGAACAGGGCGCCAGCCGACTGTACCGGATCACCCAAAACGTGAACGGCGAAGACCTGGTCATGCTGGTGAATTCCGCCGGTGGCATCGATTGGATCAGCTCTCGCGAACTGCATCGCGCATCCCTGCGCCAGTTCCAGCCGCGGTGATTGAATCCAATCTGGATGGCCGAATGACGGATAATAAATGACGAATGACGAATGACGAATCAAATCCGAATGAAATGATCCAATGCTGCAATCGAATTTTAAAAGCGTGCGGCGGATCGAGGATTGCGGCATCGTCATTCGTCATTCGGATTTCGTCATTTCGCTGCTTCGGGGCGAATTCTTCGAAGTGTGGACATCTTTACGTAAGGCCGAAGGGACCTTAAGGGGACGCAGTCGTCTAAGCGACGAGCAAGTATGCCGGCCTTGTCCACGGTTCGAAGAATTCGACCCGGAGCGATTGGGAAAAAGGAAAGTCAAAGGAAAACGACCCATCCGGGTTGGAATTCTCCGAACCGTGGACAAGGCCAACAGACTTGCTTGTCGCTTAGACGACTGCGTCCCACTGAGGTCCTTTCGGCCTTACGTAAAGATGTCCACACTTCGGAGAATTCCAGCCCGGATCCACTGCACCTGGCAAATGATCAATTACCAATAGCAAGTTGTCGTCTAGATCCGGCTCATCATTTCGTCATTCGGATTTCGTCATTCGTCCTGTCCCTCGTCAACATTGAAACCTAAAAAACTTCCCCCACCTCCCCTCCACCTCTATAATCCCGCCCCACTGCATACACAGGAGCATGATGGAGCAACGATTATTGCGGCTTGGCCATTCCCCCGATCCCGACGATGCGTTCATGTTTTATGGCCTGGCCAAAAACCTGATCCCCACCGGCAAATGGCAATTCGAGCACGTCCTCCAGGACATTCAAACGCTCAACCAGCGCGCCATGAAAGGGGAATTGGAGATCACCGCCATCTCCATCCACGCCTATCCGTATGTGGCGGATAAATATGCCCTGACCAGTTGCGGCAGCAGCATGGGCGACAACTACGGCCCGATGCTCGTCTGCCGAAAGGACCGCGCTGCCGAATTTCAAATCTCAAATCTGAAATCCGGCAATGTGCCCGACATGCGCGGCAAAAAAATCGCCATCCCGGGCAAACTCACCACGGCTTTCCTCGCCCTGCAGCTTGCCTTGGGGAAAGCCGGTGAAGCTTTCGATTACGAAGTGGTGATGTTCGACGAGATTCCCAAATACGTCATGGACGGCAAGGCCGACGCCGGCCTTTTAATCCACGAAGGCCAGCTTACCTACGCCGACGCCGGGCTGCATCTGATGCTGGACACCGGCATCTGGTGGCACGAAAAAACCGGCCTGCCGCTCCCATTGGGCGGCAACTGCATCCGCAAGGACCTGGGCAAGGAAGCGATGCAGGAGGTAACCGATATCCTCTGGAAATCGATCCGCTTCAGCCTCGATCATCGTAAGGAAGCCGTGGAATACGCCCTGCAATTCGGCCGCGATTTGAATCGCGAACTGGCGGATAAGTTTGTGGGAATGTACGTCAACCAATGGACTTTGGATTATGGGCCACGCGGGAGAGAAGCGATCACACGGATATTGACTGAAGGCGCCAAGGCAGGATTGGTGCCGGATGCGGGGGAGATTGAATATGTGACGGTAAGGAGATAAGTCCGATCAGTCTCGCGTTTACGGGAATAACTTCAGCCGGCGCCAGCGGGGGCGGGGCGAAAGTTGCTCCGGGGAATTGAGATTCATCGCGGCTACCGTTGCGCGACCGATCGCGCTCACGCCGGAAATTGCCAAATTAGCGTCTATAGAGAAGTGGTTCCTCCACTCGTCCAGCCGCGGATTAAACAACCGTACGACCTCCCCCGATTCAGGATCAGTCCATTGCGTTCGATTTGACTTATACAAGTTGCATGACCGGCAACTGAGGGCCAAGTTTTCTTCGGAATTCAGACCACCTGCCGCAGACGGATTGATGTGTTCAATTTCAAAACGGAAATTGTAGAGCAATTCAGGAGCGCGACAATATTCACATCGATGTTGTGCCCGTTCCGAAACAAGAGGATATCTACTGTTCACGAGAAGAACTCGTTGGCGATCGCATCGGCTCGGCGCGCGGAGCCTTCAATTTCCGCTTTGATCAGTTGCTCCAGCTCCGTTTGGTCCGCGCTGTTCAACTTTAGGTTCTGGTCGCGAGCCTGATGCAGCTTGTCCATTAACTCTCCAAGCCGTTTTTGCTGCGACGCAGTGAAAAATTGATCCGGTTTTAAGCTCTGAACAACCACGATCGTCCCGGTTTCGGATTCCGGCAATTTTTCCGTCAGCGCATCCAAAGCGGCTCCAGGCGTCGAGCCGCTCGACGCGAGATTTCGAGACGATGCACGGAACTTTGCGTTCACCGCACCCGGGCTCTCAGGAACGATTGTGACTTTGATCATTGTAGGGATTATACCGTGCCAACAGGACCACGGAAATCTTTTTAAGGGATCTTTCAATCCAACAACCCCAAACAATCCAAAAACGCCGCCCCGGCGAGGCTCATCAGCCCGTGCAGAATCGGATTATTCAGCGCCTTTTCGCTGGTGAAAAATGCCGCCGCCAGCGGGCCGCTTGTGTCGTGGGCGTTGCGCCAGTCGGCGGGCGGAATCATCCGCAGGCTCGGCGCAGCCTTTAGCTTCGTCAGAACGCGCTCATCCTCCGTTGCATCCAGGCCAGACAAAAATGCAACCACCGCATCAAGCCGCTCCGGCGTCCCCTTTTCTCCGGCGGCAAAAGCCGCGTAAGCAGCGGTTTGCCCCACCCGGCGGAAACGCAGCAGAATGGGATCGGTCAGGCCGCTGGTGTCGACTTTGGCTTCGAATTCATCGCCGGTCATCTCGCGCTTGAACTGGGCATAGAGGCGAAAAGCCGTCTTCCCCTGGATGGGAGACAGGTCGTCCTGACCGATCGTCAACTTTGAGCCCGGCGGGTAAAACAACATTCCCGTGTACCGCATGAACTCCCTTCGTTCGTCCTATTTTATCGCACGACGGCGGCCGATGTCGAATGCCCAAGCCGGGCGGCGCTTTCCCAAAGTGTTTTGCCGGGAATCTGTTTGAATGATGGGTTCGATGGCGGTACAACCTCACCAGTTCATCCACAACACTTCCTTCATCACGTTCTTCGTCCCACCCGACGCGGCGTGGTTGGCGATGTCCATCTCCGCCGTCCGCCAGCCTTTATAAAGCTCCTTATACAGCGGCGATGGATAGCCGCTGAGGATCACCTTGCTCTTGCAGCCATTGAGCACCTTGGCCAATTCGCGATGGTCGTCGGCAGTCAGCTCAACGCCATATAAATCGCGGCTCCGTTCATCGCGCGTTTCGTGAACATAAGGCGGATCGCAATAAATAAGCGTTTTCTTACTGTCCCATTTACGGATGACATCTATAGCCGGGCGGCGGAGGATCTGCACGCTCCGCAGGCGCTGGATGATCTCGGGAAGGCCTTCGTCGATCGCCGAGAGATAGCCGGATACCACATCGGCCATTCCCCGCCGAACGCGGTGCAGCGTGAGGCTGAAGCTGATGCCGCGCCCGCCGATGGAAAGCCGCCAGCGAACGTAATCTCGGCGGGCTTTTTCGATTTCATCGATTGGAGCGTCGCCCTCGGCAGGCTCTTCGCCGCAATTTTCGAATTCCGCCTCGCTATAGGGCGAGAGCGTGAGCCGGCGGCGAAATTCGTCGCCATGATCGCGGATCACCTGGAACAGGCGGGTGATGCGCTCATCCAGATCGTTGTAAACCTCGACTTGAGCGGGTTCCTTATTCAATAGGACAGTGGCTGCGCCGCCGAAAGGCTCGATGTAAGTGTCGTGTTTTGGGAATTGCCCGACGATCCAGTCGCAAAGGTAAAACTTGCCTCCATGCCACTTTACGGGAGGACGAATATCCGGATAGCCCATCTCACTGTGTCCCTTCCATCGCCAGGCCGTTTCGCCTCGGGAGATCGAGGCGTAAAATGCCGGATCAGCTTCTCGCGAATTCGCCGGATCGTGTCAATAGCTGTCGCCAAAACGTCGGTTCAGCAGACGAGTGAGCCGCGCACGGAGGGTACTCCCGGAGTAAGCGGGTTTCGGGGGATCCGCTTACTCCGTGCGCGGCTCATCCACCTCCGGCTACGACGAAATGTGGATGTGACAACGCGCGTTTTATTTCTTCGCCAACCACGCGTTAAACGCCCCGTCCTCCGCGATCTTCCGCGCCAGCATCGCATAACCGGCCGTCAGCGGATGACTGGCGTCGGCGTATTGGCTGCTGGGCAGCGCGGGCGGCGCGACAACCGTGAAACCATCGCGGGTCAGCCGATCGATGATCGTCTGATGCAACTTTCGATATTGGGCCAGTTGATCGTCGGCGATCATGTGTTCGTTGAACGGTCCGAGAATTACCAGCACATCGTTGCCGCGATCCTTGAGCAAATGCACGACGCGGTTAAACGCCTGCCATTGCAGCGAAGAATCGATATCGACCCATTCGAAATCGGTCGGCTCAGCACCATCGGCGTTCCAGGGCTTATGCCGGGGACTGGATGGACCGCGAAGGGGATCTTTTGCGCCTTCGCCGGGAATTCCATGGCGCAGCGGCGTTAGCGGATTTTTCCATGCATTGGGATACTTTGGCGGATCGCCGCCATCATCTTCCAGCGTCCACTGCGGAATGCTGTGCTGGTCGTAATAGGCGATTTGCAGGTGGTCGGCCCATTGGAAGAATTGCACATGCCGACCGATGACGGCGCTGAGCCGGGCATTGGCATCGGCGCGATAGCTGGGAATGCGCAGGGTAAACTGCGGCACCAGCGCAGCGTGATTGAAATCTTCCTCCTTGTCCTCGCTCAAATCCGCCTTGGGGCTGGTCATCCACAAAACATTGCACTGCACGATCACCTTGCGATCGTGAAGCACTTTGGCGTAATCGCGCACCAAGCCCTCCATCGCCAGGGGAAACATGCCATTGATGCCGCAGTTGAGGAAGCGGTTTTGACTGACAACGGCCGGGCGAATTTGCGCCGGATCGGGCGGCGAACCTTGCGGCGGATCATCCGGCGCATTGGCTGAATCGTAGCGCTCGTTGAGAAAATGCGAGAGCGTGCCATCGGGCCGCACATACTCGCCCCACACCACCGAATCGCCAAGGATGGCGATCTTGTCCCCTTTCACATCCTGCTCCAGGCGGCGCTGGAACAGCCAGTAATCCTTGCTCAGGGCATAAGGAACGCGGTAATCGGCATCGGTTTTCAGCGGCTCGGCTTTTTTCCAGAGCCGCGGAATGGCGACGAAACACGCCAGCACGATGGCAAGCGTGGCGAGCCATTCGCGCACGCCCAGGCGCATTTCGTTGACGCCGAACCGGGGCGTTTTCGCAGCGCCGATCGGAGTGGCGGCGGCATGAGGATGTTCGGTGGCCGTTTGCATATCAGAACTGGAAATAAATAAACGCCTTCCCGCCGGTCGAGCAGACGCCGATGAACAGGATCATTCCCGCCGCCAGCGCCACGCGCACCGGGCTGAATCGCAGAAGTTCCCGCCAGCGCGATTCGTAAATCATCTGATACAGCCAGACTGAAAGGATCAGCGCCAGTAAAAGAGCCGGCATCTGCACGCTGTTCCAAGCCGCGGAAAAAATCCGCGTCACGACCACCATTGCATCCGACAGCGAGCTGGCCCGGAAAAAAATCCACGCAAAGCAGACGTAAACAAACACCCAGGCGCGCTTCACAAAGACCGGCACCCGGTCGCGATAAAACGCCCCGCGCTCCAGCTCGCGCGTCAGCATGATTCCCACCGCGTGCAACGCGCCCCAGATGGCAAACGTCCAATTCGCCCCATGCCAGATGCCGGAAACGACAAACGTGATGAATAAATTGCGATAGGTGGCGAGCATTCCCCGGCGATTTCCGCCGAGGGGAATGTAAACGTAATCGCGAAACCAGGTGGACAGGCTGATATGCCAGCGCGACCAGAAATCGGCCAGGCCGGTGGCGAGATAGGGATTGTTGAAATTCAAGACCAGGTTGAAGCCCATCATTTTCGCCACGCCGCGTGCCATGTCGGTATAGCCGGAGAAATCGAAGAAAATCTGCCAGGCGAATCCCACGGTTGCGAAGACCAAACTAGTGGCCGATGCATTGGCGGGATTTTCGTAGATGCGATCGACATACAGGCCCAGGTAATTCGCCAGCGCCAGTTTCTTGAACAGCCCGACAAGAAAAAGGGACATGCCGTCGGTGATGTTTTCCACGGCAAAGGGCGGCGCCTTTTGCAACTGCGGCAACATCTGCCTCGCCCGCTCGATCGGGCCCGCCATGAGCTGCGGGAAAAAGCAGACGAACGTCGCAAATCGCAAAATGTTCCGCTCGCGCTGCACCTTGCCGAAGTAAAAATCGATGGTGTAGCTCATCGACTGAAACGTGAAGAACGAAATGCCGACCGGCAGAACATATTCCCACCCGTGCGGCATCAGCTTCGACGGGTCGGGGAAATGCCAGTCGAAATGAAAAGCCGACAGGACCTGATTCAGGTTCTGCTCGACGAACCGGGCATATTTGAAAAACACCAGCAGCGCGAGGTTGTTAAACAGGCTGATAAAAAGCCACACGCGCCGACTCGCCGCCCGCGCGCCAAACGCCATCAGCCCGACGATGGTGGCAAAGGCGATGAAAGTCGCCCGCAGGCGATATTGTTCCGGCGCGAAAATCGCCCCGCCGATCAGCGCAACGCTCAGCAGCGTCGAAATAATAAAGGAAACCTGAAGTAGGCGGTCGGTTCGGTATGCCGGTGGCTGACTGGGGCCTGAATGAACTTGTGCCGTAGGGTCCGCACCGCGGACCGTCGCCTCAACATCGGGAATTGCGGTCCGCGGTGCGGACCCTACGGAATCCGACTCGCCCTTTCGCGCAAGGTCATCTTGAGCGATCGCACCCGCAGGTGGGCAATGGTCCATCAACGTGACCAGCAGATAATCCAGCGCCGTCGAATAAACCACCAGCAGCAGGTAATACGGATTCCACCACGCGTAAAAGAAATACGATGCCGCCAGCAGCCAGGGGATCCACATCGGGGTTTTGCGCAAGGCAAAATAGCCCGGCAGCACGATGAGCATGAAGATGAGGAATGGCCAGGTATGGAAGAGCATTGGGTCAGGCGGGGAATATACTCATCGCGCGAAAAAAGTCGCGGGGGAAGGTGGGAGGAAGAAACTCCAGTCGCGTCTTTGCAAACAAACCGCCGCGTCTCGGGAGCTATCGAATCGCGAAATCGCAAGCGACCCGTCAACGGCACCGCGAGAACCACATTTCGCCGTGATGGCCGCGAAGTCGCTTGCGATTTCGCGATTTCAACCACTGCACGCGCGGAAAAACCAACCCATTCCGGTCTGGAGCGCCCGAATTCATTTCCCCGGTCGCGTCGCAGTCGCCGGGCCGGCATCCAGCGTCAAAAACTCCACCGCATGCCTCGCCGCCGCCCGCACGGCGGGCTCCGGGTCGTCGCTGGCAACATCGTTCAGCTTACGAATCAGCGCTTCGGTGTTCCCGGCACGTTGGATTGTGGCGGCAAGGCGGTTGGTGGCGCTGCGGTCGCCGTTGTACACCGCCGCCATCAGCGCGGGCGATAGCCCCGCGCCATCTGGCGCGATTTTCACCAACGCATCGGCGGCGGCGGCGCGAATTTCCGGATCGTGATTGTCCACCATGCGAATCAGCGCCGGCTTTGTACTGGCAGCCCCGGGGCCGATCTGCGACAGCGTGCGGGCCACCTCAATGCGGAGCATGTTGTCATCACCCGCCAGCAGCTTGCCGAGAATGGGAACAGCATCGCCCGCCTCATCCGCCAGCGGATCGAGCGCGCGAACGGCTTCCATCCGGATATCGGCATTCGGCGCGTTCGCCAGCAGGTTCACATAATACGCCGCGGCAGCCTTGCGGCCCTTGGGACTCAGCGCCGCCAAAGTCGCGGTCGTTTCCGATGCAATGTCCGGATACTTTTCTAAAAGGGTTATCAGCTTGGGCACGGCGCTGCTGGCATCCGGGCCGAATGCGCGAAGGGCGCGGATGGCGTTGAGCGTTTGCACCTGATCGTCCGAATCGAGCGCGCCAATGATCGCCGGCACGCTTATTTTCGGTTTCACAGCAAACCGGCCCAACGCCGTAACGGCCGTCTCCAGCGCGAACGCACGGTTAAATGAATCCGGCTGGTTCGGCGTCAAACCGCGCGCCAGTATTTCCACCACCCCGTCCGGCGGCGCCTCGAGCCTTTCCACCCACTCCAGCGCAAGGAACCGAATTGGCCAACGCGGAGAACTTAACGCATTGCGAAGAACGGCAATTGCCGCCGGCGATGATTTGGCGGTGGTGCGATCGGCCAGCGCGTTGATGCAAACCCACTGGATCGTGTCATCTTTCGATCCAGCGCCTTCGATTAACCCCGGCACGGCGTTATCGCCCAGATGCGTCAGCAACTGGGCCGCGTCATCGGCAGTCGCAGGGTCGGGATCCTTCATCTGTTTGACGAGGATTTTCGCCAGCGAATCGCTGACCGCCCCAGGAGGCAACTGGTTGATGATGTCGATCGCCCATCTTCGAATGCGCTCGTCATTCGAGCCGAGCCGGACCAGCAACTCCGGCGCGAACTCGCGGCCAAGTTCGAGCAGCACCTGCTGGTCGGGGTGCCCCTTCACCAGCCGGCAACCCGGGGCAATGTCCAGCAGCGGCGTTTCGCCGAGGTAGGCCGTTGCGCTCATACCACAGGCCTTCGAGCATCACTTCCCGGACGTCGCCGTCGTGGTGCTTGATGGCCTCCATGATCTCCGGCGCAGAAGCCGGCCAAAAACGCAGAAGTGCCTTGGCCGCGGGAATGCGCACCTGCCGGCTCACATCTTTCAGGTTGGCATCGAGCACGGCCCGCAGGTCGCCGAGATTGATCTTCTTGATCTTGAGTTGCCGATTGGACAGCGCTTCCAGCGCCAGCATTCGGGTAAAGCCGTCGGGCGATTTGGCCGCGTCGAGCCACTGCGGACAGGCCGCCGGGCCCATGGCGGCCAATGCCTCCGCCGCGGCGCGCGAGACGTCGACCGAAGGTGCATCAAGCAGCGGGCGGATTTTCGCGGCACTCATCGCGGCGTCGTCGCCAATCTCGAAGATCTTTTCCAGGGCGCCGATCTGCTCGCGCTCATTGCCGGTCAGGGCGATATGGGTGAGTTCCCGGAGGGTGGCCGCGATTTTCGCGTCGGCCGATTGCGCCGGTTGATCGCTTTGCACGGTTCCGGGCAGCGACCGATCCAGATCGGGATGAAACTGCCCCAAGGCGTGCGCTGCTGAAAGCCCGATCGCGATCAAGCCCGTTATTAGGAGGGAAAAAAATCTCATGAGCGCCTTCCTTGTCGAGCGGCGGGGCAGAGATATTACGTTTGGAGCGAGTTTGTGGTTTTGCGCCTTTTCCTTCAAACCATTTTCATTACTCCAACGCCGGGTCTGAGGTACTCCTCGGCGCGGCCCTTGGCAAGAATCAAAACACGCGCCTGCGGCGACAGGTAATTTCCCGTATCACGGGCGTCTCGCCCGTGTCCTCTTGAATGAAGACACGGGATCGATCGCGCGAGAAATCCGGGTCTTCGGGGTACCTCAGACCCGGCGTGGGGAAGGAGCCGCGGGGG
>DASRRM010000132.1:0-5279 GCA_035695715.1 Tepidisphaeraceae bacterium
TGCCGCTCCCCCGCCGCTCAGATCGAACGCCGAGACTGCGGACGCTTGATACGTGAAGGAGGCGGTAAATGCGGAGATGTTTACCGGCGTTTTAAAGAAAACGCTTCGCTCCTCAGCAAAGTTCTGATTCGTTATGACGATTGAACCCGTCGACACGGTTGGCGCTGCAATGCTGTCTGTCTGGTTAACGGAAAAGCCCGAGAAGTCTCCGAATCCGGCGATGGTGGAAAGAAGAACTCTGTCCTCAATCCGTTCAATGAAGGCCGTCCGGAGATTTCGACGAGCGCGCCCGAGTGATTCGACGCGGACCGATGGACGTTGAGCGCGCATGCGATCTCCTCAATTGAAAAACAACCTGTGAAATGACCCCGATGACACAAGTAGATAGCAACCAGCGGGGATTGTCTGACACCAGCGGGAAAAGAATTTTCCCCGCCGATCGTCACGCTCGGAATAATGAAGGATTTTCCGGCGGAGGTGTCAGAAGACCGCGGCATTCGCCTATTGCTTCTTGAAAGGTAAGCTCAGTTGTGGCGATGATCGATGGAGTTACAATGGAACCACGCGATTTAAACGAATACGTGACCAGCAAAAGCCTGCTTTTGCGGCTGAAGGTGGATGGGCCGACCCGGGAAGTCGACTTGCATCAGTTTCACCAGCAGTATGCCCCGATCATCCGTGGATTTGCCGGAAACGTCGGCGCCAAATCGCAGGATGTGGAGGATATCGTCCACGACGTGATGCTGGGGTTTTTCGCCGCCGCCCCACAGTTCGACTACGACCCGGCCAAGGGGCGATTCCGCGGGTATCTGAAGACCTGCGTCTGGCGAACGTTTCAAAAAAGATGCCGCGGCCAGCGGCTGAAGTTCGGCCGATCGCTCGAGGAAATAGATGCCGATGAGTTGCAGGTCGAGGCGGTGTGGAACGATTGCTGGGAAAGCGAAAAGCTGCACCGGGCATTGGCCATGGTGAGGGAAGACTATCTGACGTGCCCGCCGCAGCCGCAACGTTCCAAGACATTTCGGGCGTTCGAGCAAGTGGCGCTACTGGAACGTTCGGCCGAGGCGGTTGCGCAGGACATGAACATTTCGGTCGAAAGCGTTTACCAGGCGAAGTCGCGCGTCAGCAAAGCGTTGCAGGCGGCAATGGAGCGCATCGACGAGGCCACGGGATAACCGCGGGGTATGCTGATGGATGACGATGCGCCGATTACGGGCGACGAGTTGCCCGAACGCCAGTTGGCCAAGCTCCGCCCGGCAATCCCCGGCTACGATTTGATCGAGTCGATCGGGGTTGGCGCGCAGGCAACGGTCTATCGCGCGATTGACCGCTCCACGGGCATCATCGTCGCAGTGAAGGTGTTTCACGGCGGGCCGATGGCCGACGAGGACACGCGCGAACGCTACGCCCGCGAAGTGCGGGCGCTGGAGGCAATCGATCACCCGAACGTGGTCCGCATGCGCAGCCACGACAAAAGCCCTGCCGGATTTGATTTTCTGGTGATGGATTATGTGAACGGTCCTAATTTAGCGGAGTTCCTGGAGGAAATTCGCAGCGGACGGCGCAAGTTGGAAGACCCCGCCGAACTGTTGAAAATGTTCCGGAAAATATGCTCGGGGATGCAGGCGGCACACCTCTGGGGAATCGTTCATCGCGATCTGAGTCCCGACAACATTCGCATCGACAAGGATGGCGAGCCCAAGGTTGTCGATTTCGGGATGGCGCGAACGGCCTTCGATCGGCATTTCAGGGTCAATCCTCGCGATCCAAGCCTGAACATGTTTCTCGGGAAGCCTGCCTACGCCAGCCCCGAATACCTGCGCGGCATGCCGCCCGATGCCAGATCGGACGTTTATGCACTGGGGGTGATGCTGTACCAGATTCTGACCAACGGCCGGTTCCCCTATTCATTGGAGGGCAGCGCGCACGAGTTTGCCAGCCGCGTCATTTCCGCCGAGCCTGTTCCGCCCAGCAAGCGCGTGGCGGCAAAGGACTCGAAACGCCCGCAAATCGG
Source organism: Tepidisphaeraceae bacterium (assembly GCA_035695715.1). Lineage (GTDB taxonomy): Bacteria > Planctomycetota > Phycisphaerae > Tepidisphaerales > Tepidisphaeraceae > RYN-428. Next base: position 2,015 of record DASRRM010000132.1, read on the forward strand.
CGAGCCAAAGCCGGCATTGAAAGCGCCGCTCGTGAACGAGGCGATCGAACAGGTGGTGCTCAAGGCCCTGGCAAAAGATCCGATCCAGCGCTATCAGTCTGCCGGCGAATTGGACGAGGAGATTGGGCGGTATCTGGCGGGATCGCCAACCGTCGCGATGCTAAAGCATCTCCAGGAGCGGGCGAAAACCATTCGGCGCTGGGGATGGCGCGGGGTGGCATCGGCGGCGGCGATTGCGCTGGTGGCGACCATCGCCTACAGATCGCGGCACGGCCACAGCGCCGTGCCACCTTCCGCCGGAGTAATCCCCGTCTTGGTAACGCCACACGGGGCGGCCAGCAGTGCCGTTGAGTCATCGACGAGCAGTCCAACGACCATCGCCGCCCGCAGGTCCGATATGTCCGCGTGGTCGACGCCTCGAAGGGTTCCGCCTCAGGTCGTCGGGCGATTTTCCGGGTTTCCCGGAGCGGTGGGGGAACTGTCCTTCGACCCGCACGGCCAATGGGTACGCGCTGCCACCGACGCCGACGTTGGACCGGCCATGGTTTGGGATTTGGCTGATAGCCGTACGATCCTGCGCCAGGATCAGGCCGCCAGAATCATGGAATTCTCTCCGGACGGCCAGTGGAGCTTTCTGCCGGGCGTGCTGCTTAACCTCAAGACCGGCAAGCGTTCGGAAATTGGGAGCGAGATCGCCGGAACGCGCGGGCGATTCTCAGCCGACGGCAGTCGTTTCGCCGGCGCCGGGACCGTGGAAAACAACGGCGTGCGCGTCTATCGCGTTTCCGATGGAGCCAGGGTATTTGACCAACGCCCATTTTTCCCGGCGTGGCTGCGGGGATGCAGCCTCGATCTAAGCCCCGACGGGAAACGCGTGGCAGCCGCGGGCGGCGCCGATTCCGGTCCGGGAGATCGCGGAATCCAAATATGGAATGTCGATACTGGTCAGGAATTCCCTCGCGTGCAATGGCGCGGCGGCGCGAAAATTAAAATACGCTTCTCAAGCGACGGCGGAAGGCTTTATGCAGCCCAGGCGAGCGTGGTCAAGGTGTTCGACGTCGAATCGGGACGAATGCTCCAATCTTTCAGACTGCCCGGGACTGGCGTCGCCGCCCATCATGGCGAATTGCTTCGAAACGGCGAAAAAATGGTTGTCGCGTGCTGGAACCAAGCCTATTCCGTTTCAATCTGGGATGCCTCCACCGGAATTCAGTTGGCGGAAAAGCAACTGGATCCTGACTGGGCAACGCCCCCGGTATTTTCCGACGATGGGCGGCGAATGCTGACCGCCGATTCGCGCGGAATCGTCATCGCGTGGGACATGAGTCAGATTACGCCCATCCGCCAGTGTACGACGAAACTGCCTGGACACATCAAGTCACTGGCCATCAGCCTCGATTGCACGCTCGGGGCCGCCGGCGACGACGGGGGAAACATTTGCGTCTGGCGCTTGAAGTAGCAGTTTCCGCGGCGGATTCAGATCGGAGATGCAACCTTTTTATGGGGAACTGACACCGTATCGGCGGTGCGCATCTCGTCTTGGAATCCGAAGCGAAGGAAGTCATGATCATCGGCCCAAACATCAAGCTGGCGGCGACCGCCCTTTTGGTGAGCGTCGCGCTGGCGGTGGCGTATCAAAGTGGGATTGAACGCGGCGAAAAGCTGGGGCAAAACGCCGCCGCGCAGGACCTGAAATACCGGCAACAGAATATTGCCCGGCTGAATCAGCAGGGTCCATGGCATGGCGGCCCGCCGCAATGGGATTCTCCGCCGCCGCCTCAGTGGGCGCCGGATATGCATGGGGATGACAGTCACGGCGACGGGCCTGATCCGCAGTAGCCCCGCGCCCAGGACAATCGGCTCAGATATCGGCACGGGCATTGCACGCGCTCTTTCTTAGGTTAGAAAAGAGGCGTGATGAAACGATCGTCCCATGCCGTCGAGTCTCCGGTTGAGCCTTCGACGGCTGAGCCAAAGCAATGTCCCGCCACCGGGTCGGCTCGTGACTTTCTGCCGGCGAAAATATCCCTTACCACGTTGAAGCAGGCCATCCAAACCTGCCATGGCTGCGCGTTGTATTGCCATGCCACGCAAAGTGTCTTCGGCGAAGGGCTCGCCCATGCCCGGCTGATGCTGATTGGCGAGCAGCCGGGTGATCAGGAAGACCTGGCGGGCAAGCCTTTCGTCGGCCCGGCCGGGCGGGTGCTCGACGAAGCGCTGGAAGCGGCCGGCATTGCCCGCGAGGATGTTTACGTCACCAATGCCGTCAAGCATTTCAAATTTGTGCCGCGCGGGAAACGCCGAATTCACGCCAAACCCACCAGCCGCGAGATCGCGGCTTGCCGGCCCTGGCTGGAGGCGGAAATTCAGGTGGTGAAGCCGGAGATGATCGTGTGCCTGGGCGCAACAGCCGCGGGGTCGCTGCTGGGCAATAAATTCCGCCTGACGCAACATCGGGGTGAAATCATCAAGGACACGGCCTGGTCGAAAAAGCTGCTGGCGACTGTGCATCCCTCGTCGCTCTTGCGCATCCCCGACGCCGATGCCCGGCATGCCGCCAAGGCGGAGTTTTTGGAAGATTTCAAACTGGTGGCGAAGGAGTTAAGAAAAATGCAGTATCCGTCATGAACGAGGCGACTTTCGATCGCGGGGCAATTCCTCGGAAAAGCGGATGATCGAGCCCGAAGGCAGAGGCGATCATGTTCGCCCATCAGCCTGAGGGCTCGCGCTCTTAATTCTTCGAACCAGCTCTTCCAACCTTCCGCTGAGTTCAAACCGCGAAAGGTCGTTCGTCGTGAGATGCTTTAACAATTCCGGCATTATTCTGGCTTTGTTCATATCGTAATCTGCTTTCCATCCGTCGCCGCGCATAGGGTTTGGAATCCTTTCCCGTAGTGCGGTGCTCAACTTTTGCCATTGCGGCAGTGCGATAACGAGATCGGGACTAGCCAGCAGCACCTGAAACGCTTTAGTGAGCACGGTATCGGGAAGGTAGTTCTCGATTTCTCTGCCATCAGTCACCCAGCAGTATCCGCCGACCCGTTCGCATTCTGCTTTCAATCTCATTTTCGACGGGTCCAGTGGGTCATCCGGTGATGTTTTATCGCTGTCGCAGATCATGGCCACGTGACGAGAGAGCTTGACTAGATCATCTCGGCGGAAATTCCATTGCACTTATATTGTCAGCGGCTTGCCTTTGTAGGTCCACTTGAATGCCTTGGCCATAGTGGCGTTGAAATAATCGATGAATGCCAAAACCTTTTTC
>DASRRM010000133.1:0-11701 GCA_035695715.1 Tepidisphaeraceae bacterium
GTTTTTCGACGTCCGTTTTTCATCGTCCGACTCATTTACCTCCAAATCGACGGTCCCACCGCGATTCACATTGAATCCGACCCCCGCGGCGGTTTACAATCGTTGAAGGCGGGGATCGGCTGCAAACGGTCGCCGCGAGGCGACGGAAGGGTTCGCGTGGAAGGCGGTTATTTTCGAGTCGACGGCGCGGACCTGGAAACCGGCGAGGAAAGCCATCTCCTCTTGCAGGCCGCCACCCTCGCAGAAGCCGAAACAGTCGCCCGCAGCCAGGGGTTGCTGATCTCGGCAGTTCGCAAAGCTTCACCCGCCGATTGGGGAGCCTCGGCCAATGCCGGCGCTGCCCGCCCGCGCACGGCCGAGGCCGTCATAACCTTTGAGCCCAGATCGCAATCCCATTCTCACAGCACCGATCCCGCGCCCGCCGCACCCGGCAAACTCAACGGCCACTCCCGGGAGACCAGCCCCCCGAACGTTGCAAACCTTGGGAACGACATTGCCAACACTTCACCCGAATTAATATTGCTAGATGAGCCTGCCACTGCGCCGAAAGCAACCGAAGTAAGTGACACCGATCGCGCGGCGACGGCCGGTCCTCCCGAATCTGCGGCGGCGGAGCCAATTCCGTCAACGCAGCCGTCCGAGACCAAATCTTCGCCCGAGCCCCAAGCAGCGCCCATCGAGACAAAATCCGCGGCTGAACAAACCGCCGCCACCCGGCAATCGGTTTTCGCAGATGTGCGGCTCTCGCCGGACGTGACGGCCTGGGCCGCCGACCGACCAGCAGAACCGCGCCCGCTGCCGAAGAATCTTTCGCCCAGGCCTTCCGCCGCAGCGCCTCCGACCGGCGCCGAGCCGGCGGCACTTTCCGGCACGATTCGTGATTCACGGGTAGAGCCCATCGCCTCCGTCGCGATACCGGGATCCGCCGACGCCTCGGCGGAAACCGATCTCCAAACGGTTCTCGTGGGCGCCGGCGAAGAGACCGCGTTTGACGCCGCATCGGCCTCGGCAGGTTCGGCCGTGGCGGCCAAGGAAAAACCCAAGCCCCCCGCCGCCCCGAAAGTGGTCCCGGTGAAGGCAACGCCAGTCCTGGTGCCCAAAATGGGCCTGGCCGCGAACTTGCGGCGCATTGCGCCGGGAACTGGCGGCGGCATTCCCCCGCGCTTTGACCCAGCCAAGGCAATCCCCGCCACCTCAACACCGATTACCCCGCCCGCCGCAACCGATGCCCCGCCCGGCGCGGCCGCGCCGGAAAAACCGCCAACGCCGATCCGCGCCACCGCAGCGACGGTTCAATCGCGCCGCTTCGGCCGCTCAGCCCCGATCGTGCCGATCCGGCGCACCTTGCAGCCAGCGGCCGCGCCACCCGCGCCGGCGCAAAAATCCCAGACCCCGGTGGCTGACGTTCAAGCGCTGCCGACACCAGCGCCGACGAGTGCGGAAACGCCGTCGCCCGCTGAGGTGGAAGTGATCCGCCCCGTCGCCCAGCGCGTCGATGCGAGCGGGCTGGATCAGCTTTTTGCCAATTTGGCCGGCGAGCAATCCGCCAAACCCGCCGAGCCGGTTGTCGAGGAACTGCGTCCCGAGCCGATCATCGCCGAGGCTGTTGTGCCTGTGGTGGAACTTTCCGCCAAACCTGCTGCGGCCATTGAGTCAGCGCCGGTGGGACTGGATCTGGCCGATGAATTGCCCGCGGTCACCGAGCCGGCCGTGCCATTGGCGGCCGAGCCTGCGCCCGCGCTGAAACTGGCGGCTCAAGCCGCCGTCGCAGTCCAAACAAAGGCGACTGCCCTTAAGCCGCCGGCAAAACGCGCCGCCGGCGTGCGACGGCCCATGCCTGCGTTGGTCGTGCTGACGCTCGGCTCAGTAGCGGCACTTCTCACCCTCGGCGGAATTGCGCTGATCGTTGTCAGTTTGGTTTCGCCGATTCCAACCGCCGCTGCGGCGTTGGACAAGCTCGATTTCCACATTCAGATGTTGATGCTGACAGTAGTGGGCGGCCTGGCCGCGCTGGCAGGGTTGCTGATTTTCCTGGTGGCAACGGTGATTCACTTTGGGCAAACGATAAAACTGCAAACCCCAAAACAGCCACGCGTCTTGCGAAACATCGCCGGCTCAGCGCTCAGCTCGGAAAATTCGGTATCAACTTCACGGGGTTAATCCGAAGTAAGCGGATGCCGCTTACTCCGGGAGTTACCCGGAGTACCCTCCGTGCGCAGCTCCTTTGTCTCGTTCTTGTAATTGCTCAAACTGAGCCATTTTTGCAGGCCGGCGGTGAAAAAATGCAGGATTTACAGACAGTTTTGCGACTTCGACGTGACACGGGCGTCCCGCCCGTGCTGGCGATGTAATGAGTTCAAGAACCACTGGCAACGATTTTTATTCGCATTTTTCCCGTCGCCCGCACGGCCGAGACGGCCGTGTCACGATGCACGCCTTTAAAAACCGCTCAGTTTTTGTAATTAGCGAACTCACGCCCGCATCTTCCACCATCCCAGCCCCACAGCCATCAGCAGTGCTCCCATCCCGGCAAAAAGCGACGTCATATCCATCAATTTCACCGGCCAGCGGAAATCGATCGGCCAGATTTGCCGGGGATGAATCAGTTGCCCGTCAGTTTGCAGGGCGAGTTGGTGCATGGCGTCGTGGTCGTTGCCGACAGCGTCAAATTCCGGGGCATATCTTCCGGCAACGGCGATCCGCTCAATCAAATGCCCGTCGATTCGCAGGGCGGCGAATGTTGGCGTCCTTGGCGCGGGCATTTTCAGCTCATAATGACCCGGGCCGGTTTGTGGAATGTCGTGGGCGCTCACGGCCGACGACGTGTCGGCTTCCTGCGACAACTCAAGCCGGGGCGATTGGCCGTTCAAATACTGCTTCCCATCGACGGCATCGATGCTCACCCGCAACACCGCCGCCGTTTCCCACGTCACGCGATACCGCGGATCGTGTGGCGGACGGCCCATGACGCCGGCCAACTTTTCCACAGTTGCCGGCCCCGGATCAAACGCCAACGCCAATACCCGGCCTTCGCCGATATTCCACCTCGCGCCGGCGGGAACGGGTTTGTCGCCATCCGTTCCCCCGGCAACCTCCGCCGCCGAGCCTTTCACCCACGTGCGGTTCCATGGCATCGCCTGCAACGCTGGCAAGGTCGATAACTCTCCTTCAAAATGCACCGCCAGCGGGTCGCTGCCGAGCAATTTCGGCGAGGCTTCCCGCATCAACTGCTGGACGCCTTGCGCCCACTTTTGGGGATCGAGTTCCTTCACCACCGCCCCGCCGGTATTGCGCACGATTCGGCGCAGCACCGGCAGCGCGGTGCCATTTTCGATCGCCAGCAGATGCAGGTGGATGTTCTTCTTGCGCAGCGCCGCTTCAAGGGCCGGGGGATTCTTGATTTCCGCATTCGCATCGGTGATCAGCAGCAATTGCTTGGGCCCGGCTTCCTCCAGCCCTTTTGCAATATCCAGCAGCGATTGCTCCAGATTGGTCGGCCCGTGCGGCGTGATATTCGCCGGGGGCAAAGACATTCCAATCGTCTCGCGAACGGTTTTTCCCGTGGTCCACCATGTCAGCGCTTCGGCGAAGTTTCCCGTGCTCAGCGAATCGGCCGGCGGAAGGTGCGGAATGACTTTCACGATGGCATCGGTCGCCTGCCGCCAGAGGGAAATCCCGCCGTGCATTTCGTTCATCGAGCCGCTGGAGTCGGCCAGGAGAATCCAGTGCGTGGTGGGCCGCGGCGCGGTGGATGAAAGCGGCGAGATCGCTTCGAGCTCGGTCCCCGGATACGCCCCGGCGGCAAAGGCGTGATCGCCGCCAAGGATGATCACCCCGCCGCCCAGATCTCGCACATATTGGCCAAGGCGCTGCTGCTGCAATGCGCCGATATCAGTCGCGGCAACATTCTGCAACACGATAACCGAAGCGGACAAATAAGCCGCCCCATCGGCCGGAAGCTGGCCCGGCGAAAAGACGCGCCAATCGCCCGGCGGCGGCGATGAACCCACCCACCAGTTCTGCCGCTGCACCGCAGGCGGCGCAAGGGCGGCAAGCTGGTCATTTTCCGGCCACGCATCGCCGGGCGAAAGACTGGCCGAGACGCGGGATGCGGCTGGATCGACCGCCCGCGACAGGAGATACGACCCCGCTGGCGCTCCAGCGGGCGCGGGGTTTTTCGTCCCGTCGAGCACCAGCCGCCGTGGCGAACCGGTGTTATTCACGTCCACGATCACATCGCCGCCGCGCACTTGCAGCGATGTGACAGCAGCGTCGGCAGGAGATTCCAGCAGCGGATCGATCACGACATACATCGGCGGCGCGGCGGCCGGCAGTTCAAACCGCCCGTCGCTGAACAGCACCACCGCCGCCGCCCCCGCCGGTGGCGCGAAAACCGTGCGCTCGGCGGGAATGTCGGGCAATACATCCCGCGCGGGCGGCCCTTGGCGGGCGATTCCATCAGCGAAAAAATAAACACGATGCGGCACCTTCCCCAGCAGCGCCGCGATCCGCCGATCCAGCGCCGCTCGATTGCGAAAATCCGCCGTCCGCGTGCTGGGAGACAAATCGACCATCACGGCGACTTCACCCGCCGCCGGCCGCTGCCAGACCGGCCGCCCGGACGCCAGGCAAAGAAACGCCATGCCGAAGCCGCAAAGCCAAAGCGCCGTCGCAGGGAGTGCCAGCCGGCGAAAGGCGATGATGCCGGCGACGATCGCCGCGCCTGCCAGCGCGAGCATGAGGTAAAGCGGCGCGGTGAGAGAAAATGGGAACAAGCCGGTCATCGAGTTGGGAAGAATCGTCTGGCGATTGAAGGATCATACCGCAGGAGGCGACGAACGCCGCATGGATGGGAAGTAACTGCCCGTCGGGGTGTGGGGGGTAATTTTCTATTGATGGCTGGCGAGAGAGTTACGTCCAGAAAGGTTGACTTTCTGTGCTTATTATGGGGGGAGTGATTTCGGGAACCGTCATCTTTCCTCTGGTAGGCAGTGACGCCGAAGGCATGGGGCGATTTTTTTTAGGCATTTGCTCGCCGAAGTTACATGGCGGAATTACCATGTATTTGCTAATATAGAGGAGCAGAGTTTTTCCCATTGGACGCAGCGATCGCGCGCACATCCTTGACCTCGCGGTCTAGATACATACACTTCGATTGCGCGGGAAGGGAGCATCCCGCATTTGGACATGTGGCTAGAGCGGCAAAGGAGTGCCCACCGCTGCACGCTTGCACGGTTACACAATGCCAGAGCCAATTTTCTACATGCGCGGCTTGCCGGCGATTGGCTTTGAAGCCAATCCGGACATGCTTGCCGATTTGGGGCTGATCGCCGAGTTATCATCTGGCGACGTCGATAGAGTTTCTGTCGCGCTGAGGCAAGAGCGGGGGTTCCTCCACACGTCCGCTTTACGCAAACGCGTCTCTGCCACGATATCGGACGAGGAAACCGCAAAAGCGGTAGCAAGGGCACTACAGTATCTCGAACCAGACGACATTGAGGGCGTGATAAAGCAGGTGGAACGCGCGCGGGAGGCGGAGGCCACCGATCTCAGCGATGAGCAAGTGGAAAATCTGCGTCGAAATTTATCCGAGTTGATTCAAGTTTACCCGGCGCTGGCACGATTCGAGAAGGCACAAAGGCTCGCCGTTCTAACTGGGCAACGATTGGATTCGGCGGACCTTATCTGCGATTTGCGCCCAATATTTGATAAAACCGGCGAACATGTCGAGGGAATCTTCCCATATACGCGATTGCGATTGGTTGCGACAGGAGTCGATGGGTTGCCGCGAGACTTTGAGGTCGAATTGACGGTCGAGCAGGTCTATAAACTGAGTGAAAATGCCGACAGGGCAAAGACGAAGCTCGCAGCGCTTCGAGAATCGATTCAAGAGTGGGTGCCTGATGGGGTTCCGGCATTGCCGCAAATTCGTGTGCCAAAGAAGGAAAGGAGGTAAGACTTATGGCTGAAATGGGCGAGGAAATATATCGAGCATTCAGCGAGAATCTGAGCGGAGCCGAAATCTTAAAAAAACTGGTTAGGGAAAAGGCCCGTGGCCGCGAGTGGGGCTGGGGGCGAAAGACTCTGCCGACCAATGTCGCAAAATATGCGCTTGGGCGTGATGATGACGGCGAGGATCAATACATGATCCTGATGGATGTCGATGGAAAACGAGAGCATCATAGGACAGTAAAACTGCCCGCGAGCGGGGATATTCAGTCGTTCGACGATGATGAAGTTGATGACATTGCGTCCTCTATTTTCGACGACGACACGCTTCTGGATCGTCTTTTAACGGCAACCGGCAAATCACAGTTATCAATGATTTGCGACGCGGAGACACTGCATCTTGAACAATCGCAAAAAGGGCGATTGTCCGCAATACTTTGGAAATTTATTGTCACTAACTTAAACAGCGACAATCCGGATGTTTTGGTTGCCGTCGGTTCCGCGATTCGAAAGTACGTGGGGATGCTCAGCGTAGATCGCATTGGTGAGGTTGGAGCTCTGTTGGAGACAGACTCTCACCCGATGCTACATCTCGATATCGAACTTGAAATAGTCAAGATGACTTATCGTAAATTTGAGGCAAACCCTCAAGTCGCCACTGACCGTTTTGCAAAGTTGGGCGAGCGATTTTGGGAAACCGCTCAAGATTACTTGCGCCCTCGTTTTCTTGGGCGCGATAAGTACGCCGCAGGAGCATCACTATTGATCGCCTCAATCGTCGCGATGCGGAGTCGATTTTCCGATCAGGCGTTAGCTTCGGCCCTTGCGTCACCGTATTCCTGGTTTGGCGAAAAGGTGATAGCCGATCTACGAAATCTGGCAGATCGTTGGAAATTCAAGAATGCGGAGTCTTCTGATTGGTGCATTCGTCTAGTTGACGACGCCATGAAATCGCACAACGGGAACATAGGTGCCTTCAAAGCGAGTCAATAATCCCGTCATTGATTTATCGGAATACGACGTTGTCGGGGAAGATGGCGTAATGCCGTCTTTCGTCCGGCATGTCGGACTATCAGCCGCAAGCGGATCGATGGCAGCATCGGGGGTTTCGGTTCACCAGATGGGGCCTCCACTAAATTCATCCGGCACAATAAAAGTCGATGTCTTTGGAACCGCTGATCTTGATGTCGGGCAGAAACAACGCATAAAAATTTTCAAGGACACCCATGAAAGCGAGCATCTGGCGCGCAAGCTAGGCAAGCGCAAAGGATACGTTATCTGTCCCCACGTGAAAGACGAGCAAGAGGAGGATGGGACGCGCGTATTTACTCGCTTCAGTTGTGTCGGCTTTGTAATCGAAGCGTACAAAAATGCCGGGATCGAATTGCTTGTTTTGAACGCCATTCCTTCAATTCCAATCGATCAGGTATGCCGCGCATATCCGGATATTGCCGAAGAACTCAAGGACCATCCAAAGATTCGGGGTAGATGGGGAATCGAAGGTGACGGGCCGTGGCCAGTCGCCCTATGCGGCTACGTCATTCATTCCTTAAATCGATCTGTAATGGAGATTCGTAAGACAGCCTATTCGCCGCAAACATCGGACGCCATCTTCCCATAGCCGCCTTCCCTCACGAGCGCTCTTTCAGCCCGCGTCAGGTTCACGGGTAAGCCCCTCGGGCTCATGGCCAAGTGCCAGTTACTATAAAAGGCTAAGCACATTTCGAAGCAGAAGCGCGTGGTGCGCAACATGGTGTCGAAAAAAAGGTGCAAAATGGTGCGCGAAACACGTTGCAAATCGACCGCGCGAGGCGCTCACCGTCGTAAAAAGGCCCGATGCGGCTTCGCCTCTTTGCGTTTCCCCTCTACAATCGCCGCGAGCCACTGCCGTTTCAACGAATTGAGGACCACGATGCCCATGAAACCCGCCAAGTCCACGACCATTCTCAGCGTCCGCCGCGACGGGCAGGTTGCCCTTGGCGGCGACGGGCAGGTGACGCTTGGCAATGTGGTGGCCAAGAGCGATGCGGTGAAAATCCGCCGGGTGGGCGGCGGAAAAGTGCTGACCGGGTTTGCCGGGTCGGCGGCCGACGCCTTTTCGCTGCTGGAGCGATTCGAGAAGAAGCTGAGCGAGTTTCCCGACAACACCCGCCGGGCCGTGATTGAGCTGGCCAAGGAATGGCGCACCGACCGGGTTCTTCGCCGACTGGAGGCGATGCTTGCCGTGGCGGATAAGCAATGCAGCCTGATCGTCAGCGGCGCGGGCGATGTGATCGAGCCGACCGACGGCATCATCGGCATCGGCTCCGGCGGGGCCTACGCCCTGTCAGCCGCCCGGGCGCTGATGCAGCATTCGGCACTGGATGCGAAAACGATCGTCGAGGCATCGTTGAAAATCGCGGGGGATGTGTGCATCTATACGAATGGGAATGTGAAGGTGGAGGTGGTGTGAGTGATTTATGGAAAACCATCTGCCAAACTTGAGTGACGAGGCACACAGGCTCCATCTCCGCCTTCATTTGGGGATTGGAACTTCCGGCCAGGTTATTGCATGGGCAAACGCGATGCTGGAAACTCTGGAGCAACCCCCGCTCCCAATCATCGAAATCTCAATGATGTCGCCATCGACGTTGGAACAAGACCTGAGCAGGGAACTCGAACCCCTCATGCAACAAGCGAAGCTCATCGAGCCACTCCGGGTTGTGTTCGGCGAGCTCGCCGAGCTTTTGGCTGCCGGCCAGTTGAATGCCGCGGATGTCGTCAGGAAACTTGTCTGCTATGGAGGCAGCGATAACCAGGCGAGTCAACGACTTCCGAATGATATGTACGACTGGCTTCAGAATTTAGCGTACGAGATCGTGAATATTCACTATGTTTATCCTTCCAAACAGTTGCTTCGGGATGGCGTTGGAGACATCAATCGTGACCTCCTGAATGGTCTTCGTTCGTTGGCAACACAGGGACGCTGTGCGTACGAATTGCGGCCGGCGGTGATAAAAGCGCGAAAGGCCAAAGCCGCTGAAGAAACACCAACCCGACCCCCCAAGATCACCTGACCAGTTGGTTCCGAGGTGAACGAGGCAGGTTGGCTGGGTGGATGCCACGGCCACTCTGGCTAAGCGTGGAGATCGCGCACCGGTTGAACGAAGGTTTCTCGATTCCACGGCTGACGCAAGGGCACGTTTGAATCTGTAATGATTTCCCATCCGCCGGATTTACCGACAAACCTGACACGATTCATCGACGGCCACGCCTCCAGATCAACCCGGCCATCGGCGTCCCCGACAATATGCAGCGCGATCGGCGTTAGAAACCCTTCGCCGCCCGCCATGATTGGTGGAAAAACGGATTCGCAACGGCCAAGGGCGTTGATTGATCGCGATGAGCGCCATTGCTAAGATCAAAATCATGACTGATCGCGGAGACTTCATTCTCGTGGACGCCGCGCAAGTCGGCGGCGAATTGGCGGGCATCCTTGATGCAGTCGAAAATGGCCACCGTCGAATACAGATCGTCCGAGACGGCAAAGTCATCGCTGAAGTGACGCCGCCTGCCCGGCGAATCCTTCGCCCTTCGAACAAGCCCAAGCTAAAGGTGACATTTAGCCCCGAATATGATCCATGCGAAGGTCTGAGCGAGGACGATTGGCCCGAGCACCTTCGGTGAGCCACTCCCATCCGATGGAGTTCGCCAACGTCGCGTTTTGGGCGGTTTCAACATGAGCATGCCGGGTTTTGTCTTTCACTTCCGCTGCGCCCAATGCGGCAAGAACAGTGACGAGTACCCCCTTTACCTTTTCCCGGAAACGTTCGGTTCAACCCTCTTGTTGCCGGCATGGTCGGGGAAACTTCGATGCTACATGACGATCCAATGTGACCTTGCGGCAGAGGATCGCGATCTCTGCCAGTCCGACGCCCATCAATTGGATCGCATCGCTGAGCTGCTCGGCAATGATATCGTAACCGTCGGCGTGCCGCATTGGGGATCGGGTCTTGGCAGGAAAGAAGTGCGCGTCGTTCCCTCGCCAGTCTGCCCAAGGTGCGGAGCGACAGTCGATACCGTTTGGGGATACCCAAGTGAATACGTCGGCGAAGTGACGTAGTATTTCCCTCTATGAAGAATCTAACCCCGCGCGAAATCGTCTCCGAACTCGACAAATACATCGTCGGCCAGGCCGACGCCAAGCGCGCTGTCGCCGTTGCCGTCCGCAATCGCTGGCGGCGACAGCAGCTTCCCGAGCAGATGCGGCAGGATGTTTCGCCGAAGAATATCCTCATGATCGGCCCCACCGGCGTCGGCAAGACGGAAATCGCCCGGCGGCTGGCCAATCTTACCGGCGCGCCATTCATTAAAGTCGAAGCCACCAAATATACCGAGGTGGGATATCATGGCCGCGATGTCGAATCGATGATTCGCGACCTGCTCGATTCTTCCATCAGCATGGTTCGCGGGGAAATGACCGAAGCCGTCAAGGCGCCGGCTGAGGAACACGTGGAAGAGCGGCTGCTGGATTACCTGTTGCCCAAGGGCGAGGGCGGCTCGAGCTGGGAGGATGATGAAGCCAAGGCACGCCACGAACGCACGCGAGAAAAACTGCGCGAGCAGCTTCGCGCCGGCGAATTGGAGGATCGGCAGATAGAAATCGGCGTGGAAGAGCAGGCAACCGTGGTCGGCGTTTTGGGCCGGGCGGGAATGGAGATGGATGTTGAGATGCAGAGCATGTTCGAGAAGATGCTCCCCAGCAAGCGCGAAACCAAACGGCTGACCGTCAGCGAGGCGAGAAAGATGCTCTTCGGGCAGGAGGCGGAAAAGCTGCTTGATCGCGACAAGGTCAATCGCACCGCCATCGATCGCGTGGAGCAGTCCGGCATTGTTTTTCTCGACGAGATCGACAAGGTGGCCGGGCCCAAGAGCGAGCATGGGCCGGACGTGAGCCGCCAGGGTGTGCAGCGTGATTTATTGCCGATCGTGGAGGGAAGCACGGTGATGACGAAGTATGGGCCGGTGAAGACCGATCATATTTTGTTCATAGCCGCCGGCGCGTTTCACATGAGCAAGCCGAGCGATTTGATGCCGGAATTGCAGGGGCGGTTTCCGATTCGCGTGGAGTTGAAGGACCTGACCAAGGAGGATTTCGCCCGCATTTTGCGCGAGCCGCAAAATGCGCTGACCACGCAGCAAGCCGCCTTGCTCGGCACCGAAGGCGTGAACGTGGAATTCAGCGACGACGCCATCGACGCGATGGCGCAGATCGCCTTTGACATCAACCGCCGCGACCAGAACATCGGCGCCCGGCGGCTCTACACGATCATGGAGCGTGTGTTTGAGTTGATCAGCTTCGACGCCCCGGAACTGCCGGATAAGACCGTAAAGATCACCGGCGATTTTGTGCGCGACAGGTTGAAGGATGTGGTGAAGGACGAGGATTTGAGCAAGTTTATTCTTTAGCAGGGCGACGATACCGCTTTCGTGTTCGTGAGCCTCCACGCGTTTCGAAATCAGTCAGCGCGCACCCACGCTACGAGATTATTTCTTCAATATCGCGATCACGGCGTCGATTACTTGATTCACTTTTGCTGGATTCAGTTTTGCGGCAGAATACAAAATGATGCTAGGCTCTGTCTGAAAACTCTAAACGTAGATAGCGCTGGATGATAGCGAGTTTTATGGTGGCTACGAAGTTAATCGCAAGCTTCTCGAATCGGGTGCAGACTCTTCTACACTCCTTGAGCCAGCCAATACATTGCTCAAT
>DASRRM010000134.1:0-2387 GCA_035695715.1 Tepidisphaeraceae bacterium
GAATCGTATCGCCTTCAAAGACCCAATAGCCGAATTCGCCGCGCACCGAAATGATTTTGCCGAAGAATCCCAGCTCGCGCAGGGTTTTGAGCTTTTGCATGCCCGGCAGCCACAGCTTGTCTTGTACGACACCGTGCTTGACTCCGGCCGCTTCCGCCAGTTTGTATAGTTCGAGTGCAGTGTGCACGGCGCCGGCGATCGGTTTTTCGCAGTAAACGTGTTTTCCTGCGGCAATCGCCTGGCGCACGGCGTCGGCGCGGCGATCGGTGGTCTGGGCATCAAAATAAATCGAATATTCTTTATTGGCTAGCGCCGCTTTGAGATCGGTTGTGTATCCGAGACCGCCGAATTCTTTTGAAATCGCCTCAAGCTTCGCGGCATTGCGCCCTACCAGCAGAGGCTTCGGCACGATGGTTTCGGCGTCGCCAATACGTACGCCGCCCTGCTGCATGATGGCATAAATTGACCGCCGCAGATGTTGGTTCAGGCCCATGCGTCCGGTGACGCCGTTCATGATGATTCCGACTACCGGCATTGTGGTTGTGCTCCCGGTGGTAGCGACGGCGCTTCCACTCCAGCGCGCGGCAATGTCCCATCCAGTTCCTGACGCCAATGCGCCACGTCACCCGCAGGTCCGTAGCAGTAAATCATCCGCATCGGCATATCTCCCGTGTTCGTGAGCTGGTGGAACACCCGCGGCGGAATGTAGACGGCTTGTCCGGCTTCGACGTCCCGCCTCTCTTCGCCCAGACACATCTCTCCGTGACCCTCGGCAATGAAATAGATCTCTTCCTGTTCCTGGTTGTGCCACGGCACTTGGCCGCCGCGCGGCTCGAGCGTGACATGCCCCAACGAGAAGTGAGTCGCCTGGATCGGGCTCATGCCCCCCACCAGATTCTGTGTTTTTCGGCGCGCCGGATACTCGCGCCCTGCGATATCCGCTAAATCGGCTATGATCATCTTCACCTTAATATAAGCGTCACGGGTCCGATAATTCCCGCAGGCAGCGGATGAAGATTCTCAAAACCCTGCGGCTCGAAGCGCGTGCCGTAACGGAGATTCAGCAAGCGATAATCCGGCAGGGCACGCCCGGCCATTTCGTTGATGGCCAGGTTCGCGACCTCGATCCGTAATCGATTTGTGCCCGGCTGCAACCGGCGCGAAATATCCACTTCATACGGAGGATGCCATACCGAGCCCGCCAACTGGCCGTTTACATACACCAGCGCGCATTCTCTGACCGGGCTTTCCAATAGCGCTCGCATGCCCGGCGCGTTGCCGCTTGGCGGGTCAACCTTCTCTCCAGGCCCGAAATCAAGCGTGGCTTTCCCAAAGCCTTTCGGTATCTCAATTGTTTTTTCGTACGCGGCTGTTCCGGAGTAGAAGCGCGTCTCTTCGCCTGCGGTCCAGGATTCCAGACGCGCCATTTGCACCGTCTTGTGGAGACCTTCGAAGGTCACGCTCCAATCAGCGCTCAGATCGAGTGTCTGTTCAGGGCGCGTGCTCTCGCGGTTTCGGGCGGGCACGACGTCTTTCGAAAAAACCAACACTCGCGATTCATACGGTGCAAGCTTCAGATTCAGATCACTGGCCGGGCTTCGCTCACCCGTGAACGGATCCCACCACTCAGCGCTGAGTCCAGTAATGCGCGCCTTCACCGGCGTCTCGACATTGTCATTCGATGTATTGACGATGAAATAAATATCGGCTGACGGAAGCTTGCGATGGACAAAGCCGATGGCCGGCGCTGCTTTGGGGTTCACTGAGAGGTCCGGCGCAAGCATTTGGTGCAGCAGCGATTCGGTCACCTGCGCGCGCCGCATGTCGATCACGAGGCCGCCTTTGTTTTGGTACGCTTTGATCCGCGCGAGCGTCTCGGCCGGCATGCGCCCGGTCGCAGGGATGATCAGCAGGCGATACGGCACGCCCACTTTCATGATCGCTCGATCGTCGATGTAGTCGAAGTTGTAACCGGCGTTGAGGATTTGAGGAATCAGCGTGGGTCCCAACAGTCCCGGCATCGCTTCATTCACGGAGGTTTTTCCTGGTTGGAAGCCGGCCCAGGCATCGTCGGTCGGCAGGTAGATCGCAATGTCGTTCGCCGGCACGCCCTGGCGCATCAGAAAACTGACACGTTGCAGATAGCGCGTAATCTCGGGCATGACCTGAAACCAGGGGTTGTGATCGTTGAAGGCGGCGGAGGCGTAAAATCGCCAGCCAGGCTCGCCGGCCTCAGGCGGCGAATAAGGCCAACCATGGCCGATCAGTTGATTGATGCCCTCGATGAAATGCAGATCCGCCTCGGCTTTCATATCGAGCGGGGTGGCGCGGAAGGATGGTGCGTGCAGCCACGTCCAGGTTTCCGTCGAGGTGACGTTTCGTCCGTA
>DASRRM010000135.1:0-4019 GCA_035695715.1 Tepidisphaeraceae bacterium
ATTGACTGCGATGCGCGTGATCTGACCCGCGACTTGCGGTGAAATGTGGACGATGTGGGTGTCGATAAACGCGTCGTCGGTGTCTTCGTATTGCCGCGCGAACAGCCAATAGACCAATGCGGCGATGAGCAGTACGACGACAATGATAGCCGCTGTAATCTTGAACCAGGTTTTTTGGAAAAAGATTGGTTTTTTTGGCTGGTCATCTTTCGACGAGCTTTCCTCTTCGTCGCTGTCTTGGCGCTCCTCGTCTGTATCATTTTTCAGATTGGTTTTGCTTTCCTGGCCGTCCGTCTGGTTTTCGGACTTTTGGCCAGAGGAAGGGCCGTGTTCGTCAGCTTCGTCATCGGGATCGTGGCGATTCCGCACAGGCATGCCCATTCCGTCCGGCGTAGCCCAGCGCTTTGCCTTATCATTTAACGTAGAGGCGTGGCGGATGTTCCGCACTTTATGATGTCCGCGGGAACGGGTTTGTGCGTCCACCGTTCTCGGGTCAGGGCTTATTCCATGCAGTTTTGCAGTGTTCTAATTTCAATACTCGTCTTGTGGCCTCTTGCGGCGCACGCGGATGAAGCACAAGTGGCACGGGGGCGTTATCTTTCTACCGCAGGCGACTGCGTCGTTTGTCATACGCGTCCGCAGCCCGGCGCGCCGGCATTCGCCGGAGGCTATCCGCTTCATGCGGCTCCCGGCACAGTCTACTCGTCGAATATCACACCGGATCGCGAAACCGGGATCGGCAAATGGACGCCCGATCAATTTTTTCGCGCGATGCATGACGGAATTTCCGCCGACGGCCGGCATCTCTACCCGGCTTTTCCGTACGTGTATTTCTCGCGCCTTAGCCGTGCAGACGATGACGCGATTTTTGCGTATCTGAAGACCCTGAAGCCGGTTCGCTATCGGCCGCCGCGCAATACTCTTATTTTCCCCACGAACATTCGTGCGGGCATGATCGGTTGGAATGCGCTGTTTCTTCATCTCAGACCATTTCAATCCGATCATTCAAGATCCGCGGCTTGGAATAGGGGCAAAGAACTTGTTACGGGCGTCGCTCATTGCGGCGGCTGCCACACCGGCAAGAATTTCATGTTCGGGGATGTGAGTGGCCCTTCGCTTCGCGGCGGGCTAGCCGACGCATGGTATGCGCCGAACCTGAACGGCGATACGCCTGATGGCTTGGGAAGTTGGAGCGTTGCGGACATCGCCCAATATTTGAAGGAGGGCAGCAATCGGTTCACGAGAGCCGCCGGCGCAATGCGCGATGTTGTCGACCAGTCGACAAGTCAACTCACTGAGGCCGATCGCAATGCGATCGCCACATATTTGAAATCGTTGCCGCCTGTTTCGCGGAAGTCGGTGGCAGCGCCTTCGGTACAGCAAATGCAAAAAGGCCAAGCCGTGTACACCGCCCAGTGCGCTGCGTGTCACGAGGTCAATGGTCGTGGCAGCACCGCTTACCCAAGCCTTGCGGGGAACACTCTGCTGGCAGCCGACAATCCGGACACCGTGCTTCGAATCGTTCAACAGGGAACATCCGCACCGCAGGCGGTCCCTGATGCCAATAGATTTTCAATGCCCGCGTTTGGCACGCTAAGCGATGCTGATCTTGCTGACGTCGCTACTTATATCCGAAATGCTTGGGGCAATCATGCGGCGGCCATCTCTGCCAAAGACGCGAAGAGTTTTCGTCAACTGCTAAGAGCGGGCGACTGACACGAGCGGCTGGCAGATCGCGTCATTGTATTATTCCGCCGCTTGCCGCCGCTGGTGACTGCCCTCCTTAATCTCTTCGATAATCTTATCGGTGAAGGCAACGAGATCGTCCGGCTTGCGGCTTGTTATGATGCCGCCATCGGTGACCACTTCTTCATCCACCCAATTAGCGCCGGCATTTTCCAGATCCTTGCGGATGGATTTGAACGATGTCGCCTTGCGGCCGCGCAGCGCGTCCGCTTGAACCAGAAGCCAGGGGCCGTGACAAACCGCAGCGACGATTTTCCCGCTCGAAAGAAATTCGCGAACCACGCGCATTGCGTCGTCGTCGACCCGCAACTTGTCGGGATTCATGACGCCACCAGGAATGACGAGCGCATCGTAGTCGGCGCATTTGGCACCGGAGATTTTCATGTCGGCCGAAGCGATGTTGCCCCAATCCTTTTTGTCCCAGCCGCGAATATCCTTCCCGTCCGGTGTGGCCACATCCACTTTGGCGCCTGCTTCGCGCAGCCTGTCCCGTGGAACTTCCAATTCTGACTGTTCGAAACCTTCTGTGGCGATGATGAGAATTCTGGATTGATTGATGTCGGGCATAATTGTTTTCCTTGTTCTTGCTATCCCCGCGCTGGCGGCAACGCGATTTTTGCCGCTCGGTTCCTACTGACGCCGCCTCTTCTGAGAATTGCGGAGGGAACAAGCGGCAGGGCTCGGCGTTAACGGCGGGATATAGGAGGCCAATTTGAAAAAACTTTTGCTTGTTTCGGCAGCATGCGTCTTCGCATCCGCCGCAGCTATTGCCGATCCAGCCGATCAGCCCGGCCATCAAAGTCCGGCACCCGGAACCTCCAATGACAGCATGAGCGCCGTGAAAGACACAGCGGGCCATGTGGTCGGCGACGCATCCGCGGAGATGACGACGAGCCTGAAGGGCTTCGTCGCCGCCGCGGCAACCAGCGATATGTATGAAGTGGCAGCCGGAAAGATCGCGCAGGATCGCTCCCAGAATCCCAAGGTCCGGATGTTTGCCGAGAAAATGGTCAAGGCGCATACCGAGACCACCGACAAACTCAAGGCGCTGTTGGCAAGTGGTCATGGCGATGTCACGCCGCCGATGCATTTGGACGATCGCCGCCAAGGAATGATCGACGAACTACGTGGCGCAAAGGACACCGACTTCGACAGCCGCTATATCGCCCAACAGATCGATGCTCACAAGGAAGCGCTGATCTTGCTGAAGGGATACGCCAAGGATGGCGACGTAACTTCCATACGGCATTTTGCGGCGCAAACCGCTCCGGTCGTCCGGTCGCACCTCACGATGGCCGAATCGATTGAGAAGCAGTTGAACAGATAGTCGCAGGTGGGTGCCGGATCGAACTAAGTAGTTTCGCGTTCATCCAACAGCCGCCGCTCGGCGGCTGTTGGATGGGCGTTTTCCTGTTGCACCGCGGCAAAACAGCTTGGACTATTTTGGCCACTGCGATCCTGGCGTCGCCGGCCTCCGCAACGCCGCTCGACTATCTTCATGCTGCCGGTGCAAGGGCCGATCCGGTCGTGTCGCTCACATGGGGCGTCACGATCATTTCCGTCGTCGTGATTCTTATTATCGGCGTGCTGGTGGCAGGCGCGGTGTGGCATCGACCTGGAGAGTCGTTTGAACCTTCAAGAAAATCGGCGCTCGTCGCAACGACCGGCGGCCTTTCCTGGATATGGATAGGCGTCGGCATATCCAGCTTGGCGCTCTTATTCACTGTCGTTTGGACGATGAAGGTATTGGCCGACGTGTCGGCTCCGGCATCGAAGCCACCGCTCACGATCGAAGTCACAGGTAAACAATGGTGGTGGCAAGTCCGCTACCTGAGCGATGACCCCGCGCAGATCTTCGTCACAGCAAACGAGATCCATATTCCTGCGGGCGTGCCCGTCCGCTTCCGCTTGATCGGCGGAGACGTGATCCATTCTTTTTGGATTCCATCGTTATCAGGAAAAACTGACACCATTCCCGGCCAGACCAATGAGACGTGGATGGAGGCGAATGCGCCCGGCATCTATCGCGGACAGTGCACCGAGTACTGCGGTTTGCAGCACGCGAAAATGGGGCTTCTCATGATTGCGCAGTCGCCGGGCGATTTCGAAGCGTGGCGCAAGCATCAGCTGCAATCGCCAGCGCAGCCGGCGAGCGGCGGACAATGGGCGGGGCAGGTGGACTTCAACACACATTGCGGCAGTTGCCACATGATCCGCGGCACGGATTCCCAAGGCGTGGTCGGCCCCGACCTGTCGCATCTCATGCAACGCAA
>DASRRM010000136.1:0-3673 GCA_035695715.1 Tepidisphaeraceae bacterium
GGGCGGTAAGACATGCTCGAGGGCAGCATCGAAGCTGGTCGACAAGGCGACGATTGTGCGTTCGCTGCGCAGGCCGACGAAATACCGGCC
Source organism: Tepidisphaeraceae bacterium (assembly GCA_035695715.1). GTDB lineage: Bacteria > Planctomycetota > Phycisphaerae > Tepidisphaerales > Tepidisphaeraceae > RYN-428. The sequence goes on from DASRRM010000136.1 coordinate 91, forward strand.
ATCGGGGTCGAAATTGCCACCGCCGGGATTAAGGCCTTCAATCCGGCCGGTGTCGCGAACTATGCGCCCATGCGAGGAAATCGCTAATACCCGATCGGCGCCACTGTTTAAAAATAGCGAATTTTCCTTTGCATCGACAGCAAGGCCACGCGGATCGACAATGCGATCGTCATCAATAAAAGTCCCGCGCAGCCTGCCGTCCAATTCAAAGGCGAGCAGCGCGCCATATCCGTTCCCATTCATACCGGACGCGCTTGTAACGAGAAGGGGCATTGCAACAGTCCTGCGAGAATCCCAAGCCCCCGAGGTCAGATCTATTTGATTGGCCGCGAACCGGTGGTGAGGATGCCCACGAGTCTTTGTCTAGGACCTCCTTCCCATTCCTTTGCGGAAAGACAATCGGTCGGCTCACTTCAACATTATGGACACAAGTCGGTTCGCCGTGTCAAGGGCGAATCACAGAGAAGCACAAGAAGACGCGGAAAAGTCGGCTATAACCCTTGAGCCTTGAGCGTCGCGCTCTAGGAAAAAAGGCGGGGATGCCTCAAAAGAAGCGGAATAAGGTTCCGGCTTGGAAGCCGGACAAAGATCCGCGTGCAGGAGGTCATCCCCGTGTCCAAGAGCAGACCGTATTCATTTGTGTCCGTCAAGCGTGTCGAGGTGGGCGTTTTGGCCGCAGATCATCACGGCCAGGCGTGTGTGGTGGGCATTGACGTGGCCAAGTTGGAGTTGATCGGCGTGTTGCGTTGGCCCGACGGTTCATTTCTGCGGCCGTGGCAGATATCCAATCCCGCGGAGGTGGGATTGCTGGTGGAGAAGCTCAAGGAGCTGAGCGTGCTCTGCCCGCTGACGGTGGCGATGGAATCCAGCGGAACGTATGGCGATGCGGTTCGCCAGGCGCTGGGTGATGTGCAGATCGTGGTGCAGCGAGTGTCGGCCAAAGCAGTCAAGGACCAGGCCGAGACCTTCGACGGCGTTCCGAGCCAGCATGATGGGAAGGACGCGGCGATCATCGCCGACCTGTGCGGACGGGGCAAAGGCAAGCCGTGGTCGATGGACGAAGGCGACGCGGTGGACCAGGAGATCCGCTACTGGGTGCGTCAGGTGGACTCGGCCCAGCGGGTCAAGCAGATGTGGGGCGGGAAAGTCGAGGCGTTGCTGGCGCGGCACTGGCCAGAGGTGACGCGGCTGATCCCCGGCTCCGGCGCGACGCTGTGCAAGGCGCTGCTGCACTGGGGTTCGCCCGCGGCGCTGGCGGCCGATCCAAAGGCGGCCGAGAAGCTGCGAAGCTTCGGCGGGCATTACCTGACCGATGAGAAGATCGCCGCGATTATCGCGTCGGCCAAGACCACCCGTGGCGTGAGGACCAACGCCTGGGGGATTCGTGAGATCCAGGAACTGGCCGGCGAACTGGCGGCTCGGCGCAAGCAGATCAGCGACTGCAAGCGGCACCTGCGGGCGCTGACCAAGGATCACAAGACGATCTTGGCGCAGATGCCGGCCGTGGGGCTGATCACCGCATGCGTGCTGTGGATGTGCCTGGGCGATCCGCACGATTACGGCAGCGCCGCGGCCTACCGCAAGGCAATGGGCCTGAACCTGGTCGAGCGTTCCAGCGGGCAACACAAGGGACAACTGCGCATCAGCAAACGGGGCCAGCGGCTGACGCGCAAGTGGCTGTACTTTGGCGCGCTGCGTTGGATGCGGGACGCAGCGGTCAAGCGATGGACCCTTCCCAAAAAGGCGCGGGATGGGGGCAAAGGGGCGAGGGCGATGGTGGGAGTCATGCGGCGGCTGGCGCTGGCCGCGTGGCATGTGGCGGTGAGTGGAGAAAAGTTCGACGCTGGGCGGTTGTTCCCTGGCGCAGTCAAGCAGCCGCACGATGCGGTGAAAGCGAGGATGATGGAAGCAGTTTTGAAGTAAGCAGACTCGAAGTGAGCCGCCCGCGCGTGAAGCAGCGGTGACGTAGGCCCCGTGCAGATCGTGATCGATCCCGGCTCGGTGGCGAAAGACGGTAATCAAACCAAGCGAGGTGTTTTCGCCAGCGACAGATGTTTCGACGACAGGCCGCGTCCGGCCACCTTCCGTGTCGGCACCTTGGCAAGCTCCGCAAGGAGGATTGTCCAGAAAAGTATCGAGGGGCCATGGACGCCGGTCGCCCGGTCAAATCTCCCATGCAGCCGATTCGACGGTCCGTGACGCAAGTCGGCGGACACGTTCAGAGCAACAGGTTGGAGTTACCCGGGGCGCCGGCTCCCGCGACCGGTCGAGACGTCATGCTGGTGTATGAGAAAGACCAGGCAGTTGGCCAGTGTCGTCAAGGACGACGATGCCAGAGCGGCGGGCGTCAAGCCTCCGCTGCGCTCCGGCTCGACGCCCGCCGCTCTGGCATGGAATAGAGAACCGTGCATCCCCGATGCAATAGCTCTTGACTGGGACGAAACAGGTGCCGAGACGTGGAAAAGGTGCCGGCTACCGTTGCCGTTAACCTTTGATAAATAATGAGATAAATGGCATGGGTTTTGCAGTGGATCATCCCCGCCGCGTCAGTGCCGGCGGCATCGCGTACCGTGTGCTCAACCGGGCAACCGGCGGGACGCGGAAAAGGTGCCGGGACTGCTTATGGTGACATCCACCAAATTCGCCGGAGCGACGGCGAACGTCACTCGTCGCCGCCGCGATGTGAGGGACGGGGCGGGCGAGACACCGGTTTTCTCGCCCGCCCCTTCCCTCACCCTCCCTTCCCCACCCCCTCTTCCTTCTCATATTCATCCCCTTCTTGGACGCGCGCGGAACGTCGTTGGCGATGCGGTCGACTGCGTCTGCTCGAGCCTGGGTTGCGCGTGCGGCATCGAATGCGCGCCCTGAATCGTGGAGCGCGTGTGGGCGATGTAACCGTGCTTCATCGCGTTCGCGTTGGTTGCACTCGCGGCGGTGTCACGGCGATTTCCCGACAAGAGGGGATGAATATGGGAAGGAAGAGTGAAAGGCGGCGGGAGCACGAGGGAGGAGGAGGGCGAGAAAACTGGAGGCTTACTGGTGTCTCGCCCTCCTCCTTCCTCGTATCCCTGACGGCGGCAAAGATTCTTGTTTTTCGGTGAACTTTTTTCTTGACGCCAGTGCTAACTATAACCTAACATGCGTGTCTGATCGGGAAGCGGATGAACCAGCGATTGACAGTGCATCTTGAAAGACGGAGTTGGGGCATTGGGCCCGGCGCGGCGGGCGAGAAACGGCGATTTCCAGCAATGTGTTTTAAGGCGGCAAAACTCGGTGAGACAGGTAGAGGCGGTGAGGGCTGCGAAGAAGGACTAATGCGCGTGCAACATGGTTGCAGAAGGGATTGCGGAAGGGAAAATGCGCAAGCCGAGCAACGCAAAGCGGTTGGAAGAATCGATCCGGGGCCGGCGATGCAACCAAATGCAACCAAATCGCCGATTTCAAGGGTTATCCAAAGCCGACTGGGCGGTGAGACAGCAGGCGGGACGCCAAGGGGTGTCTCATGTGTTTGATGGCCATTAAACATCTTAACTTGATTATAGATATGGATTTAGGTCATAATAAATCAGGTACATGTGAGACA